>CBFGMX010000041.1:0-34817 GCA_965649955.1 uncultured bacterium
CACTCCCCGGCGGAATTGCTTCGCGTGATGCTGGGGCAACTTTGGACGCTGCCGGTCCGGCGCGCGCCGGAGGATTTGTCACCTATGACATTTCTCCTGCGCGCGTCGAACCACATCTCGTCGCGGTCAGCCAGCCGCGTTCGGCCTACTGCGAACAATTTCGTTCGCTACGGACCCGCATCCTGCAAGCCGGCGAGCGGTTGCAGATGCGTTCGCTGGTGGTCACCAGCGCCGGTATCGCCGAAGGCAAAACGCTGACTGCACTCAACCTCGGCTGGTTGCTTGCGCAAACTGAAGGCGTGCGCGCGCTCGTCATCGACAGCGATCTGCGTCGCCCGTGCGCTACCGACTATTTCGGCATCGATGCGCGCGAAGGTCTTTCCGAAGTGCTCGGGGACAAGCTTCGTCTTGAAGACGCGATCGTCCGTCTCGATCCGGCTGGCCTGCACCTGTTGCCGGGAGGAAAACCCAGAGACGACGTCGCCGAGTTGCTTTCCGGTCCCACTTACGAGCGGGTGCTCGCGCAAGCGCGTCGCATGTTCGACTACATCATCATTGACGCTCCGCCGTTGGGGATCTTCACCGACGCGAACGTGCTGATGTCGCGCGCTGACGGCGCAATGCTGGTCGTACGCGCCGGCAAAACGCGCTATTCGGTCGTAGACAAACTGCTCGAACAGATTCCGCGCGAAAAGATGTTGGGTGTGGTGCTCAACCGTGCCGGAGAACAGCCCGATTCAACCAATTACTACTACCAGTATCGCTACAGCAATCGCGAACCGCAGGTTAACGGTTCGAACAAGAAGGAATTGGCCCAGGAACATCGCGCAGAGGAGGTTGCGGTAGTTAATTGAGAGTGTTGCGGCTAAATGGACGTACGCTGTTGCTGATCGTCGCCGAAGCGGTGTTGGTCTTCGGCTCGATTATCGCGGCTGTCTACCTGCGCGTCGGCGTCGAAGACGCGTCGTTTGAGCTGCTCGATAAGAACGGCTTGTGGAAGGCTGCCCTGGCGACGTTCTTTTGTCTCGCAGGTTTCTACCTCTTCGATCTGTACGACTTCATCGTCATGCACGATCGGCGCGAACTGGTGCTGCGGTTGATCCAGGCGCTCGGTCTGGGGTGGATCGCACTCGCGCTGGCCTTCTATTTCTTTCCCGCCCTCATGTTGGGCCGCAGCGTTTCACTGATCGCTTTGCCACTCGCGCTCGGTTTGATGGTGGCATGGCGAGTTTCAATTCACTGGTTTTTGGGCCACCCGGATTTCGGCGAACGCATCCTTATCGTCGGGTCGGGAGATTCGGCGGTGGAGATCGCGCGCGAGGTGTTGAGCCGTCCCGACGCGGGTTATCGCATCGCAGGTTTCGTCGGCACTGACTCCGAGCTTTTGGGCAAGAGTTTGATCAACCCGCGCGTCATTGGTTTGACCGATCACCTTGGCGATATCGTCAAGAAAGAGAACATCGATCGGATCGTGGTCGCGATGGGTGAGCGGCGCGGACAGTTTCCGACTGACAAACTTCTGCAACTGAGTCTAGCCGGGCACGTTTCGATCGAAGAAGGCGCCTCGTTCTACGAACGGATCACCGGGCGCGTGTCGCTGGGGATGATTCGTCCGTCGTGGTTGATCTTCACCGGACCGGGACGCAAGGCCAGGTTTTCTTCGATTTCACGCACGATTGTGCATCGCTCCGCGGCGTTGGTTGGCGCGTTGCTTTCGCTGCCGATCGTTATCGTGACGGCGATCCTGATCAAGCTCGATTCGCGTGGTCCAGTCTTCTACAAGCAGGAGCGTGTCGGCAAGAACGGCAAAGTGTTCACGTTGATCAAGTTTCGTTCGATGAGAGTGGATGCGGAAGCAGACGGTCCCGTGTGGGCCAGCAAAGGCGACGACCGCACAACGCGCGTCGGCCGCATCATGCGCAAGGTTCGCATAGACGAGATTCCGCAGTTTTGGAACATCCTGCGCGGCGAGATGAGCTTCGTCGGCCCGCGGCCCGAACGTCCACACTTTGTGGCCCAGCTCGCGGATGAAATTCCGTACTACGAACAACGCCATCTCATCGCGCCGGGACTGACCGGCTGGGCGCAAATCAAGTATCCCTACGGCGCCTCGATTGAAGACGCGCGCCAGAAACTTCAGTACGACCTTTTCTATATCAAGAACCATACTCTGGTGTTTGACGCGATCATATTGTTTGAGACGATCAAGATCATTTTGTTTGGGCGCGGCGCCCAGTGAGAATTTGAGATTTCAGATCTCAGATCTGAGATCTCACAGGAGGTTGAGATGATGAATAACAGCAAACTGATGGCGCTGGCGATTGCGGCGCTGCTCATCGTGACGACGTCTGCTTTCGCGCAGGAACAAACCGATCCGCAGAAGCAGAGACCACGGACGGCGTCGACCACCCAGGACAAGAACAAGAAGCCCGTTAACGGCGACCGCCTCGAGCCTGACGACACGAAGTCGCGCCCGGCTGACATGCCGAACGAGATCGTGACCAATCGCCAGGAGCAGATGTCTGAAGAAGAAGCAGCGATCAACCCGTTCTACAATAACTTTTTCAGCACCTATCGGCTCGGACCGGAAGACGTCATCTCAGTCGAAGTGTTCAACCAGGAAAGATACACGCGCAAAGGGATCACCGTGCCTCCCAGTGGCCGCATCTCGCTGCAACTCGTCCCCGGCGGAGTTTTCGTCAACGGCAAAACACCCGAAGAAGTCGCGCGCATTATCGAGAAGCAGTACGACGAATACATCATCGATCCGCAGGTGACTGTCACGTTGGAGAAAGCAGCGTCCTATCGCTACAGCATCATCGGCGACGTGCTCCAGCCCGGCGTTCGTCTCATGAACCGCCGCCTGACGGTGACCGAAGCGATCGCCGAAGCAGGTGGCGTGTTGAATACGGGCGACAAGAGCAAGATCCGTGTGCTGCGTCGCAAGGCTGACGGCCAATTGGATCCGATCACGGTCAACGTGTCGGCGATCTACAAAGGCCAGGCCGCCGACAACTTTTATCTCGCACCGGGTGACCAGGTCTTCGTTCCCGGAAACAAGTTGAAGAAGTTCCAGACGATCATGGGCCTTGCCAATGTGGTCAGCTTTGCCCGCATTTTTGGCCTTGGCTACTAAACGCAGATGAGACGGCTTGCTGGTATCTCCCTCGTTCTCCTTTCATTTGCGATGCCGGCGGCGGCCCAGACCGGTTCCGGTTCCTGGGTCCGCCAGAAGGCCGGTACGATGGCCTGGCTCCGTTCAGTTTTCTTTCTCGATCACAATCGTGGCTGGGCCGTCGGTAGCAAGGGAACGTTGCTGAGGACTGACGATGGCGGCCTGAACTGGAAAACGCGCAGCGCCCCGACCACCGCAATCGTCCGCGACATCTTCTTCCTCGACGACAACAACGGCTGGCTCGTTTGTGAAGTAAACATTCACGAGCTGAAGACAAACGAACAACCTCGCACCTTCCTGATGAGAACCACCGACGGCGGTGAAAACTGGAATCGGGTCGAATTGAAAGGCATCGACGTAAATTCAGTACTGGTGCGCGCTGTGTTCAGCCGCGGAGGACGCGGTTGGGCGTTTGGCGAAAATGGTTTGATTTATACGACGCGCGACTCCGGCGAGACCTGGACCCCGTTGCCATCGCCGACTCGCCGCTTGTTGTTAGGCGGAATCTTCGTCGACGACGATCGCGGCTGGATCGTCGGCGCGGGCGCCACGATCATTCAGACGTCAGACGGCGGCGACACGTGGTACCAGTCGCGGTTGCCGCAGGTAGAGAAGACGGTGCGCTTCACGGCCGCGTCTTTTGTCGATAACCGGCTGGGTTGGGCCGTCGGCAGTGGCGGCAACGTCTATCAAACAACCAATGGGGGCCGAACGTGGCAGAAACAGGAATCAGGCGTTTACGTCGATCTGTTTGACGTCAAGTTTGTCGACGCCCGCGAAGGTTGGGCGGTCGGCGCCGAAGGAACCATCATCCACACCGGCGATGGCGGATTGCACTGGACCAGCGAACGCAGTGAAACACAACACCCGTTGGAACGCGTTTTCTTCACGGATAAAACGCGCGGTTGGGCCGTGGGGTTTGGCGGCACCGTCGTAGCTTATTCACGTCAGAGTTAATCATGAAAAAGACAATCGCAATTTTGCTTTTGATCTGCGGTTTGACCGTGGCTGGCGTTTCCGCGCAGAGTGGAGACACGGATCCGGTCGACGCTTTGCGCCAGCAGATCGCTGCTGCTCCCACCGATTCCGAACGCATCCGTTTGCAATTGAAGCTGGCGGAACACTTCGTTGAATCCGGACATAAGACCGAGGCGCTGAAAGAGTTGGACCAGATCGCAAACTCCGGCGCGTTCGATCCGCAGGGCTTTTACAATCTCGGAAACTCGTTCGCGCGTCTCGGAGAAACCGAAGCCGCGCTTCGCGCTTACCGTGAAGCCGTCTCGCAACGTCGAGGAAAATACTCGCGCGCCTTGAACAACATGGGAGTGCTCTTGTTGCGTGAAGGCCGTTGGGACGACGCTTACGAGTCGTTTATCCGTGCGCTGAAGATTGAGAGTTTTCGTTACGCCGAGGCCAGCTACAACCTGGGCCGTCTTTATGCGGCACGCGGCCAAAGAGATCTGGCAGCACGAGAGTGGAAGCGGGCACTGGCGATCGATCCGGAACACGATGCTGCCGCGCAAGCACTCGCGAACGTCGGTAACGACGAGAGAATTGCGGTTGTCGAGTCTGCACCCGTAAAGACGGCTCCCAAAGCGGCATCGGTCGAACCAAAAACAGCATCAGTCGAACCAAAAACTGCGTCCGTCCGTGGTCCAAGAGCGCTGTCACTCGACCGCGCCAGCTTCGATTTTCTCCAGCGTGCGCGCAGCGCCTCCGAACGCGGGAAGATGACGGAAGCAGTGGAAAACTATCACCGCGTACTGGAACGCCAGGGTGGTTATTTCGCACCCGCGAACCTCGAGCTCAGCTACGTCCTGCTCAATCTCAAGCGCTACGACGAAGCGCTCGGTAATCTCCTCGCAGTCAGCAAGCGCGACGGCGCGCGCTACCCGCTCAGTTATTTTCACCTGGCGCGAACGTATGAGTTGAAGGGCGATCTGAAAAGCGCCGAAACAGCTTTCGTGCACGCGATCAACGCGTACGTACCGACAAACTCGCAGTTTCTGCTCGACCTGATTCGAGTGCGTGAGAAACAGGGCGACTACAAAGGCGCGCTCGACGCGCTGGAACGCTACCTCGCGTTGATGCACGAACAGGGACAGAAACCCGCGTGGTCCGATCAGCGACTCGCCGAGTTGCGCGCCAAGCTGAAATAACTAGTCCGTGTTTTTGCGTTCCGGTCGCAGGTGAGGAAACAGGATCACGTCGCGAATCGAGGTTTTGTTAGCCAGCAGCATCACGAGACGATCGATCCCGATCCCGATCCCCGCGGCCGGCGGCATCCCGTAGGACAAAGCCCGCAGATAGTCTTCGTCCATCACCATCGCTTCTTCATCGCCGCGCTCACGCTGGCGTACCTGATCGCGAAAGCGCTCGTACTGCTCGACCGGATCGTTAAGCTCCGAGAACCCATTCCCAAGCTCCATCCCAACCACGTACAACTCAAACCGCTCCGCCACCAGCGGATTGGCAGGCGACGCCTTTGACAGCGGCGAAATCGGTTTCGGAAAGTTTGTGATGAACGTCGGTTGGATCAACCCGGGTTCGACGTGTTCCTCGAACAGAGTGACGACGTTGTCGTTCGTGATCTGTTCCGGTTCAACCAGCCCTTTGAGACTCTCCTCCATGCCGACGCGCCGAAACGGCTGCCCGAAGTCGAGGCTGTGATTGCCGAACGTCACATGCGTATGGCCCAACACTTTGAAGACCACGGCCCGCAACATCGCTTCGCAGAAGTCCATCATCGCGTTCGAGTCGGCATAGGCCCAGTAAAACTCCAGCATCGTGAACTCGGGATTGTGACGACTGGAAATGCCTTCGTTGCGGAAGTTGCGGTTGAGTTCGTAGACCTTTTCGAAGCCGCCAACGAGCAGTCGCTTCAGGTACAGCTCCGGCGCGATCCGCGCGTAGAGTTCGATATCGAGCGCGTTGTGATGCGTTTTGAACGGGCGCGCGACGGCGCCGGTCGCGAGCGGAGTCAGCATCGGAGTTTCGACTTCGATGTAGCCGTGGTCTTCGAGTATTCGCCGCAACTCTCTGATTGCGGCGGCGCGGCGTTCAAACACTTCGCGCGAGCCCAGCGACTCGTCCTGGTCTATCTTCAGACTGCCGGCGATCAGATCGGCGTAGCGTTGGCGCTGCTTGATCTCGGGATCGTGGATGCCATGCATTTTATCCGGCAAAGGCAAAAGAGCTTTCGAGAGGAACTGTAACTTCTGAACGTGCACCGAGAGCTCGCCCGTTTTCGTGACGAAGAGATAACCCTCGACGCCGATAAAGTCGCCGTGATCCAGCAACTGGAACAGCGACCAGCCGTCGACCTCGCCACCGGCGGCATCGTTACTGACTCCGGCGAAATCCGCTTTGCGCAGGTAGATCTGCAAACGCGAAACACCGTCAGACAAGTGGACAAACGCCGCCTTGCCCATCACACGCGGCGGTGAAGCGATACGCCCCGCTAGCCGCACGGTAAAGTGGTTTAACTGCTCGTTCGCGAGCTCGAGTTCTTCGCTGGTGGGCCTGGCGTCGTCCCGTTTTTTGGGTTCAAAGCCGCTGAACTTCTCGACGATCGACGTGATCGTGTCTTCGCGTCCGGGCTCGACTACCGCGGTGCGCTCAAACTTGTTCGGATAAACATTGCCGACAAGCTCGCGCAGCGCTTCCAGGTGCTCGCGCCGCGCGCTGGTTTGATCGTTCTCTTCAATGAATGGAATGGACAAGTTTCTCGTCTCCAAAGTAAAGCGGTGATTATAGCCACAAAAAGGCACAACGAAGAATACAAAAGGCACAGAATGTCACCGGCTTTTGTGCCTCTTCGTGGCTGTCATGCTAGATTCTATCCACGGATGAAAGCCAAAATTCTGAGCATCCAAGAGATGCTCGTCGAGCGTGAGCGCCTGCGTGAAGCGGGAGCGCGGCTGGTTTTTACAAATGGAGTCTTTGACCTGTTGCACGTCGGGCACGTGCGCTACCTGGCGGAGGCGCGCACGCTTGGCGATGCGCTGGTGGTCGCGATAAACAGCGACCGCACGGTGGGAGAATTGAAAGGCCCGGATAGACCCGTGTTCGATCAAAACGAACGGGCGGAGATCCTGGCGGCACTGCGACAAGTAAATTACGTCGTCGTCTTCGACGACATTTCGCCGCGCAGTTTGATCTCGCAGCTTTTGCCCGACGTACTGGTCAAGGGCGGCGACTATCAACTCGATCAGATCCACGGGCGCGAGGAAGTCGAGGCGGCCGGCGGAAAGGTGATCTCGCTGCCGTTCGTAGACGGGGCTTCGACGAGCGCTTTGATCGAACGAATGAAGAAGAAGTGAGCAGTTCCATTCAACAATCCACGACCCTACAGCAAACTCTGCAACAGATCTCGGAGACCCGCGAGTATCAGCAACTCCTCGCCGAGCTGCGTGCAAACGCGCGCATTATCTCGATCAGCGGATTGGTTGCCGGTTCGGCACGCGCGCTCGCGGTTGCCGCGCTGCAACGCGAGACGGGGAAAACGTTTGCCGTAGTTTCACAAACAACTCGCGACCTGGAACCGTGGGAAAGCGATCTTCGTTTCTGGCACGGCGCGCTTAACCACAACGAGGCACAAAAGCCACAAGAGGCACACGAAGCAGAAACAATACAAAAGGAGAGCTTGGAGGCAGGGATTCTGGTGCTTCCCGCGTCGGAAACCGATCCGTATGCCGGCATCTCACCACACGCACAAACACTCGAGAAGCGCGCGCTCGCGTTGTGGCGTTTACATCTTCAAAAACCCGACTTCGTCCTGCTGACGGCTCGTGCTCTGGCGCGCAAGACTGTAACTCCGGAGGCGATCGCCCGCGCGGGCGTCGTGCTCAAGCGCGACGAGGACCATTCGCCCGAAGAGTTGGTAGAAAAACTGTTTGCGACCGGTTACATGCGCGAAGATCCGGTTGCAGGCGTCGGCGAGTTCTCAATGCGTGGCGGCATTCTCGACATCTGGCCGCCGGGCCGCGAAGCTCCTGTCCGCATCGAATTCTTTGGCGACACAATCGACTCGTTGCGCGAATTCGATCCGGAGACGCAGTTGTCCACGGGCCAACTGAAGGCAGTCGAAGTACCACCGATGCGCGAATGGTCCGTGACGCCGATGGACTTCCAGATTTGGAGCGAAGGCGCGCGCGAACGGTGGTCCGACGAACGTTACAGTCGTTCTCTCAGAGATCGAACCGCGTTTGCCGACGAAGGAGAGGCATTCGGCGGCTGGGAATGGCTGATCGGTCTGACGACCAGCTCGACCTCCACTGTTTTCGATCACTTGCAGGACGTCGTTCTCGTCATCGACGAACCGAGTGCGATCGAATCGTACGTCGGCGACTTTTATGAACGGCTGAACGACCGCTACCGCGAGATCGATCAGGCCGACGACATCGCCCTCACGCCGGAAGAACTGTTCCTCAATGTCGAACAACTTCGCGAACTCATACAGACACGCCAGCGAGTCGAACTCCGCGCACTGGGCCGCGTCGCGGCGGAAACAGATCTAAATCTTCAGTTAGACGCGGAAGCGCCCGCGGTACAACTCGGGCGTCCGCGTGGTCCACGAGTGCCGGCGTTTCTTTTTCCGATCGCGGAAACGGCGGTAGAAGTCGACTGGCAGGCGCAGTCGGCGATGCGCTATCACGGACGCATCGCCGACCTCGCGGCAGGCGTGAATCGGGCCGCGGAAGAAGGCAAAACAATACTGTTCGTGATGCCGAGTTTGGGCGTGGCCGAGCGCATCGTCGAGATTTTGAAGGACTATGAGATCGAGTCTCGTCTGGCGCTGACAGGCGAAGCTTCAGGTGGTCCAACCACTCCGGTCGTCGTAACAGTCGGTCGCGTAAGCGGTGGGTTTGAACTCCCCAGGTCGCGACTGATCGTCCATGTTGAGTCGGACGTGTTCGACGAAACGGCAACGCCGGTCGACAGGCGCGGCGCCGCCGCGGATCGCACTTCACGCACTGAAGGACGCCGGCGCCGCTCCAAAGCCGCGGCGTTTCTTTCCGATTTTCGCGACCTGCGCCCGGGCGATTACGTCGTGCACATCGACCACGGCATCGCGCGTTTCGGCGGACTGCAAACGCTCAATCTTGGCCCAAGCTCCGGCGAGTTCATGCTGTTGTACTACGCCGACGAAGCCAAGCTTTACGTGCCGGTTGAACGACTGGATCTGGTCCAACGTTATTCCAGCGCCGAAGGTCATCAACCGCAACTGGATCGGCTCGGCGGTCTCGGCTGGCAAAAAACCAAGGCCAAAGCGAAACGCGCCATGCGCGATATGGCCGACGAACTGCTTCGTCTGTACGCGGAACGAAAACTCGTCGGCGGCTACGCCTTTGCCGCCGACACACCGTGGCAGCAGGAGTTTGAAGACGGATTTCCGTTTGTGCTTACTCCTGACCAGGAGACGGCGATTGAAGACGTCAAGAAAGACATGGAAGAGCCGGTGCCGATGGACCGTTTGCTGTGCGGTGACGTGGGTTACGGCAAGACGGAAGTCGCCATGCGCGCGGCGTTCAAGTCCGTAATGGAAGGCAAGCAAGCCGCAGTGCTCACGCCGACGACGATCCTCGCTTACCAGCACTACGACACTTTCCGCAATCGCTTTGCGCCCTTTCCGGTAAAGGTCGAATTGTTATCGCGCTTTCGCACCGCGAAGGAACAGAAAGAGGTCGTGAAGCGGGTCGAGTCGGGCGAGGTCGACGTGATCATCGGCACCCATCGAATGCTGTCGAAAGACGTTCGTTTCAAGGACCTTGGGCTCGTCGTCGTCGATGAAGAACAGCGCTTTGGCGTGGCCCACAAGGAACGGCTGAAGCAGTTGAAAAAGCGCGTTGACGTTTTGACACTCTCAGCGACGCCGATTCCGCGCACCTTGAACATGTCGCTCAGCGGCATGCGCGACATGTCGCTGATCGAAACGGCCCCGCGCGATCGACTCGCGATTCAAACGCAAGTGGTCCAGTTTTCCGACAGCGTGATCAAGTCGGCGATCGACCTCGAACTCTCGCGCGGGGGACAGGTCTTTTTCATCCACAATCGGGTTGAGACGATCGAGACGGTAGCGGCGCTCGTGCAACGCCTGGTGCCGCAGGCGCGCCTCGCCATCGGACACGGCCAGATGAACGAGAAGGAGATGGAGCGCGTGATGCTCGACTTCATCGACTACAAATATGACGTTCTGGTTGCGACCACCATCATCGAGAACGGCATAGACATCCCCCGCGCGAACACCATCATCATAAACCGCGCCGATCATTACGGTCTTTCTCAGCTCTATCAGTTACGCGGGCGTGTGGGACGTTCGAACCGCCGGGCTTATGCCTATCTGCTGATACCGGCCGAACAGGAGCTCACGCCCATTGCACGCCGTCGTTTAGCAGCAATTCGTGAGTTTTCAGATCTGGGGGCCGGTTTTCGTATCGCGGCGCTGGATCTCGAACTTCGCGGCGCCGGAAGCTTGCTGGGCGGGGAACAGTCGGGGCACCTCGAGGCGCTGGGTTTCGACCTTTATACCCAGATGCTGGAGCGGACAGTCGCGGAAATGCGCGGCGAAGAGGTCGAGGACGAGACCAGCGTCACACTCAATCTTGGCGTCGATGTGGCCATCCCGGAAGAGTACATTTCCGACATGGGACAGCGGCTGAGGACGTACAAGCGAGTCTCGTCGGCGCGCGACGAAGCGACCCTGCAAAGCATCAGAACGGAGACGGAAGACCGGTACGGGCGCATTCCGCACCCGGTCGAGAGACTTTTTTCATATGCCCGGTTGCGCCGGACGGCGGAAGAACTGGGGCTTGTTTCGATAGATAAGACACCCGACGGGATAGCGGTGAAATTCAGCGAAAAAGCCCGAATTTCCCCGGAAAAACTAGGAAATTTCGTGGCCAGTCGTGAAGGTTCAGTGTTTTCACCGAGCGGCGTCCTGCGGCTGATCCTGAACGAAGATGAACAGGACAACGTTCTCGAGTTCACGCGCGACGTGTTGCTCCAGATAAAGGTCACTGATTAGAATTCCACGGCCAAAACCGTTTTTGAGGAGTACCTGTGAAATTAATTAAATACTTTGCCGTCGCGATCGTTCTGAGCTTCGCAACCACCAATGTCTTCGCCCAGGAAGGCGAGATGACCGTCGTCGACGAGGTAATCGCCCAGGTGAACGACGACGTCATCACCCTCTCGATGCTGAAGCGCGAGACCGAGGAACGGATCAAAGCGCTGGTGGCGAACGGCATGACCGAACAACAGGCGCGAGCCGAAGCCGCGAAGCGTAGCCCCGAGCTGCTCGCCACGCTCATCAACGAGACTCTGTTGCTGCAACGGGGCAAAGAGCTCGACCTCGCCGCCGACATCGAGGCCGAAGTCAATCGCCGCATGTTGCAGATCGCGCAGGAGCAGGGCATTACATCGATCGAAAAACTCTACCAGGCGATGCGCGAAAGCAAACTCGAGCCCGAGGACATTCGCCGCACGATGCGCACCGAGATGATGAAGCAGGCGGTGTTGCAGCAGGAGGTCGACCGGCGTGTCTATCTCGGATTTTCGTCGGCCGAGATCAAGCAGTACTTCGACACCCATCCTGACAAGTTTCGCAAGCCGGAGAGCGTGAAGCTATCGGAAATCTACCTGTCGACGACGGGCAAAGATGAAGCAGCCGTGAAGGCTAAAGCATTGGAGATCATCGCGCAGGCACGCGCGGGCAACGATTTTGGCGCGCTGGCGGCGGCTAATTCCGAACGTGAGAAAAACGGAAAGCGATCAGCGCCGGAAGACAAAGGTTACGTCGGCGAGTTTGATGTCCCGAACCTACGCGAAGATCTTGTTAACGCGATCAAGAGTGTCCAGCCGGGCGGCGTGACGGAGCCCATCCGGACCAGCGAGGGCTACCAGATACTTCGGGTCGACACGCGCACTCCAGGCGGCTCGGCGGCGGTCTTCAACGACAATCGCGTTCGTGAGGCGATGTTGATGGAGCGACAGCCGAAGGAGCGCGAAGACTACCTCCAGAAACTTCGCAATGAAGCATTCATCAAGATCTCCGAATCTCATCGCGCCTCAGTCGAACCGCTCCTGAAACTGAAGCCACCAGTGGCGGCAAAGAGCGGCGACAAAGACGATGAGAAAAAGAAGAAAAACTAACACTGATTGATACCGATAACACGCAGCGCTATTTTCGTTCTGGTTTTTGTTATCGGTTTTAATCCGTGGTTCCAAAAGCCCATCACAAAGCCACGCATCGTCGTCTACAAGAAGGACCGAAAACTAGAACTGTATTCCGTCCATAAACTGGTGCGCTCGTATCGTGTTGGGCTCGGCTTCAATCCAATCGCCGACAAGCAGCGTGAAGGTGACGGCGCAACTCCCGAAGGCGATTTCTACGTTTTCGTAAAGAACGATAAGAGCGCCTACTACTTGTCGCTGGGCCTGAGTTATCCAAACGTCGAAGATGCAGAACGCGGGTTGCGCGACGGGCTTATCACCAAAGCGCAGTACGATGCGATTGTCGAGGCGCACCGTCGGAAAGCAACGCCCCCGCAGCACACAAAACTCGGGGGCTTGATTTACATTCACGGCCACGGCGCGGCAAGCGATTGGACACTGGGCTGTGTCGCGTTGGAGAATGAGGACATGAAGGAGTTGTTCGACTCAGTTTCAGTCGGAACTCCTGTGACGATTAAACCTTGATGTTGGACACTAGAATGAAAATGATTCCTCCTTCACTTTTCGCCTCGCTGCTACTCCTCAGCATCGTTACGAGTGCTGTTTGTCAGACACCGATCAAAGCTCGTACCGAGGCGGGCAAGGACGTGATTCTCTCCCCTGACGGCACCTGGAAGTACGCGACGGAAGCGGGGCCCCCTCCGACTGACTCCGCTATGAAAAAGCCCGCAGGGGCCAAGTCAGTATATAAAGCAAAATTCGGTGATTTCTCGGTCTGGTACGACGAAACCAAGTGGATTCGCTCGCCGCAGGAAGACGAGGAAGGCCGAGTTGAGTTCAGACTCAAGCGAGGAGATGGGTACGGGATAGTTATTGTCGAAGAGCTGGGCATGCCTACGCCGACCTTGAAAGAGCTCGCGTTCGAGAATGCCAAAAGTGCTGCGTCTGACACTAAGATCGTGTTAGAGGAAACCCGGGTGGTAAACGGGAAGGAAGTGTTGTGCATGAAGATGGAAGGCTCAGTGAAAGGGATCCATTTCCGCTACTACGGGTACTATTACGGCGGCAAAAACGGAAGCATCCAGCTTTTGACGTTTACGGGCACGCAGCTTTTCCCAAAATATGAGCAGGATTTTCTCGAGTTTCTTAATGGTCTCCAGATCGATGAACCAAAACCGTGATGTTGGAAATCAAACCGTTCAAAATTCGCGACGTCGAGATCAACCCGCCCTTAATCCTTTCACCGATGGCGGGCGTGACTGATGTGTCGTTTCGCCGTTTGTTGAAGCGGCGCGGCGGGGTGGGACTGTCTGTTTCCGAGTTCATTTCGGTTGAAGGTCTGACGCGCAGCAATCCGAAATCGAAGCGACAGATGCGGTTCTACGAGGACGAGCGGCCGTTTGCAGTCCAGATCTTCGGCGGACAGCCCGAACGCATGGTGATGGCCGCGGAGATGGCCCAGGAAGTAGGCGCCGACATTCTCGACGTAAACTGCGGTTGCCCGGCGCCGAAAGTCGTCAAGCACGGCGGCGGCTCGGGTTTGCTCAAGGACCATAGCCGGCTTGAAACGATCCTCAAAGAGATCAAGAAAGTGATCACCATTCCGCTCACGGTGAAGATCCGCGCCGGTTTTTACGATCACACCATCAACGCCGTCGAGACGGCAAAACTCGCGGAAGACTGTGGTGTGGAACACATCGCGTTGCACGGCCGCACGAAAGAACAGGGCTATCGCGGTCTCGCCGACTGGGACCTCGTCAGGCAAGTGAAGCAAGCGGTGAAGGTCCCGGTTTCAGGCAGTGGCGACGTCACGACGATCGAAGCCGCTTTTGAAAAGTTTCGTCAGACTGGCTGCGACGGCGTGCTGATCGGACGCGGTGCGATGGCGAACCCGTGGATCTTTCGTCAGATTGAAGACGCGATGCGCGGACGTCCGATCTTCGAACCTTCACTCGCCGACAAGCGAGCGATCCTGCACGAGTACTTCGACATGCTGCGCGAAGACATGCCCGAGACGCCTGCGATCAATCGTATGAAGCAGTTGGCGGGCCAGTTTACGCGAGGCTTGCAGGGCGGTGCGCTGTTTCGCACGTCGATTTACCATTCGCACTCAGTTGAGGAAGTGCTCGATCGGATCGAGGAATACTTTGAAGCGATCGAGAATGGCCGGCCTTACTACGGCGAAGCCGGCGCGCCGGTTGAAGACGCGCCGGTCCTCGATTCCTGCGAAGCTGCTATCGCTTAGGCTTGTTGCTGGCGGCCGTTTGCGGTCGGGTTCCCTTCCCATTATCCAACTCGACAGGCGCTGGATAACCTTTCTGTGTTAGTGACGGGAGTCCTACCGTCACTACCTTCTTCTTAGAAACTGATTTAAGCGCATTCAAGGCGGCAGTTCGCTCTTCGTTGGTCAGGTTTTCCAAACTTGTCCCATGCGCTTGCAGTACCTGGCGCAAGTTTTCTTCTGTATTCGTGTTCTGCTCATACACATCTTTATAGATGTGCAGTTTTCCGTCCTCCACCACGATCGTCTCGTAACGAAGCTCGACGGGAACGGTCTGTTCCAACTTGATCTCGTGCGTGCGGGTCTTCTCTTCCAGATATGAATTGACTTGCTCGTCGTTTATCTCAGTGTCCGCCGCGTGCGCGAGTCGCATCGCGAAGTCTTTGATCTGCGGGTTCGTCAAACCGACGCAACCATGCGAAGCAAACGTGCCAATCTTCGCGGGCGCTTTGCCGCCGTGAATCAGCGAAGGTAGACCAATCGGTATCTTGATCCATCCGAGGGGGTTGTTCTTGGCTCCGGCTTCGACTGTCTCACCGACGCTCACGTTCTTCATCTCAGCGGCCCAGGATTCGTCCGGCACAGTCCAGGTTGGATTGAAAATTACGCTTTCAGCTTTGCGCAGTCCGGTCGGCAGCGGAAACTCCGGAGTGCCGATGCCTACGTTGTACGACTTCACCAACGAGCCGTTTTCGAAGATATCCATGCGGTAGGCCGGAATGTTAACGACCACGCGCGTGTCGGTCGGGATGGCGTTTGGTCCCGATGGCATTTCGGGGCTGGGTTCGGCAGTTGCTACCGCTTTGCTCGCTTCCGGTGACGGTGCCGCCGGCGTCGCGCTCGTACTTACGCGTGGCGCGTTCTGGTTATTTGGTTCCACCGTACACCCGGTCACTAACAACATAGACAAAAGCAGAATAAGCAGGGATCGGTTCATTTTGTTAACTCCTTTGAACAGCGGTGGAGCAACGAGCGTTCCTTCGTTTTCTACGGAACAATCCTGAGTTTCTAGGCTGGTCTGCACGATTAGCGGACAGACCAATGTTGGATTATCGGCGGAGGAGTGGGTAAGGGTTGATGTTGGTGCCTTCCCAGTAGCGCGTTGGATCTGACACGGCCGCCATTGAAAAGTGGAGATGGTAGTTTCCGGCGCCGGCGTTTCCGGTGTCGCCAACGTAGGCGATGACATCGCCCTGACGAACCATGCTTCCTTCGGTCAGGTTATCCGCGTAGCGCTCGAGATGAGCGTAGTAGTAGACGGTTTTCTCGTCGCGGCTGAGTTGGTAGATCGTGGTGCCGCCGCGTTCGCTCTGAAAAAGCCTAAGAATCTTTCCGTCAGTTGCGGCGAGTACCGGAGTGCCTGCGGGCGCCATGATGTCGATTGCGTCGTGTAAGCGCCCTTCCGTACGCGCTTCATCAAACGTGTCGATCAACTGATCCGGCTTAACACCAGCAACGGGGATAATCAACTCCACCTGACCGACGAAATTTGCAGTAGTCCTCGGTTCTGGTGTTGGTGATGGTACTGCTATTGGTGTCGGTATTTCGATCGGCGTGGGGCTTTCGATCGGTCTGATTTGCGTTTGAAGTGGTTGTTCCGGTATGGGACGTTGCGTTATTGCAAGCCACACCAATCCGATACTGAAAATCCAGGTAACACTGATCAGAACTCGCAGGAATACGGGCCGCATGCCCGTTACCAAGACAATTAACGTTCCATACCGAGTGGCAACAGCGGCCGGGGCTGTGTTCCGCCGAAAAACCAACTGGCGCCAACACGTAGCCGGTGGTGCCAGGTCGGCAATCGCGACGTGTACAACGCGAACCGTGCCTGTCTTGCCAACGCTCCACCGAACGCTTTTCCACCAGCCAGCACCGCCGCACGTTCAGTGCCGAGACTCAGCGCTTCGCCGAGTTCTTCGAAGTGTTTCGTCTCCAGATCGTGTCCTGACAGGAGGGCCTTAATGTTCTGCGCCGCCACATGCGCTTCCTGTAACGCGAGTTGTGCGGTGCCGGGCAGTGTCGGGTCGGCCGGTGGACAACACGCGATATCGCCGAGTGCGAAGACGTTGTCGATCTGCGTCAGTTGCAGCGTTGGTCTAACTTTTATCAGACCGCGCGAAGTCTTTTCGACGTTGAGTTGTTCGATCAACGGCCGCATCTTGACGCCGCCGGTCCAAACCACGCCCGCAGTCTTCAACTCCTCGCGTTTTCCGTCGTGCTCGTAGGTGACGCTGTCGCTCGTCACTCTTATGACGCGCGTCTGCGTGTGAATCTCGACGTGCGCTTCACGCAACGCCTCTTCGACAAATTCGCGAATCTGTTCGCCCATCCCGGGAACGACTCGGTCGCCCATTTCGACGACCAGCACACGCGGCTCGCCCTGCAGCGCGCGCCGTTTTACTGCGTCGAGCAGCAGGTCAGCCATTTTTGTCGAGAGTTCGCAGCCGCTGGCGCCCGCGCCGACCACGACGAACGTCAGATCGCGCCGCACGTCCTGCGGCGGCAGGTCGGGCGGAATTCGATCCAGGGCGTCGACCATGCGGCGGCGCAGGGCGTCGGCGTGCGTGATCTTGCGGAAGGGAAGCGAGTGCTGTTCGGCGCCTTCGACGCCGACGTAGTTCGTGATTCCGCCGAGGCCGAGAACGAGCACGTCAAACTCGAGCGGATCTTTAAACTTCTCGAGCGTTACCCGCCTGGCGTTTAAATCGATCGATTTGGCTTCGTCACGGATAAGCCGGACGTCGTTTTCATCCAGAAGTTCGTTGAATCTTGGGGCGATGTGCCACTCCTCGACTTCGCCGCTGAGGTATTCGTAAAGCATCGGCGTAAAGAGAAAGTGGTCCTCGTCGCTGACGAGCGTCACATCCGACCAACCAGCCAGATCGAGCGCCGTGAAGAGTCCCCCGAAACCGCCGCCAAGAATTAAAATTCTGGGTCGAGCCATTCGTGTAATCCGTGCCTTCCGTGGTTTGTAAAGACGGATAGTAACAGGAATCATCTGTCATTTGTCGTTCGCCAATTCTCATTTCTCATTGAAAGCCTTGAGTCCGCCAGGTATCGGCGCTTTAACAATGACAAATGGCCAATGGTAAATGAGAAATGACCGATAAACCGGGGTCAACTGGACACTCACCACCTTGCGTGATAAATTGGGCAGGCTTTTTAAGTTTAGCGGTTACCGCGCTTTAGCGGAGTTTACTGCGATCGAGGAGGACCATTTAGGCAAGTGGCGTTAGCAAAAGAAACCAAGGAGCAGATCGTCTCCGACTTCCGTACGCATGAGGCGGACACCGGTTCGCCGCAGGTGCAGGTGGCGCTTCTCAGCAAGCGTATCAACGACCTGACCGAACACTTCAAGACCCACAAAAAGGACAACCACTCGCGGCGCGGCCTGCTGAAAATGGTCTCGCAGCGACGTAGTTTGCTGGATTATCTGAAGCGAACGGATATTGAGCGCTACCACGAGGTCGTGAATCGTCTAGGCCTGCGCCGGTAGCATATTGCACAACGTAATCAACGAGAGATCTTCGAGTCTCTGTTTAGTAAAGCCCGCGTCTATCGAAGAGCTTGTGGCAGTGCCGAACGTGACGGCGATTGACTGGAAACAAGCAGACGTGTACGGCCCTGGCTTAGACCATCAAGGCGGCATGAGCTTCACGGTTCAAGAGGCTCGTGCCGCCTTTGTTTTAGCTAGTTTGACCTGCCCGCTTCACGTGGCGTGCTCTCAGGAAAGTATCAAGTACGAAGTTTTTGCCCAAACAGCAGGCGGATGAGACGTCTGCGACCTGAATACGATTCAGGTGCCAATGTCTAAGGAGAAGAAGAACATGCCAGAAAAGAAATACCTCAAAGAATCAATCAAACTTGGCGACAAAGAGTTGACCGTCGAAACCGGTCGCCTCGCCAAACAGGCAGACGGCTCGGTCGTCATTCGTTTTGGCGACACGATGCTGCTCGTCGCCTCAGTCAGCGCCCCCACCGCGCGCGAAGGTGTGGATTTCTTTCCCCTCACGGTTGAGTACCGTGAATCCAATTACGCCGCCGGACGTATTCCCGGCAACTACTTCCGGCGAGAGGGCAGGCCTAACGAAAAGGAAGTTCTGACCGCCCGCCTTATCGACCGTCCCTGTCGCCCGCTCTTCGCAGAAGGTTACCGCAACGAAACTCAGGTCATCGCCAGCGTCATATCAGCCGATCCCGACAATAATCCGGACGTAATCGCCATCACCGGTGCGTCGTGCGCGCTGTACTTGTCAGACATTCCGTTCATGAATCCAATCGCCGGTGTGCGCATCGGCCTGATCGAAGGACGTTACATCGTCAATCCGACCTACGACGAGGTGCGTGAGTCGCGTTTGAACCTGATCGTCGCCGGCACTGAAGAAGCGATCGTGATGGTGGAAGCCGGCGCCTCTGAAGTTTCGGAAGAGATCATGGTCGAGGCGTTGATGCTGGCCCACAAGGAAATCAATCGTCTCTGTCGCTGGCAAAAGGAACTTTACAAGGCGCTCGAAATTCAGAAGCGAGAAGTCGCCCCGGTCCAGCTCGACGAAGAGATGCTGAAATCGGTCAGCGACAATTACACCGAGCGTTTGCGCCAGGCGCTCGACACCACCACACAGGACAAGCGGACCAGCTACGCCGCAGTCGACGCGTTGAAGAAGGAAGTGGTTGAGTCGTATCCGGAAGATGATGCAGAGAAACGAGCGATGGGCAAACTCATTTTCGATCATCTGAAAGAGTCGGTCTTCCGCGACGACATTTTGAACAAACGGCGACGTCCCGATGGCCGGAGGTTTTCGGAGATTCGTCCGATCACCGCCGAAGTCGGCTGGCTGCCGCGCGTTCACGGTTCCGCGCTTTTCACGCGCGGGGAAACACAAGCGCTTGTTTCGACGACTCTCGGTACGAAGGAAGACGAGCAGTTCATCGACGATCTCGAAAAAGGCGAAGTCAAGCGACGCTTCCTGCTGCACTACAACTTCCCGCAGTATTCGGTCGGCGAAGTTGGGCGGTTCGGATCGTCTAGCCGTCGTGAGATCGGCCACGGCGCACTCGCCCGGCGTGCGTTGGAAGCCGTGCTGCCTGATGACGCTGATTTCCCGTACACCCTCCGCGTCGTCTCTGAAATAACAGAATCAAATGGTTCATCGTCGATGGCGTCCGTGTGCGGCGGGACCCTCTCGATGATGGATGCCGGCGTACCGTTAAAAGCTCCGGTCGCGGGCGTGGCGATGGGTTTGGTGATGGAAGGTAACAAGTATGCGATCCTCACCGACATCGCCGGCGCTGAGGATCACTACGGCGACATGGACTTCAAAGTAGCCGGAACCCGCAACGGCATCACGGCCTTACAGATGGACATCAAGATCGCCGGCATCAACGCGCAGATCATGGCTGAAGCGCTCGAACAGGCGAAGAAGGGCCGCATCTACATTCTCGGTGTGATGGAGAAGACACTTGCGGCTCCGCGCGAAACGATTTCACCGCTGGCGCCGCGCATCATCCAGATCAAGATCAACCCTGACAAGATCCGCGATGTGATTGGACCAGGCGGCAAGGTGATCAGATCGCTCGTTGAAGAGACTGGCGCGAAGATCGACGTCTCCGACGACGGTACGATCTCAATCGCTACCGCCAGTGGCGAAGCTGCCGATGCCGCGGTAAATCGCATTCGTGGTCTGACGGCGGAAGCGGAAGTAGGTCAAACCTATCTTGGCGTCGTCACGCGGATCGTCGACTTCGGAGCGTTCGTCGAGATCTTCCCTGGAACGGATGGTCTATTGCACATCTCTGAGATTGCGGACCGTCGCGTGAAGGACGTTCGCGACGAGTTAAAAGAAGGTCAGCAGATCCTGGTGAAGTGCATCGGGCGCGACGGCAACAAGATCAAGCTGTCCCGCAAGGCGGTGCTTCGCGACGAGAACCGCAAGGCGGAAGCTGCCAGTTCAAGCGAAACCGAATAGTTCATTGTTGAAATTGAGCCTGGTCCAGACCGTCTGGTTTTCAGAAAGACGGTCTGAGACTTAGATACAATCTGGTGGCCAAGCCGGATTTGCGTGTCTTTATGGCCGTTTTGTCATTGTTTTGCGGACGGCCCTCGATTTGCTGCGATATTGTGTTCTCCCCAGGTGACCTAAGTAAACGGCGCGGCGTTTACGTGAGGTGCCCGTGACCTTCCTGCAAGACGCTCGGAGTTAGTCCAGTTCTTTTGCTCACCTTCTTAAAACTGACTGTCGCTGGAGTTTGTCCGTTATTAGCAATCTTCTTCTAGTGGATAAGACAACGCTTCGTTTCGACAGGCAGGACCAGCACTTGGTGTCACTTTCGTTCAACCTATGACCCGATCCATTTCCCCCAGCTTCGGTAGGCAAACCGGATCCAGCCTGCGGCGCTTCAGCCGCGCAGCTCTCTTACTTACCGGCATTTTCCTGTTAACAGTTGGTCCAGCTCAGGCTGAACCGGTGCAAATAAACCGCGTGGTCCAGACCGTGAGAAGTCTGCAAGGCACGACCGACATTCAGCTAACTCTCGTGGCGCAGGATCCCGTTACCTCCGGAACAAAGACAAGTGGACCAGGCGGAGTTACTCCGGTTGGCTCGAGCGACCCGAAGCTCGATGCGTTGCTGTCAGGTTTCCCGATCGTTTCCGACAACGTGAGTGTTGGAGTCGACGACATCGGCGAAGAAGGCGAAGTGGACGGTACGATTTGCGACTGTGGCGAGATTCTGATCGCCGGCGGAGGTTTCCCGAAATGGCCGCTGGCATTTTTAGCCGCGGTCCCGCTCGTGTTCATTCCCGATTGCGACGACTGCGAACAGAGCGAGCCGACGCCGACCCCGACTCCAAATCCCAGCCCGAACAGTACGCCTACGCCGACACCCGAACCTGCATCGTTGTTGATCTTCGGCACCGGGCTGATTGCGGCCGGCGCAGGGTTGCGACGCCGGTACAACAAAGCAAAGCTCACCAGTCAAATCCAGCAGACGGAGGAGGAGGAACAGTCGTAATGATGACTTTCAGGTTCTTCCCCGATCGCAATTTTAAGTTTGCCTTGCTGCTTTTGGCGGCGTTCACGTTCTTTGCGTTTGCTGCGGCGGGCGAAGTTTCCGCAAAGCCGAAGAAGGCGAAGTACGGGACCATCAAGATTCTTACTAACCCCGGGGGCCTGTTGCTCGTCATCGACGGCCAGTCTCGCGGTGAGACCTTGACCGAGTATCGTTCATTCGATCTCAATCCCGGCATACACAACGTTTCGGTCACGCTGCCCAATGGCAAGTTGTGGACGCGCGAGATCGAAGTGCCCGCGGGTCGCGTCAAGTGCGTGGTCGTGAACTACCGTCCTTTGCCGCCGATGCCGAAGTCACCTTGCCCGTATCCGGTCAGTGTGTCCGCGCCGCAAACGGTGAACGAAGGCGAGATCATCACGTTCGCCGCCGACGTTTCCTACGGCGGCACCTCCGGTTTGCAATACGCGTGGACAGTTAACCCGAAGGGCGCAAAAGTGATCAGCGGCGCAGGAACGCCGACGATCACAGTCGATTCGACCGGTATTGGCGGTCAGCGCGTGATCGCGACGCTGGTCGTCACCGATGGATCAGGCGATCCGACGTGCCGTCAGAGCGCGCAGAGCGTTGCGGTCGTGACGGCGCCGGAAAGAAAAGTGATCGTTGCGCGTGAATTTGACGAGTGCGCCAACTGCACGTTCGACGATCAAAAAGCGCGGCTCGACAACCTCGCGGTTGAACTGCAAAACGATCCATCAGCGCGCGCCCACATCATCGCCTACGGCGGACGCTACAGCCCGATTGCGCAAGTGGAAGTGTTAATGAAGCGCGCGCGTGACTACATCGTCGAGCAGCGCGGCATTGACGCTTCGCGGCTTACGATCGTCAACGGCGGGTTCCGTGAAGACGACAACGTCGAGCTTTGGGTCGTCCCGGCGGGCGCGGAAGCTCCACGCGCGACGCCGACAGTTCAGGCAGGCGAAGTCAAACCCCGTAAGCGCCGCTAAACTTCCGAGACCACAGATTACGCTGATCGCTTAGGTGTAATTTGTGGTCTCTTTGTCTTTTGCCCCACTGTCTTCTACTATTCTCACGTGCCTGCTCCAAACATCGACACTATCGTTTCACTCGCCAAACGGCGAGGTTTTGTGTTCCCCTCCTCCGAACTTTACGGCGGTCTCGGAAGCGCCTGGGACTATGGTCCATTGGGCGTCGAGCTCTGCAACAACGTCAAGCAATCGTGGTGGCGCTGGCTTGTCTACGAGCGTGACGACATCGAAGGCATCGATTCGTCGATTATTCTGAACCGGCTGGTTTGGAAGTATTCGGGACACGAAGCGACGTTTCACGATCCGCTCGTCGATTGCCGTGAGTGCAAGAGCCGGATGCGCGCGGACAAGCTCGAAGGATACTTTCCCCCGGAAGGTCCCTCGGTTTTGTTCGACGCCAATCAACGACTTCGCGATGGTCTAGTCAAATGTGCTAATTGCGGTTCTACGAACCTCACCGACGAGCGTTACTTCAACATGATGTTTCGCACGACGCTCGGCGCCGCCGCGGACGAAGACGATCCCGCGGCGCTCGCGTACTTGCGTCCGGAAACTGCGCAGGGAATCTTCATCAACTTTCTGAACGTGCAAACAACCATGCGGCGCAAAATCCCGTTTGGTATCGCGCAGGTTGGAAAATCGTTTCGCAACGAAATCACGCCCGGAAACTTCATCCTGCGCACACGCGAGTTTGAGCAGATGGAGATGGAATACTTTGTCAGTCCTGACGCCGAACACCTGAAGCTCGTCGATGAATGGACCGAGCTCTATCTCGAATGGTTCAAAGGACTCGGTATCGATGCGCGCAATCTGCAACTTCACGAGGTGCCGCAGGAAGAACTGGCCCACTACTCGAAACGCACCGTCGACATAATGTACCGCTATTTTCCGGAGCGTCCCGAGGAGGAAAGACAGTGGGAAGAGTTGATGGGAATTGCGTACCGCACCGACTTTGATTTGCGATCGCATTCAAGCAAGCCCGTAGACGGCGAAGGCAATCGCGCCAATCCCGATTCGACTGAAGACCTTTCGTACTTCGACGAACCGACCAAAACGCGGTTCTATCCGCACGTCATCGAACCGGCCGCGGGCGTCAACCGTACCGTGCTCGCCGTGCTGATGGATGCGTACTCTGAGAGAACGAACGACAAAGGCGAGACGAGAGTGATTTTGAAACTCGCGCCGCAGCTCGCGCCGATCAAAGCGGCGATCCTGCCGCTCGCGAAGAACAAACCCGAGATCGTCGGGATGGCCAAGGCGATCAAGCGTTCGCTGCAACCGACTTTGCGCGCGGTTTACGACGACACTGGAGGAATCGGTAAGCTTTACGCGCGTCAGGATGAGATCGGAACGCCGCTCTGCGTCACCGTCGATCACCAGTCGCTGGAGGACGAAGCGGTCACCGTGCGCGACCGCGACACGTGGGAGCAGGATCGAGTGAAGGTGTCGGATCTCGCCGAACATCTGCAACGGCGTTTGCAAGCGTGAGGCGTTGGAAGTTTTATGCCGGTAGTAAAAAAACGAAATCAACAGACTGAGACTCGATTGCTGCTGGAGTCGAACGAACCGGTGGAGTTGCCGCCGGCGGAGATCGACGATGCGGCGGTGCTGGTCCAGTTTGAAAAGTTCAAGCCCTACATACCTCAACTGCTCGAAGCGCTTCGCGCGGGAACAGTTGCCGAGCCTGTACCTGTCATGATCGACGGTTCTACGTTTGCGATTCATGGTTCGACGCGGACCTTCTGGGTCAAGCTGTGGCATGCCGCGGGAAGCGATATGACCAGGATCGATCGCGCCCAGGTAATTAGCTGCCTTCCTTCCACGCGCGGCGTTCAGGTTGTGGTCGAGAACCCGGAAGAGAACGGCTGAGTCCCGCCAAAGGCGCAAAGGCGTGACGCGGTGACGGGGCGAAGCGGGGAAAATGGAGAACTCTCCGTCTCCGCATCTCCCCGTCCCTTTTTCCCCGCCTCGTGCGGAAAACTGTTTATTGCATGACGAACTTCCCCGAAAAAGTGATGGTCCTCGCGCGCGTGATTCAGGAAGCGGGCGGCCGCGCGCTGCTCGTCGGCGGTTGTGTGCGCGACGAGTTGATGGGAAACGAACCGAAGGATTGGGACCTCGAAGTTTACGGGTTGGCCCCCGAACGGTTGCGCGAGATTCTGGATAGTTTCGGATCAGTGAACGCGGTTGGCGAGGCGTTTACGGTTTACAAGTTGGGCCACGATCTCGACGTTTCGATACCGCGTCGCGAGCGCAAGTCGGGGCGCGGGCATCGAGCGTTTGTGATCGAGGGCGATCCGGCAATGAGTGTTGCGGACGCGACCCGCCGTCGCGACTTCACGATCAACGCCATACTTCGCGATCCGTTGACCGGCGAGTTGATCGATCCGTTTGGAGGCCAGCAGGACATTGCCGCGCGTGTCATGCGGGCAGTGTCGGCGGAGACGTTTATCGAAGACAGTCTTCGCGTGTTGCGCGCGGCGCAGTTTGCCGCGCGTTTCGAGTTCCAGATCGCGCCCGAAACAGTTGCGCTGTGCCGGACGATGGACCTGAGCGATCTGCCGGCTGAGCGCGTCTGGGGCGAGATGGAGAAACTGCTGCTGCGAGCGCGGCGCCCGTCAGTCGGTTTTCAGTGGCTGAAAGAGTTGGGTGCGATCGAGAAACTGTTTCCCGAGATTCAGAGCCTGATCGGTGTACCGCAGGATCCAGAGTGGCATCCCGAAGGCGACGTCTTCGTACACACGCTGCTGGTAGTCGATCGAGCGCGCGAATTGATCGACGACCTGCCGTATGCGCGACAAGTGACGGTAATGCTGGCGGCGCTGGCCCATGATTTCGGAAAGCCGCCGACAACGCAGTTTCTCGAGGGACGCTGGCGTTCGCGTGGACACGAAGATGCGGGTGTCGAGCCGGCGACGCGGTTTCTCGATCGGATGAACGTGCACACCATCGACGGGTACGATGTGCGCCGCCAGGTCATTGCGCTTGTGCGCGAACACTTGAAACCGGGTGAGTTTTACAAGAAGCGCGACGAGGTTGGCGAGGGTGCCTTCCGACGCTTGGCGCGGCGGTGCGAGCCCGACCTTCTGTACCGCGTCGCGAAGGCGGATTCGCTTGGACGCAATGCTGTATGGGTACCGCGCGACAAGTGGTATGGCGCAGAGGCGCAGGAGTGGTTCGTGCAGCGTGCGAAGGAGTTGGACGTCGAGCATCGTCCGCCGGAGCCGCTATTGCTCGGGCGTCATTTGCTTGAACTGGGTGTGCAGCCTGGACCGCGCATGGGCGAACTCACGCGGGCGGTTTACGAGATGCAGTTGGATGGGCGTGTGCGAACTCTCGAAGACGCGATTCGTGAGGCGCGAAAGCTTGTGGATCAGGGTTGAGGTTGCTGCTGCGTGACGCAGTGGATCGTCCCCATCCCCCAAACGAGTGGTTCGCAATTGATGGGCACGACTCGTCGATCTGAAAAGACGCGTTGTAGCGTTTCCACTGCCCGCCGATCGTTCGTATGACCAAAAACCGGAGCAAGCACGACGCCGTTCGCGATGTAGAAGTTTGCGTAGCTTGCCGGCAGTCGATCGAGGTTGCGCTTATCGGTGCTTGTCCCACCGACAATGCCGGGCATCGGTAAGGTGACGATTTCAAACGGGCGCCCGTGGACGTCGGTCATCGACTTTAGTCGCGTAAGATTGTCCTGAAGCAACTTGTAATTTGCGTCTGCCGGATCGTCCTCGACGGCGCATACGATCACATCCGGCGCGACGAACCTCGCGATGTCGTCAATATGACCATCGGTGTCGTCGCCGACGATTCCTTCGCCGAGCCACAGCACCTTGCTGATCCCCAGATAACTCTTCAGGTATTCCTCGATTTCAACCCGGCTGAGCTGCGGATTGCGATTCGGGTTCAACAAACACTGCTCGGTCGTCAATACACAACCGGCTCCGTTTACGTCGATCGCGCCACCTTCGAGCACGATTCCCGGTTCAAAGCGGCGCAGTCGCAACACCGGCTCCAACAGACGCGGCACGCTATCGTCGCGTTTTAACGTCTCGTACTTATTGCCCCAGGCGTTGAAGATCCAATCGTTAAAAGCAACACCCTTTTGCTGGTTAATGACAAAGTTTGGACCATAGTCGCGAATCCAGGAATCGACAGTTTGGATGTGATGGAAGCGGATGTTGTTAGCTGAAGCAAACGTGCAGCGCTCGCGCACCGCCTGTTCAGTCGCTTCGTCATCGACCAAGAGGTTGACGGTTTCATGCGGCGTCAACGCCGCCATCATCTCGAGATAGATCTGTTCCACCAGGGAAACCCGTTCGGGCCAGGTTTCAGGGTCCTTGGGCCAGGTCAGCCACGTCGCGGCGTGCGGCCGCCATTCAGCGGGCATAAAAAAACCGAGTGCGGCGGGAGTTTCTTGCTGCGGTGTGACCATCTTCAGGACCGGATAGTTTTGAGTCGTAGGTGGCGCCCGATTCCGATGAAACTGATCAACACCCAGAACACTTCCATCAGCAATGCGGAGAGATTGAAGTCCACGATTAGTGAGGCGACGATCAGGCTGGCCCCCAACGCGTTCAGCACCGAGTATGAGAGATTCGTACTCTTGAGTTTCTCGAGCTGCAGCAACAGGTAGGTGATCATCAGTATCGCGACGCCTATGTTGCCGACGAGGTCCATCACGCCGTAGTTCATGTTCTATTCCCCAAATCGGAAGCGCAGACCGTCGTAAGCGTCGATGCGGCGATCGCGCAGGAACGGCCAGTTCTGACGCGTCTCTTCGATCTTCGTCAGGTCACATTCCACGACCAGAACTTCCTCCTCTTCGGCGGACGCTTTGGCGATGATGCGGCCAAATGGATCGGCGACAAACGATTGGCCCCAAAACGTCAGCTTTCCTTCTCGACCGACACGATTCACAACCACGACGTAAACGCCGTTAGCGATCGCATGCCCGCGCTGAATCGTTTCCCACGCTGAATGTTGCGCTTCGTTCATCGACTGTTCCTCGTCGGGCAACCAGCCGATGGCCGTGGGATAAAACAATAACTGCGCACCGCCGAGTGCGGTCAGTCGGGCGGCTTCGGGAAACCACTGGTCCCAGCAGACGAGCGTTCCCAGTTTTCCATAAGCAGTGTCGTGCGTTTGGAAGCCGAGGTCGCCCGGAGTGAAATAGAACTTCTCGTAATAGAGCGGATCGTCCGGGATGTGCATCTTCCGATACTTACCCGCGATTTTTCCCGACGTATCGATCATCACGGCTGTGTTGTGGTAAACGCCGGCGGCACGCTTTTCAAACAGCGAGGCCACGATCACCACTTTACGTTGCCGCGCGACCTTGCCCAGCGCTTCGGTTGTCGGGCCAGGAATAGTTTCAGCCAACTTAAACAATTGAATGTCTTCCGTTTGGCAGAAGTACTGCGAACGAAACAGCTCCTGAAGACAGACAATCTGCGCCCCGCGTTTGGCGGCATCCTTGATGCTGGCGATCGCTTTCTTAAGGTTCGCCTCGGGTTGCTGCACACAACTCATTTGCACGAGGCCGACGGTGACGGCGTCGGCGCCGGCGCGTTTCTTGTTCGGCATGTCCCGCAGTATAGCAAAGCATTCGTGCGATCCGCGTTTGCTCTGCTAAGATGTCCGGTCTTTTTGAGTACCTTATTGGAAAGAGTAGAGAAATGATCGATTTTGCATTGACGGAAGACCATCAGGCGCTGGTGCAAACGGTTCGAGAGTTTGCGCAGAAAGAGATCGCGCCGCACATCAAGGAGTGGGACGAGAAACAACATTTTGAGCCTTCGGTTTTGAAAAATATGGCTGCCCTGAACCTCCTG
Organism: uncultured bacterium; assembly: GCA_965649955.1. Lineage (GTDB taxonomy): Bacteria > Acidobacteriota > Blastocatellia > Pyrinomonadales > Pyrinomonadaceae > PSRF01. The sequence goes on from CBFGMX010000041.1 coordinate 28,524, forward strand.
GGTGTCTGTATCCCGGAGGAGTATGGCGGCGCCGGTTTCGATTACATTTCGCTGGGACTCGTGTGTGAAGAGCTCGAAGCGGTCGATACTTTCATGCGCGTCATCATGTCAGTGCATACCGGCTTGAATTCGTTGACGCTCTACACGTGGGGCACGGAAGAACAGAAGCGCAAGTACCTCGTCCCCCAGGCAAAGGGTGAAAAGATCTCGACGTATGGTTTGACGGAACCGGGTGCCGGTTCCGACGTGGTCGGTGCACGTTCGACCGCTCGTCGCGAAGGCGACGAATGGGTCTTGAACGGCGAAAAGATGTGGATCAGTTTGGCTGACGTCGCCGACAACTTTTTATTTTTCTGCTGGACTGACGAAGAGAAGCGCCGCCAGCGCGATCACACGGGCATGTCGTGTTTCATCGTGGAGCGCAGCATGAAAGGGTTCTCGTCGGGAACGATTCACGGCAAGTTAGGTATTCGTGCCGGCAACACCGGTTATTTTTCGCTGCAGGACGTGCGCGTGCCGCAGGAAAACATGGTGGGCGAGGAAGGTGAAGGTTTTAAGATCGCGATGTTCGCGTTGGAGCAGGGACGTTACACAGTCGCTTCAGGAGCGACGGGAGTGATTCGCGCGTCGCGTGATGCGTCGGTTGCTTATGCGAACACGCGCGAGACGTTCGGCACAAAGATCGCGAACCATCAGCTTGTGAAGCAAAAGATCGCGGAGATGGAAGCTGACTATCAGATGAGCCATTTGTTGTGGCTGCGCGCCGGGTATTTGAAGAACGAAGGCCTGCCAAACGCGAAGGCCACGAGCCTGGCGAAGTGGCAAGCGACAATTCGAAGTGAGAAGGCCGCCTCGATGGCGATCGAAGTTCATGGCGCCAATGGTTATTCAAACGACTACCCCGTGGAACGTTACCTGCGAAATTGCAAGGCCGCGATCATCTACGAAGGCACCCGCGACATCCACACGTTAATGCAGGCCGACTGGGCGCTCGGCTTGAAGAAGGAAAAGCCCGCGCGACGTATTCTGCCGCCGTGGAAGAAGTAAGTCGCGCAGCCCTTTCAACGATTCAATCGGCCGGTCTTCACTGCGAGACCAGAAACACGTCCCAGGCCCACCGGCCGACAAACGCTCCCGTGGCATCCTTCACCTTCGCGCGATAGCGAAACTGGTTGCCATAGCGGTCGACTCGTTGCGACTCTTTGAACTCCAGTTCCAGCGCCACGATCTTCAACGACGCCAACGTCTGTAGCTCATCCGGTTCCGACACACCGTTGTGGTTTGTATCCTGCCATAATCGCAGGCTGCTGAAGATCGCGTCCTGTTGGTCGATCTGGCCATCGCCGTTTCCACCGTTCGCAGCTTTGTCGAATTCAGCCAGTGCGAGGAACCCATTTTTCTTACTTGTTTCCGGCTGCGGCGTGTAGTCGCCAAAGAGTTCCGCGCCACTGTCCACCGCACCATTGCCGTTTCGATCCAGCGCGAGCCACGCATCGTCCGAACCCGCGAGGGTCCAGCCCAACTTGTCTTTGACACCATTCCCATCGAGGTCAAACTCGACACCCGCATCGGCGCCACTCAATGCGATTCCATTGCCCGCGATGTCGATGACGATCGGCGAGCCGCCACACGTGCTGCAACCGTCGCAACTGCACGTATTGAAATCAAAATCACCGCCGAACATGAGGCATTTGCTGGCGAACGGCTGGCTACAGGTCGTGCTCGTCGAGAAACAGCACAATCCGGATATCAGCCTGCTGCCCGAGGGACAGGTGCCCCCTAGACTCGGTGAGGTGCAGTTAGGTGAAGTCGGAAGACTGCACGAGAAGTGTTCCGAATTGACGTCGCGCCACAGATTACCGCCGGTAATGGTGGCGCCAGCCGAAGCGACTCCAAGACTCAACGACACCGTCGCGTTGGTGCCGCAATTAGTTCCAAACAGACACGTCGAGAAAGCCACGCCCGTTGCCGAGGCGCACTGGATGGTCGTACCCGTCGGCCCGGTTCGGTTCTCGGTCTTCAAGTCCTTCGACCCGACGTGCGCAAAGAAAGGCGTGAGATGGTTCAACGTGCCCGATTCGAAGGCCCCGAAGTTACTCACCACCACGGCGCAACGTTGAAAGCCGCCGATAATTGGCGTGCATGTCCCGGTGTACTCCGCGGAGCCGCCATGATCGCCGGAAATGTGTTCGGTTAGATCCGTGCTGAACCAGAAGTGAAGCGGAGTCGCGATACTCGCGGCGTCGTCAAAGAACTCTTCGCTGTTGGTTCCACCCTCCGACGCGTCACCCGCACCTCCACCGTCCCCTCCGTCTTCGATTGTTGTATCGCCATCAATCAAGGACGCATCGACCGCCAGCGTTGACAACTCAGTTTCGCTGGCACTCTTTGTCTTGTACGGCGGCCGTTTCTCCTCCCAGACGCGCGTGACATCATTGACGACCGCGTCCCAAAACTCCGGCACGCCGGCAGCCGTCGCAGCCGGATTTCTATGAAAGAGCACGAGCGCTCGATACGTGCGCGATCGCCCTTCAAGGCGGACTGTAACTTGATAGGACGTGTAGCTGGTGATGTCGTAGTACTTCTCCGGCTCGAAATGAAAAACGTCGGCGATGGTCCATTCAGGGTCGAACACCGACCCATATCGTCCTCGCTCCCACTCTGCGGCGAAGGTCGCCTCTTCCGGTCCATCGTCAAGCACATGACTGCCGCGGGTGAGGGAAATCACGTCCCCGGTCGGCAACGTTATCAGTCCTGCGTAAGGCTTGTTGAGAATCTCCTGGATATCGCCGGAACGGAAACCGCTGAGTTCGAAGCGGATACTCGCGTCGGCCCTGAACGGCTTCCTCGTAAACTCGTTCTGAAGCACTTGAGCGGCGGCGTTGTAGGCTTCAAGCCTGGCGTAAGTGTCCCTGATCAACTTCTCCTGCTGGGCAGCGTTTGCGTGCGCGCTGCAGAGAGCAACACAGATAAAAATCCAATTTATTCGTTTCATGAGGATCTCCTAGTTTCGTGAGGATGTTTGTTGTAACTCTCGTTCGATAATCTTTTGGAAGTCCGCAAACGGAAGCGCACCTTTGAACAGCTTCCCGTTCACCAGAAAGCTCGGCGTACTGTCGATGCGAAGACTTCGCGCCATCTCCATGTCGTTAACTACGGCAGCACGCGACTGCTCCGAAGCAACGCACGCTTTGAATCGCGACATTCCGAGCCCGAGCTCCCCCGCGATTCGCTCAAAGACCTCCGGCGACAAAGCTCCTGCGGAAAACAGCGCTTCGTGAAACTGCCAGAAGCGGTCCTGCTCCCCGGCACAGTATGCCGACCGCGCTGCGTTCATCGACTGGCGATGACCCTCGAGTGGCAGATGTTTAAAGACCAGCCGCACGTCTTTTCCATATCGTTCCAGGATCTGCTTCAGCGTCGTTTGCACGTCGCGGCAGAAGCGACACTCGAAATCAGAAAACTCGACGATCGTCACCGAAGGCTTCGCTGGTCCAATCGAAGGCGATACGCCGTCGTTCAATTGCCGGGCGAACTCCGGCTCGCCGAGGTTCACCGTGATGGTCCACTTGTTGCGGAGTTTTTCCAGTGCGGCCCGGTAGTGTCTCATCCGCGCCTGGTTTTCAAGGTCCAACCGCAGCCTTTCACGCGCTTCATCCGGGCTCATCGACGCGAAGAACGACGCGTTCTGAGCAAATGCCTCTTCCACCTGGGCGCGCGTGACGTCGATCTCGCCCTGCGTGAGTTGCCGGCGCAGTTGTTCGACCGTCACACCACGGGAATTGGCTTCAATTTCCAATAGGCGCGCCACGATGAGGTTTTCCAGCGCCGCTTTGCGCATTGCGAAGAGTTGTTGCTGCAGCGGAAAGATGCGAGCGCCGATCGAATCGTCGACCTGCTTCTGTGTGATCGGAACGCCGTTCACCGATGCAAGGACCGTTTCAGGTGTTTGCCCACGCGCCAAAGCAGACAGGATCAACAACCATAAGAAGACACACGCTCCCCGTGAGGATTGGGACATCATTCATTTGACTCCATTTCTTTTTTTGTTTGGTGGGGCGATGCGCACTCTAGGGGAAACGGTGGATTAGGTCAATTGCCGAAAGCGGCTATTTTGTGACGAAAGTGGCTAATGTTTCTTTGTCTTTGACCTTAGGGCGGCCATTCTTGCGGCAATTCGATACTCGCGCGGAGTCCTGCCGTGACGCTGCTTGAAATCTTGCATGAAGTGGGTCAGGGAGACGAGGCCGATTGATTCCGCGATCTCTTTGAGCGACATAAAGGTCGTAGCGAGCAGCACTTCGGCTTTTTGCAGGCGAAGCTCGCGCAGGTATTGGCGCGGACTCGAACCCGTTTCGTGTTTGAACAGGTGGCGAAAACGGGAGGCTGAAAGGTTAACCAGGGCCGCGAGCGTGTCAGTGTCCCACGCGCGGGAGGTGTCATTTTTCAGTAGTGAGATAATCAGTTCTATTCTTCGATCCATGTGATGAGGACGTTGAAACGAAGACCAATACGTTAAATTTCGCGTGAGATTACTCGTTGACCTGTTGTTTGTCCACTACGCCTCACTACAAAATTGCGTTTCGCTCTGTTAGTATGAGCACGCTTCCTCATCAGAACTGCACGGGGAATGAGCATTCTGAACAAAACATCCAAATCGGGAGAGTTGATTCAATGCGTGACGACATGAGGACTGAGCGTGAGTTGTCGCTCGATTTCCTGCGCGTATGTGAGGCGGCGGCGATCGCGGCGGCCCGCACGATGGGCCAGGGCGATCGAAAGTACTCCGATCAGGTCGCCGTCGAGGCGATGCGTGAAGTAATGGAGACGGTGCCGATGCGCGGCCGAGTCGTGATTGGCGAAGGCGAGCGCGACGAAGCACCCATGCTTTATATCGGCGAGGAAGTGGGTGGCGGCTTTAGCGCGGAGGAGGAACTGGGGTCGTCGTGCCCGGAAGTCGACATCGCGGTCGATCCGCTCGAGGGCACGAACCTTTGCGCGCTGGGCGCAAACAACGCCATTGCCGTTCTTGCGGCAGCCGAACGCGGCGGTCTGCTTAACGCGCCCGACATTTACATGGACAAGATCGTCGTTGGTCCATCGTCGCGCGGCGTGGTGGACATCGACGCGCCGGTTAAAGACAACCTGAAGAACATCGCCCGCCGCCTGGGCCGCGACATTGAAGATCTGACAGTCATCGTTCTCGATCGTTCACGTCATAAGAAACTGATTGCGGACGTCCGCGCAGCAGGCGCCCGCATTCGCCTGATTTCCGACGGCGACCTTTCAGCAGGTATCTCTGCCGCCGTCGCCGGCACGAACATTCACGCACTGATGGGCATCGGCGGTGCTCCCGAAGGTGTCATCACCGCAGCGGCGATGAAGTGTCTCAACGGCGAGATCCAGGCGCGGCTTGTTTTCGATCCGGAACGGCTCGGCGTCGATAAAGACAAGGTGCCGTCGGCCCACGAAGTGCTCGATCGACTCGAGACGATGGGCATACGCGATCCAAACAAGGTTTACGACACAGACGATCTCGCGCCGGGCAAGAGGATCATTTTCGCCGCAACCGGTGTAACTGACGGCGCGCTGCTGAAAGGTGTGCGGTTCTTTGGCGCCGGCAAGCGGACGCACTCGATGGTGATGACAACCGAGTCGCGGCACATCCGTTTTGTCGACACATTGCACATCGAAGGTGGGCCGGACACAGTGATCCGTTTTTAGAACGGCGGATCTGGAGCAATGTTGAAACGGATCTGGTTGATCAGCACCCTGGTGGTCTTTGCGTTAGTTTCGCTGATCGTAGTCGCACCGTTGACTGCGGACAGTCATATCGCGACCAGCATCTACCGCGGTTTTGCCGCGTTCTGCCATCAACTCCCTGAACGTTCGTACTTTATCGCCGGTCACAAACTTGCCGTTTGTTCTCGCTGCACCGGAGTGTACGCTGGGTTTGCACTGACGTTACTGCTGTATCCGTTGATGCGTCCGTTGCGAACGACTGACTGGCCGCCTCCGGTGTGGCTGGTCCTGGCGGCGGTGCCGATGGCCATTGATTTTGGTCTAACTTTCCTCGGAATCTGGGAGAACACACACAGTTCCCGGTTGTTGACCGGACTGTTGCTCGGCGGCTTCTCAGTTTTCTATGTCATGCCGGGTATCGCGGATCTGAGTTCGCGAAAAAGCAGGGAAAAGCGGCCCACTTTCACGCTCGCGTCGCCGGATCAAATGGCCTCAGCTCCCAGCGACTACAGCACTCCCCACCGCCGGATTTAGCATCGTAATCGTGCCGTT
>CBFGMX010000042.1:0-34250 GCA_965649955.1 uncultured bacterium
AGAAGCCACGAAGAGCCACAAGACAGAAGCCACGAAGCGGCACAAGACAGAAGCCGCAAGAGGCACAAGAGGTTACGCGTAAGCGTGTTGTTTCTGTTTGTTGTGTTTTCTTGTGCCTCTTGTGTTTCTTGTGCCTCTTTGTGGTAAGAACCTTGCCCTCTTTGTGGTAAAACCTTGTGCCCCTCTTTGTGGTACAAAAACGGAGAACGGACAAACATGCCTAACATCCACGCTGAAACCGCCACTGGTCCAGTCGAAATCGATGCACCTGAAGGCAAGAAACTGGTACTCGTGCTTGAAGACGCGGGAATCGACATTCTTCACCGTTGTGGCGGGAATGCGCGTTGCACAACGTGTCGGGTTGAGTTACTCGAAGGTGATCCGGGGCCGATGGGTGACCTTGAACGTGATCGCCTGGCGATGGAATCCGAACTCGCTCCAAACGTCCGCCTCTCGTGCCAGATTCATGTCAGCACCGACCTCAACGTTCGCGTCATAAACCAGGTCAGCACACGCGGGATGGACGCCGGTCCACGTCCAGTGGACTAATCGATTCAAAATCCCTGTTTTCCCGTGAACACCAGCAGAATCTTCGCCGGACCATGGTGGGAAACACGGATGTTTGCGTGGCGGCTTCGGATGGGTGTAATCTTCGCGCGGTAATTCCTTAGACAGCACGGAGGACCTATGCTAATTGAGTCAACTGCTCATCTCCCCATCAGTCTGGCTATGTTTCAAGAGCTATTTCACCCACCAACCGCACAGGATTTCCTGCGAATATTCTTTCGCTGGTTTCACTTCGTCGCCGGCATCACCTGGATCGGCCTGCTCTACTTCTTCAACCTCGTAAACGTTCCGGTCCAAAAAGCACTCGACGCCGACACGAAGAAAAAGGTGAACCCCGATATGCTCGGGCGCGCGCTTTGGTTCTTTCGCTGGGGCGCGGTAGTGACGGTCCTGGCGGGTCTGGCTTACTTCGCAATGTACATCCTGAAGACCGACGTCACGAACGCAAATAACCTCGGCGGCGGCAATCTCAGCACGGGCTTCATTCTGGGCGCCTGGTTGACGTACCCGGTGGTCCTGTTCGCGCTCGAGTTCTTGATCATCAAGAAGGTCCCGGCGTTAACGAAAGACGGTCGCATCTTTGCGGTCGTGATGCTCGTGCTGGTCGCTTTTGTGACGTGGGGAATGATCCGGTTCTTCACGGCCATGCTAACCGTCGGTCCGCAAAGCTGGGCCAGCAACAAGTCGTACTCGATCGGCATCGGCGGCGCATACGGCATACTGATGCTTTTGAACGTGTGGGGCATCATCTGGCCCAATAACAAACGTATCCTGGCGGCAACCGCGGGCACCGGCCCGGCCGCGGCACCGGAACTCGCGCGCCAGGCGTTCATTGCGTCGCGCACAAACGCGTGGCTCTCATTGCCGATGCTTCTGTTTATGGCCACCTCGCACGGCGACTGGGTAATTTTTGGACGTTAGTAGTTGTTAACTGTGTGAATCCGTGTTGGCGCCGTCGGCGACCCGCGGATTCACACAATAAATCACCAGCCTCACAACGTATTCGTCACACTCCCTCGTCATATTCTCAACATCCCCAACATTTCGAAAACTGGAGGTACGTATGAGTTCAATCGGCACTTATACCCCACGACAGTTCAATCTTGGCGGTCTGAAAGGAATCTCAGACCAAACACTGGACGTGCACTTTAAGTTGTACGAAGGCTACGTCAAGGAAACCAACAAGCTGACTGAGAAGATCGCCGAGTTCATTCAAGACGGAAACGTCGACCAGGAAGAGATGCCGGCTTACTCCGAGCTCACGCGCAGGCTCGGGTTCGAGTACAACGGCATGGTCCTGCACGAATACTATTTCGACAATCTGCAAAAGGGCGGCGGTATCGGCGATCCGGCAAAGACGTCGCAGTTTGCGAAAGCAGCGGAGACTAGTTTTGGTAGTTACGACGTATGGAAAGCGGATTTTGTCGGCATCGGCAAGATGCGAGGTGTCGGCTGGGCCATCTGCTATCAGAACCCGGCGAACGGGCGGCTCTCAAATCATTGGATCACGTTGCATGAAACGGGGAATGTTGCCGGGTTTACGCCGATCCTCGTAATGGACGTTTGGGAACATGCATTCCTGCTCGACTACAAACCCGCGGAGCGCCCGAAATATATAGAGGCGTTCTTCTCGAACATCGCGTGGGATGCTGTCGAAGATCGCCTCAGGAAGATCACGGGCGTGCAATCGGCGCGCGCTTAAGCCCGGAGCGAAGTGGTGAAACGGGGAAGGGGTGAAAGGGAGACGGTGAAAGAGGGAAACGGGGAAAGGGGAGATGGTGAAAGAGGGAAATGGTGAAAGGGGGAAACGGTGAAAGGGAGAACCGCTTCTCCGTTTCCCCGCTTCTCCGTTTCCCCCCTTCTGCCGCTCTCGATTTGTTCGCTTCAAATTACTGCTGCGGCAGTGGCGGCTTTTTCAGCGTGCAGTCCACTGTCAGCGAGCGGAGAAAATTCAATAAATCTTCACGTTGCTCCGGCAGTACGCGCTGCGGCTGAAGGTTCTTCTTGTCGAGATACTGGTTTGGCTTGCCGCCGGCCAGCATGATGTCGACCGCTTCCTCCAGCGTCTTCGCGCTGCCGTCGTGAAAGTACGGTGCTGACTTCGCGACGTCTCTCAACGTCGGCGTTTTGAACGCTCCGGTGTCCTCCGGTTTCTTCGTGAAATTGGCACGGCCGCCATCCGGAGTCGCCTGGTCCATCCCGATGCCGATGTTGTGATACTGCTGATCCGTAAACAACACGCCATCGTGGCAGTTGTTGCACTTGATCGTCTGGAAGATGTTCCAGCCGCGGAACGCGCTCTCGCTGATCGCTGCGTTGTCGCCCGCTCTCCACCGGTCCCACGCAGTGTTTCCGCTAATGATTGTCCGCTCAAACGCTGAGATCGCTTTCATGATGTTCTCAGGCGTCGCATCGCTCTGAAACACGGTTTGAAACTGCGATTTGTAGCCCTGAAGCGCATTGATCCTCGCGACAACCTCGCCCGTCTTTTCGCCGACGCCCATGTTGCCGCCGGTCCATGCCGCCATCGCCTGCTTCTCGAGCGAAGGGCTGCGGCCGTCCCAGTAAAACTCCTTGTGATAACCGATATTCCACAGCGTCGGGCTGTGACGCGGCAATTGCTTGTTTCCTGGTCCAATCGCTTTCGGCAAACCGTCAGTTAGACCATTCTCGCAAACGTGACAGGAGTAGCACGACTTGGATCCGTCGATGCTGAGCCGCTCGTCGAAGAATAGTTGCCGCCCCAGGGCGACTTTTTCCGGCGTCATCGGATTGTCAGCCGGAATCACCATCGGCTCGTACGTTGTGAGCTGGGCCGGCAGCGGCTGGATCTCGGGAGTGAAACCGGCAGGATTCGTGCCCGTGTTTTGGTTCCGACAGGCGACGATTAGCGCAATCAGAACAAGGCTCAGAAACAAAAAGAGTTTTTTTGTGCTCATAGAAAATCGACCTTGAGATGGCTTGTTGGACCGTTCGGCGGGATTCTTACATTTGCCTTTGTGAAATGTCTAGATTAAATGTGTATTAGAAAAAACTCGGATGAAGATCTCTTTAGCAATCGTGATGACGATTTTCGTGTTTGCGGGGTGTTCGCGGAACACTGATGGCGAGCACACGACGGCGACGACGGTAGTGCCGCCACCGCCGCGGCAGGTGTTGCGCGCTGAGTTTCGCGACGCGCCGCCGCCTCCGGTTAACCGCGACGTGCTCCAGGCCAAAAAGTACGATCGCGAGAAGCCGATCATGTTGTTTGATATGAAGGATGGCGCAACGTATCGCGAACGTGAGCCCGTGGTGATCGAATTTGCGCTGGTTAACGCGCAACTCAAGGGCGATGGCGGCGAGTATCGTGTTCGGTACATGGTGGACGACGACGACATGCAATGGATCGATCGGATGGGACAGGTTTGGCTGTGGGGTTGGCTTCCCGGCAAGCACATGGTTCGTCTTGAACTAGTCGGGCCGGATGGTTGGCCGTATCGCAACGGCGATCTCAACGTCGAGACGCGTGAGATCACGATCGAGAAATGAGCCACAAAAAGGCACAAGAGGTTTTAGCCACAAAAAGGCACAAGAAGGCACAAGAGGCACAAAAAACAGCAATGATATCGACGTCGCGCCGGAAACTATTCAAACAGTTGGTGTCAGAGGCGGCGAGTTGTACGCAATGTCCGGCGATGTGCGGGCGCAGTGCTGTTTTGAGTTCTCTGAACGGCCCGGTTGACGCACGTGTGATGTTTGTCGGCGAAGCTCCGGGACGGAAGGGCGCCGATCGCACACGCATCCCGTTTTCGGGTGATCAATCGGGCGCGAATTTCGATCGTTACCTGAGTTCGATCAATCTGTCGCGCGAAGAGATCTTCATTACCAGCGCCGCGCTTTGTAATCCACGTGCGGAGTCGGGCGCGAATCGCCGCCCGTCGCTACGAGAGCTGGCGAACTGTTCCGCGTTTTTGCGCCGTACGATCGACCTGGTCAATCCGCGCGTGATAGTGACGCTGGGTTTGGTTGCACTCGAAGCGCTGAAGCGCATTCAGTATCATGAGTTTAATTTGAAGGAATCGGCGTCGAAGATTCAGTCGTGGAACGGGCGCGTGCTCGTGCCGATATACCATCCGAGCCCGCATGTGTTGGCGTCGCACAGGCGCGAGGCGGAGCAGTTAAAGGATTACCGAGTTGTCGCGGAGGCAGTGCGATCGCTACAAACAGAACAATGATTGAGTATGAGTCCGTCCGAGGTGATGGTGCGGGGTTGATCGATCTCTCCGAGTCGCGAGGGCGTATTCGTGTCACCGGATCAGAAGCGACGATGTTTCTGAACGGCCTGATCACGAACGACGTTAAAAACGCGCTTGAAAACAGTTGGCTGCCCGCGGTGTTTCCTACGGTTCAGGGCCGACTGATCGGCGCCGTTCGTATTCTTCGCTCGGATTCAGGTTTCTTGATAGACACCGAAGCCGCATCACACGACGCGGTCTTGAAAACAATTTCGCGCTTCACTCTGGCTGGAGATTTTAAGGTCGCAGATGTTACTGCTGAAACCGCGTTATTGACGGTGCAGGGTAAACGCGCCGGTGACGTCATCAACGACGTCAACGCCAAGGTTATTAGGGCCACCCACACAGGGGAACACGGATTTGATCTAATAATCGAGGCGGGTGAGCGTGCTTCGGTTACGGCGAAGTTAATTGCGGCAGGTGCGCAACCTGTCAGTCAGGAAACGTTTGAGACGCTGCGAATAGAAGCCGGGATTCCGCGTCACGGTCAGGATATGGACGAAACAAGCGTGGTCCTGGAAACGAACCTCGACGACGCCATCAGTTACACCAAAGGCTGCTACGTGGGCCAGGAGATCATCATTCGCATCAAACACCGGGGCCACGTCGCCAGGAAACTTACCGGACTGAAGTTCGCGAAACCTGTCGAGGGCCGCGCGACGATCACTTCCGAAGACGGAAAAGAGATCGGACGTGTGACATCGTCGACTTTCTCGCCCAGACTCGAAAGCCCGATCGCGCTCGGTTACGTCAGGTACGAATACCTCTCCGCTGGAACCGCGGTGAAGGTCAAAGATAACCCCGGCACGGTGACCGACCTGCCGTTTGTGCGTGGAAGCTGGTATGACTAACGAAGCCGGTCAAACTAACCCGCCACGCGATCTGGACTTCGCCCAGGCGCAACTCGCGTATTCGATCATCGAGAACCTGATCGAACACACCCGCATCGTCAGCGATCTGATCGCGTTGATGGCCCAGGTGCTAGACGAAGACTCGACGAAAGCGCTGACGCAAACGCCGACCTGGACCGCGTATCTCGACAGCCGGCGGTCGCTGGAAAAAACAAAAGCCGATGTCGAGAAGTTTGCTGAGGTGTTGAAGGAGTTGAAACCGGACGAGTGATTAGTGAGTCACGGTAAGCTGCATGTCCCGCGCGATCGCTTTTATCGATCTGCGCATCCCGTCGTCAAAATCGAAGTTCACGCCGCCAAGCTTCACGCTGAGCGTTTTCGCTGCCGCCAGCTTCTTGAATTCGTCATACGGAATCAGGAAAACCATTCGTTCGCCGATCCAGGGTTTTCCCGGTACCGGTCGTTTGATGGCGCTTCGATTTGAGCTGAAGTGAATCTCCTTACCGTCGACGACGAACACAACGTACAGATCCGTGTTCAGTTTCCGCGCCTTCACGACTGAGACGAGTTCAAAGTTGACCGTCTGCGGCGGAGAGGGCCAGCGCGAAAGAGTCGAGTAGTAGACGGAGAACGCGAGACTGTGATAGCGGTCCTTTGGTCCGGAAAGAGGAGTTGAGGGCACGCGAACTGTCACCCATTTCCCCTCGCGGTCCAATGTTTTTTGGAGCCGCAAGTCTTCGTCCTGCGCCACTTCCTGCGCGAAAAGTGAGACCAGAAGCGAAAGGATGAAACTCTTGATTACGAGACGCGACATTTGATGAGGTTGATTATACCCAGCGCGCGGCTCTTCACGTCGACAACTTCGAGCCCCGCCTCGCTCACCATCCTGGCCGTACGTCGGTTCAAATGATCGTCAAAGAGCCGTGTCGTGAAGACGTTCATGAGATCAAACAATGGACCAAGAATACCGTGTGGGCGAACATGCTCGAGCAGCAGGACCATCCCGCCCGGACGTACGACACGCTTCAACTCCGCAAACGCCTCCGCCGGCGATTCAACCGAACAGAAGACGAGTGTCGCGAACGCCGCGTCGAATGAATGATCTTTGAAAGGTAGGTGTTCGGCTCGGTTTTGAAGGAGTTGAATTCCGGGTGGACGGGGTTTCGTTTCCGCGATCTTCAGCATCTCGCGGCTGAACTCGCCCGCGACGCCGTGCGCCTGCGGTGGATAGTGCACGAAGTTCAGGCCTGTTCCGGCGCCGATTTCGAGAATCTGCCCGTCAGCAGGTAATTGGCTGAGAGTTTCCGAACGCAGTCCGTTAAGGAACCAACGTTGCAGCGGCCCCATGACGCCTTCGTAGTATTGCGCCACGCTGTCGTATCGCGGTTTTGTTTCAGCGATCATGTGTCATTGCCAGAGGACCTTGCGAGACCCAGACGGAACGTCAATATTTTTTCTTGTCTTATGTGTGATCCGCAGAGGTCTTCCGGGGCCCCAGCCGAAACGTTAATAGTTTGTTTCCATGAAAAAAAACGAAGGACAATAAATCAACGGACCATCATGATCACGTGGCGCTCGCGTCCACCGTCAAACTCGCAAAGAAACACGCCCTGCCAACGGCCGAGCAGGAGCTTTCCGTCTTTGAACGGGATAGTTACGGAAGGGCCGGTCAGACTCGCTTTGATGTGTGCGTCGGAATTCTCTTCGCCGTGGCGAAAGCCCATACCGTGTTGAGGAATCAGCGTGCGTAGCGCGTGCAGCATGTCGCGAGGCACGTCCGGATCGGCGTTTTCGTTGACGGTGAGACCGGCGGTGGTGTGCTGGACGTAAAGGACGACGATGCCTTCCTTCGCCCCCGACTCTCTTAGTTTTTCGTTAACGAGATCCGTGAACTCAACGAGTTCTTCACGATTGCGAGACCGTACGTTCAGAACAAACATGGAACACGGATCTTATTGATGTTTATCGCCGGACGCCTTGCGCTTCAGTAGCGCCCAACCAGTCGGTAACACGGCGGCAGCCAGAGCGATCTTGATCACGTCGCCGGGAAGGAAACGCAACACCGCCAGTTTGAAACTTACGTCGGCAGGCGTGTTGGTGATGATGGTGTACCACGCCCAACCGCTCATGAGAATGATCACGGAACCGACGGCCATTGCGATCACAGCAGTGTGATAGCGTTTATCCCAGCCAAACTCCGCAAACGCGCCGGTGACGTACGCGGCAGCGGGAAACGCGATTAGATATCCACCCGTTTGGCCCATGAAGCGTGCGATCCCGCTCCCGCCGGCCGCGAAGAACGGCAACCCGACTGCGCCTTCAATCAAATACGCAATCACGGCCGCCGCGCCCAAACGCGACCCAAGGAGCGCGCCCGTGAGCAAGACAGCAAACGTCTGCCCGGTAATGGGAACGTCGCCAATGGGAACTGCAAACTGGGCGCACGCCGCGATGAACAAACTGAACACGATCACGATGCCAACGGATCGTGTCCAGTCGAGCGGCGCGAGCGCCGTGCCGATCAAGGTGTCAGTATTTGCGTAACTGTTCATAGTGATCTGTGTTGATTCGTGATTTTAGTCTCCCGCGGCAGTCTTCACCACCTCGCGCTCGGCCGGAACCCGCTCCATAGCCATCGTTCCGATGCGCATTCCGTGGAACGACCGCCACACGAAGAAGACGGACACGAGGAAAAACACTAAAGCCAAAATGTGTGTCAGCAACGTGTTGCCATTATTACGCGCGGTCAAACTAACCGCCAGCTCCACGGCCAGCAAGCCAAACAACGTTGTAAACTTGATCACCGGGTTCATCGCGACCGACGACGTGTCCTTGAAAGGATCGCCAACCGTGTCGCCGACGACCGTCGCGTCGTGAAGCGCCGTGCCCTTCATCTTCAAATCGACTTCGACGACCTTCTTCGCGTTGTCCCATGCGCCGCCCGCGTTAGCCATGAAGATCGCCTGGTAAAGACCAAACACCGCGATCGAAATCAGGTAACCGATGAAGAAGAACGGTTCGACAAACGCGAACGCCAGCGTCGAGAAGAACACCGTCAGAAAGATATTGAACATGCCCTTCTGCGCGTACTGCGTACAGATCTGCACGACCTTCTTACTGTCCTCCACCGAAGCTTTCTCGACACCCTCGAGCCGGATATTCGCCTTGATGAACTCGACAGCGCGATAAGCGCCGGTCGTAACCGCTTGCATCGAGGCGCCGGTGAACCAGTAGATGACCGCACCGCCAGTGATCAGTCCGAGCACGAACGGAGCATGCAATAACGAGAGGCTTTCGGTGTTCGTCCGCAGACCTTCGGTAAGCGCCATGATGATCGAGAAGATCATTGTCGTAGCGCCGACCACCGCCGTTCCGATCAAAACCGGTTTGGCTGTTGCCTTGAACGTATTACCGGCGCCGTCGTTCTCTTCGAGCAGGTGCTTGGCCCGCTCGAAGTTCGCGTCGATGTTGAAGTCTCGTTTGACCTCTCCAGTCACGTCCGGAATCTGCTCGATCAGCGATAGTTCGTAGACGGATTGGGCGTTGTCGGTCACCGGACCATACGAGTCGACGGCGATTGTCACCGGTCCCATGCCGAGGAAGCCGAACGCAACGAGTCCAAAACCAAACACGGGCGCCGCCACAGGCGCGACCATCAGCACGCCAAGGTCCAAACCTGCCCCCGAACCGAGGTTCGTAAAGAAGTAAGCAATCGCCATCAGGCCGACGATGCTGATGCCCAGCCAGTAGGCCGAAAAGTTTCCGGCGACGAGACCGGAAAGAATGTTCAACGACGGTCCACCCTCGCGTGACGAGGTCACCACTTCGCTCACGTGCCGCGACTCGGTCGAAGTAAATACCTTGACGAGTTCGGGAATGATCGCGCCGGCGAGTGTGCCGCAGGAGATGATTGCCGCGAGTTTCCACCACAGCGTGTTGTTCCCCGCCAACTCAGGAATCGTCAGATACGAGACGACAAACGTGATTGCGACCGAGACGATCGACGTGATCCACACAAGCGACGTCAGCGGCGCTTCGAAGTTCATCGTGTCGGCGTTTCGGTAACGCGCCTTGGCGATTGCGTCGTTGACGAAGTAGGAAAGGGCGCTGGCGACGATCATCATCACGCGCATGATGAAGATCCAAACCAGCAACTGTACCTGCACGCGCGGATTCGAGACGCCCAGGATAATGAACGTGATCAGCGCGACGCCCGTTACACCGTAGGTTTCGAAACCGTCGGCGCTGGGTCCGACCGAGTCGCCGGCGTTGTCACCGGTGCAGTCGGCAATCACACCCGGATTGCGCGCGTCGTCTTCCTTGATCTTGAAGACGATCTTCATCAGGTCGGAACCGATGTCGGCGATCTTGGTGAAGATACCGCCCGCGATACGTAGTGCAGCCGCGCCGAGTGATTCACCAATAGCGAACCCGATGAAGCACGGACCCGCGTAACTTCCCGGTATAAACAACAGGATGCATAGCATGATCAGCAGCTCGACGCTGATCAGCATCATGCCGATGCTCATGCCGGCTTTTAGTGGAATCGCGTAGATGGGAAATGGCTTGCCCTGGAGACTGGCGAACGCCGTTCGCGAGTTGGCAAACGTGTTGACGCGAATGCCGAACCATGCCACGCCGTAGCTGCCGGCGATACCAATCAAACTGAACAGCAGGATGATACCGACGCGCATCGGCTCGTAGCCTGACAACACGCCAAAGTAGAGCACGATAACGACGGCGATAAACGCCTCGAGAATCAGGATGAATTTGCCCTGCGTGATCAGATAGGTTTTGCAGGTCTCGTAAATTAGCTCCGAGATCTCGCGCATGGCGCGGTGAACCGGCATCTTCTGCAAGTTCATGTACATGGCCAGGCCGAATACGAGGCCAAGAACACAGATAACGATGCCAAACAGGAGCAGATTGTGACCGTCGATTCCGTTGAGAAAGGTCACTTGCGACAGGTCTGGCAGCTCCAGACTCGCCTCACCGCCGTGTTGTTGGGCGTAAGCGGGCAGCCCGCAGGCTAGGGTTATAACGATAGCCGCAAGAATAATTGCCGCACGGCGCAGTTTTAGCGATAGTTCCACTTCGGGAATTCCTTTCTGATTGTCTAGATAATGGCGAGTACGCTTTACGAAAGCGCGTATTATCCACAGATTACATAGATTTTTCAAAGAGGGGCTCGGAGGTCTTTGTCATCTGGGGACGACTTCGGGTGCCTAACCACCGCCGAATCGAATCCAGCATGATGACCGCAGCCGCCACCATGATGATGGCCGTGAGGGTTGTATTGATCAGGCCCTGCATGTAAGTTTCCGGGTTTTGAGCGAGCGGCCAGAAGATGTCGGTGATAGATTTGAAGCCCGCGACGAGCGTGGTTGTGCTTACAAACGCGAGTGGAACCAGCGTAACCCAGGCATATTTCGCCTTGCCGGAGTTCATAATGATTGTCGTGGCTACGCACAACGCGACGGCCGCAAGTAGCTGGTTGGCGATGCCGAACATCGGCCAGATCGTCGAGATCGATCCCGACCAGATGAACGCAGCCCAGGCCGCGACGACCAGCGCCGACGTGACGATCGAGCCGGGCAGCCAGTTCGGCTCCTCCAGTTTTCGATAAAACCTTCCGCCAAACTCGCCGACAAGAAAACGAGCCACACGTGTGCCTGTGTCGATCGTGGTGAGGATGAACAGCGCTTCAAACATGATCGCGAAGTGATACCAGTACTTCATCAGCCCGCCGAGTCCGGGAATGCCGTTGAAGATCTTCGCGATTCCGAGTGCGAGCGTTACGGCGCCGCCGGTGCGCCCGCGCAGGTTCTTCTCGCCTGATTCCGCTTCGAGCTGGTCGATCTCGCGTGGTTGCAGGTTGAAGTCGTCGCCTGAGTGCGTTTGCACGAGTTCCGTGTAGGCAGCCTTCTGTGCGTCGGTTCGTTGCGCGGTGTTGATGGCGAAGTAGTCACCGGGGAACAGTGAAGTCGCGGCGATGAGCGCCACGACGCCGACCACGCCTTCCATCAACATGCTTCCGTAGCCGATCATCCGCGTGTCGGTTTCCTTCGCGATCATCTTCGGGGTCGTTCCCGACGAGATCAGCGCATGAAAACCGGAGATCGCGCCGCACGCGATCGTGATGAACACAAACGGATAAAGTTTTCCGGGAATCACCGGTCCACCGCCTGCGGTGAACGGTGTGAACGCAGGCATGTTCAGATTAGGTGCGACGACGATCACGCCGATGATGAGGAAGATGATCGTGCCGACTTTCAAATAAGACGACAGATAGTCGCGCGGGCAAAGCAGCATCCACACCGGTAACACGGACGCGATGAAGCCGTACGCCGCCATGATCACGATCAGAGTGTTTCGCGAAAGCGTGAAAGGTTCGGCCAGCGACGACTCCGCGATTCGCCCGCCGAGATAAACTGCGAAAAGGAGTCCGACGATGCCGATGATGCTTGCTTCCGCGATTTTTCCTTTTCGGAAGCGATACATGTAAAGACCCATGAACAGGGCCAGTGGAATCGTGAATCCGACGGTGAACGTTCCCCACGGCGATTCCGCGAGGGCGTTGACGACGACCAAACCGAGTCCCGCGAGCGCGATCACGACGATGAAGAGAATCGCGATGCCTGCCACCAGCCCGGAAAGCGGGCTGATCTCGGTGCGCGCCATTTCAGCGAGCGATTTGCCTTTGCGGCGCACGCTTCCCACCATGATCATGAAGTCGTGCACCGCGCCGCCAAGGCAGACGCCAATCACCAGCCACAACAGTCCCGGCAGGAAACCAAATTGCGCCGCCAGTACCGGCCCGATCAACGGACCCGCGCCCGAGATCGCGGCGAAGTGATGTCCGAACAGCACCCATTTGTTCGTCGGGTAATAGTTGTGCCCGTCGTACATCGTTTGCGACGGCACAGGCCGCGAGTCATCCAGCGCTAGCACTTTCGCCGCGATGAACGCGGAGTAGTAGCGATACGCGATCGCGATCACGCAAAGTGCGCCGATGATGATGGGAAGCGCGTTCATCCGTTTCGATCTGCTTCGGTCGAATTCTGACTTGCCTTAGCCAGCACGCTGCCGACCACACCCAGGACCAGTCCGATCAGGATGAATGAGACGCCGAACAACGCGCGATTGTGGTTTTCGTCCGCCGAATTCGCGGCAGCCTGGAACACCGGACCGAAGCCGATATGGTGTGGTACCGTGAACAGTCCAACTGCCAAAGCAAAGAACCCAAGCGCGGCGATCTTGAGCGGCAGCGGCGTCCTTTCCGGCCGGCCCAATTTGATGCCGATGGCGCTGCGTGTGTAGCCGTAAGCCAGGTAAACCGAGAGACCCAGCACCAGCCAACCGATGAAGCGCCACCACGTATCCGCCGCGAGGTAGTACATCAGAAAGATACACGATGCGGCGCCGAGCAGCGGCATTAGATAGTCGCCAAACGGCACGCGGAACGGTCGCGGCCGGCCCGGATCCTTGCGACGCAGGATCGGAATGCCGATGCAGACGAGCAGGAAGGCGAACAACGTCCCGATGTTCGTTAGGTTCAACATCGATTCGATGTTCGCGAACGCCGCGATGCCGCCGACGAAGATACCGGTCAGGATCGTCGTGACGTGCGGCGTCTTGAATTTCGGATGGATGCTCGCGAAGACCGACGGTAGCAACCCGTCGCGCGCCATCGACATGAAGATGCGCGGTTGGCCCAACTGAAACACCAGCAGCACCGCCGTGTGCGCAACCACGGATCCGGCGGCGACGATCGTTTGCGGCCAGGTAATTCCCGCCGGCGCGACGTGGTCCAGCGCCATCGTCAATGCTTCCGCCTGTCCCGAAGACGAGACCTGTTGCAGTATCGGAAAGGGAATCAGTCCGGTGAAGACAGCCGCCACGACGACGTAGAAGAGCGTGCAGATGATCAACGAGCCGATGATGCCGATCGGCAGATCTCGAGCGGGGTTCTTCGTCTCTTCCGCGACGGTCGAAACCGCGTCGAAGCCGATGTAGGCGAAAAAGACCAGTGCGGCGCCGGCGAAAGTGCCGCTCCAGCCCTGTGGTTGAAACGGGCGCCAGTTCGAGGCCATTTCTGCAGGTGAAACGAAATAAAGCGCTGTGCCGATGAAGAACAACAGCACGAGCACTTTTATGAAGACCATGCCGGCGTTGAAGTTTGCCGATTCCCGGATTCCCCAAACGAGCACGATCGTGAGCAGGGCCACGATCGCGAACGCCAGGAAGTTGAAGATGATCGGAATGCCCCCGATCACGGGCGCGCTGCCGAACAACTGCGCGTACTCCGCCGGGTTCTCTGTTCTCAGCAGCATTGCCGACCGATAGTCGGCGGCGAGCCAGTGTGGGAAGTGAATTCCGAGGTTGATCAGGAGCTTGTGGAAGTATTCAGCCCAACTGATCGCGACGGCGACGTTGCCGATCGCGTATTCGATGATCAGGTCCCAGCCGATGATCCAGGCGATCAGTTCGCCCATCGTGGCGTAAGAATAAGTGTACGCTGACCCGGAGATCGGGACCATGGAGGCGAGCTCGGCGTAACAGAGTGCCGTGAAACCACAGACGACAGCGGTGATCACAAACGAAAGCATGAGCGACGGTCCGGCGCCGGGGCGTCCGACGGCAGCATCGCCGGCGGCGGCGGAACCGACCGTGGCAAAGATGCCCGCGCCGATGATCGCGCCGATGCCGATCAGCGTCACATTGAATGCTCCGAGAGTGCGCTTCAGGGCGAATCCGGGGCCGCCTGCGGTTGACAGAATGTCGTCAAGGTTCTTGGTACGAAAGAGTCCTCGAAGCAATGTGTCGCCTCCGTGGAAAGGGATTTAGATTTCGCTTACTCGTCTACGGAAATTACGAAAATTCCTTTTCACTGCCTTCCCGCAAGTGGGAAATTCATTCAAAGATTATTAAGAAATTAGCTTTTAGACCTGTGGCGTGCGGAGTTTGGCATTTGTTTCGATCTGTGGTCAACCCTTGAAACTTCAAACCACCTGATCTAGTTTGTGTTCGAACACCAAAATGTATCCATTCAGAAACATCCTGTTTCCTACCGATTTTTCTTTGCACGCGCACGCCGCGCTGAAGTATGCAGCCGCGTTTGCTCGCGAGAGCGGCGGCCGCGTGTTGTTGCTGAGTGTGCTGGACGCGAAGGTCCCGGCGAACTTGACCACGATGCCGGAGTACGTCTTCGAGAACCACGAAAACAACTGGCTCCTGCAAATACGATCGCAGGTGAAGGAATTGCTTGCCGACCCGTTGTTGAAAGGCGTCGAAGCGGATCCGATCTTTCTCGAAGGCGATCCGGCGACGCAAATCGCCCGGGCCGCAGTGGACCATGAAATCGATCTGATCACCGTCGCTACCCGCGATCGCAGCCGGCTTTCACGCGCGTTCGGCGGATCGATCGCGGAGGAGATCGTCGCGGAGTCGCCGTGCGCGGTGCTGGCCATCCGCCCACCACAACACGATTTCGTCGAACACCGTGGCGGCAATACGCAGATTCGCATGAACCGCGTGTTGGTGGCGACGAACTTCCGCCCGTCCTCAGCCGCCGCCACACAACTCGCAACCAGCATTGCCAACCAACGCGGCGCCGAACTTCACGCCGTTTACGTGATCGGCGACTACTTCGAACAAATCTCCGTGATGTTTCCCGAAGGCGGACTGGCAGCGCTGACGCGGTTGCGGAGTCACGTCGAGGAACGCATGGCCCATCTCTCGCGCACCAGTGGGTCGGCAGCCGAGACGCACATCGTGGAAGGCCGGCCTTACCAGGAGATCGTGAAGCTCGCGGCGAGGATCGAAGCGGACCTCATCGTTTTAGGCACTGCGGTTCACGGTTCGTTGTTCGGCAGCAATCAAGTGTTGGGCTCCGAGATTGAGCGAGTGATAAGAAACGCGCCGTGCCCGGTGCTTTGTGTTCCGGCCGCGAAGGTTGTTACTCCTTTGCCTGCTTTCGTGACGCAGGCTGTACCTCAGACATAAACGACGGATTTTGCGAATTATGAAAACGATAATTGTTTTGCTTGCCGCAGCACTCGCTGCGTGCAATTCCGCTCACAGCAACGCCAACATTCAGGCAAACCATCCGAGCACCCCGGCGCCGTCCGCGGTGGCCCAACACAGCGATGGCATTCGGCGTGTCACCACTGCCGAGCTTGAAGAGTTGATGAACCAGGGCAAGGTGGTGGTCGTCGACGTGCGAAGCCCATCGTCGTACGAAGCGGGACATATCAAAGGTGCGAAGTTGATACCCGTCAACCAGGTGGGAGAGCGGGCCAAAGAACTCCCGCGCGACAAGATGATTGTCACCTACTGTTCTTGACCAAAGGAACAAACGTCTGCCGGTGCGGCGGGCGCCATGAAGCAACAGGGTTATGAAAACGTAGCAGCTCTGCTCGGTGGCTTTCAGTTGTGGGAGAAGGAAGGCCGTCCTATCGACCGGAAGAAGTGATCTGTGATCGGGCTATTTGTCATTGGTCATTTGACATTTTTCATTTGTCATTTTTTGTCGGGCAGTTCGTCAAACGCTCACACTGGCAGCTAGTTAGTCAAAGCTCAAGGCGAAATAACCAATGACAAATGAAAAATGTCAAATGACCGATGACCTATCCTTAATCCACGACGAACTCCTGAGATCGACACCAAACCTATGACAGAGCCGTCAGCCACGGTCCAGTGGGCCAAGGTAATCGACCACACTCGATGTATCGGCTGTCATGCCTGCACGACGGCTTGCAAGTCTGAAAATCTAGTTCCGCTTTCCGTTACGCGCACTTACGTCAAACACGTAGACGTCGGCGTGTTTCCGCAGGCGCGCCGGGCGCACCAGGTGACGCGCTGTAATCAATGCGCGCACGCGCCGTGCGTCGCCGCCTGCCCGACGGCGGCGATGTTCAAGCGTCGGGACGGGATCGTCGATTTCGACAAGTCGATTTGTATCGGCTGCAAGGCGTGCATGGCGGCGTGTCCCTACGACGCCATCTTCATAAATCCGGAAGACCATTCGGCGGAAAAGTGTAACTTCTGCGCGCACCGGATCGACGTCGGACTCGAACCCGCGTGCGTTGTGGTCTGCCCGACACAGGCAATCCTTGTTGGCGACATGAACGACGGCGATTCGTACGTCGCACAGATCGTGAATCGTGAAGCTGTTTCGGTGCGGCGTCCGGAAAAAGAGACCCTTCCCAAACTGTTCTACAAGGGCGCGCACCAGGCGACGCTCGATCCGCTGGCAGCGCGACGTCCTGAAGGCGGACTGTTCATGTGGAGCGAGCAGCAGACGGCGTCCGATCTCGTCGTTTCCGGCAATCCACAGTACAGCAACTCATCGGCGGCAGCGTTGCTCTCGTACGACGTGGCGCATTCGATCCCGTGGGACTGGCGGGTAAGTTTATACACCTGGACCAAGGGCATTGCGGCAGGTGTGTATCTTGTTGCTGCGCTGTTGGAGCTGATGTTCATACTGAGCGGCCAGATCTCAATCGCTGAATTTTTCGACATCAAAAATCCGATTTGGCGCTGGGTTACGCCGATTGTGTCCGGAGCTTTTCTGGCGCTTACGGGCGGTTTACTGATTTGGGATCTCGAGCATCCCGAGCGGTTTTATCTGATCTTCACGCGGCCGCAGTGGCGCAGTTGGTTGGTGAAGGGGGCATTCGTCATCGCCGGTTACACCGCTGTGCTGTTGGCGCACTTTATCGCAAGCTGGGCCGGATCGACTTCGCTGCAATTGTGGTTCGCGATTGCCGGGATTCCATTGGCGGCAATGACGGCGGTCTATACGGCGTATCTGTTTGCACAGGCGAAGGCGCGCGACATGTGGCAGAACCCGTTGCTACCGCCGCACCTGTTTTTCCAGTCGCTCCTTTTAGGGTCGGCAGTGCTCTTGTTGTTATATGTGTGGCTTAAAGGCGCAATGGTTAGTGACGATCTCAGCGGCATGATAAGCACTGTGCGGCTCGAGGTTTATCAGCTTTCGTGGGGACTGCTCCTCACAAGCCTAATTCATCTGTTGATGGTTTGGGGGGAGGTTTCGTTGACGCATCCCACCTCCCATGCTCGACTGGCGATCTGGGAGATGGTAAAAGGCCGTTATCGATATCCATTCTGGATTAGCATTGTGCTGTCGCTGTTCGGCGGATTACTTCCCATATTGGCAATGCTTGACGGCTGGAACGAGGCACTGCTCGTGTCTAGCTCAGTATTTGCGCTTGCCGGTATGATGCTTTTCGAACATGCTTACGTGCAGGCCGGGCAGTCGGTGCCGCTGGCTTGAAAGGGATGTGTTTATGCGAAAGATAGTTATCCGCTGTTGCCCGATCTGACTCGCCAAGAGAGCAATTGCTTCCCGGGTGGCGGCACA
The DNA here is from genome assembly GCA_965649955.1 of uncultured bacterium. Taxonomy (GTDB): domain Bacteria; phylum Acidobacteriota; class Blastocatellia; order Pyrinomonadales; family Pyrinomonadaceae; genus PSRF01. The sequence goes on from CBFGMX010000042.1 coordinate 18,081, forward strand.
GTTGAAAAAAGAAAACGGAGTTGAAGTCGAAACCGTCAGAGGCGGCGTCGGCGAACTGAGCGTCTCGATCGACGATCGAAAGGTGGTCGACACGAACCGGTTTTGGTATCCGACTCCGGGCAGCGTCTTGAAGAAGGTGCGTGCCGCGCTTGCCGAAGAAAGCTGACCCAGCCTTAACACCTGCCACGAATTCGACTCTCAAAGGTCGTCGCATTGTTTTTGTGCTTTTTAACCTCGAACTCGGGGGCGCCGAGCGACAGGCACTCATCCTGGCCCGCCATTTAGTCGAACAGGAAAAGGCCGAGGTTGAAGTTTGGGGCTTCAACAAGCCGGGACCGGTTGCGCAGTCTTGTGAACGCATCGGCGTGCCGTGGCGCGTCGTTCCGTATCCATTCAAGAGCGGACGTGTTGCGCGCTTTGCGGGTCTTGCACGTGTCGCGCGCCGTTTGCGCCGTGCGCGTCCTGAAATTCTTCTTCCTTACACGTTTGTTCCGAACGTGATTTGCGGATTGATCTGGAGATGGACCGGAGCGCAGGCGTGTGTTTGGAATCAGCGTGACGAAGGTGTGACGCCTTTTATTTCGGAATGGGCCCGTTCTGCGTCCCAGCGTACGCCGATGTTTGTTTCGAATTCCCGCGCCGGCGAGCGGTTTTTGACCGATCGACTGAAGGTCGATCCGGGGCGGGTAAGAGTTATCGAGAACGGGATCGAACAATTGTCCGTTGCCGGCGATCGTTCGTCGTGGCGCGCGCGACTCGAGATCGCAGACGACAGTTTCGTGGCGTGTATGGTTGCTAACCTGCACGACAACAAGGACCACCGAACGCTTTTGAGAGCGTGGAGGCGAGTCGTAGAAGGTTGCAATGGACGGAAGGCGGTGTTGGTGTTGGCTGGGCGGCACGACGGTGCGTATGAGTCGCTGGTGTCGCTATCGCGGGAGTTGGATTTGAATGGTCATGTTCGATTCGCGGGTCAGGTGTCGGACGTCCCGGGATTGTTGAGTGCGGCGGACGTTGGCGTGTTCAGTTCAGTTACTGAAGGTTGTCCGAATGGTGTGCTGGAAAGCATGGCGGCTGGACTGGCAGTCGCCGGAACCGACATTGAAGGCATACGGTCTGTGATCGCTCCTGCCGGTTTGGAGTTTCTGGCGCCACCGCAAGATTACGAGGCGCTTGCCGGTGCGATCCTTAAGCTCGAAAAGGACTCCGATTTACGCGTTACTATCGGAGCCGAGAACCAACAAAGAGTGAAAGAGAAGTACTCGGCCGCGCGCATGTGCGAGGAGACAGTCGCTGTGTTGAAAGAGCTATAAGTTCGGCTAAACCGTTATCATTATGTGTCTAAATTGCTCATTCTGAAATCGGAGCACGATTGAATGTACATTAAGCAACGTCTATTTGCTGTTGTGTTAATTCTGGGGTTTGCCGCGCTGACCTATTACAACTGGCACCAGCTCTGGCAGGAGAACAAGTATTCGTTGAAGCTGGCGGCGTTTGGGCCGGTTGGGATTGTTGGCGGACTGTTTCTTCTGCTGTTTCCGACGATGATCGGAAAACCGAATACGACGCAGGAGAAGATTATCGTGATGGTAGTTTTTGTTATCGGGTTAGCTGCCGGTTTGATCAACTGGTTCCTCATGGACCCTGGGTTTTTCGGGATGTGACCGCGTGGCTTTGCCCTAAAAGTGGCAATTACGTTTTTCTCTGGGCCACCTCGGTGTCCTCCGTGTCTCGGTGGTTCAATATTCTTAGAAAAATAACCACCAAGGCACAGAGACCACGGAGATTACACAGAGACCGAGAGTAAAGGACTTATGGCCAAGGGCATGACTGCGGCGAGATAAGAGGACTGAATGGACGTTCTGTGGCAAGAATTGACTGCCGGACTGTCTGACGTTGGTCAGATCGAGCGCGTGTTGCTGCGGTTGATTACGGCCGCGGTGCTGGGTGCTATTGTCGGCTTTGAACGCGAAAAGGCAGGTAAACCGGCAGGGTTTCGCACGCATATTCTCGTGTGTCTTGGTACGGCGATCGTGGTACTCGCGTGCTCCGGCAGCCGCATGGATATGGACGGTCTGTCGCGTGTGATTCAGGGCATAGTCACCGGCATCGGGTTCATCGGGGCCGGTTCGATACTGAAACTGAGCCAGGAGCGGGACATCCAGGGATTGACGACCGCGGCGGGTCTATGGATGACCGCGGCGATCGGAATCGCATGCGGTCTGGGGACCATTGGACTTGCCTTGATCGCCGCAGTATTGACCTTGGTCGTCCTGTGGGTCTTACGTGTGATAGAGGCGCGCACGGCAGCCCTCGCGGAGAAAGCAAAGAAGAAACTGAGTTAGCGTCAGCGTGCGAACACGGATTTGGTTACGGTGTGAAACTCAGTTTCGTGTTGAGCTGGTTAGTTTTTCCGTTTTTAAGATACTGGCAGCAACCGTGGTGAGGTAGTTTGTGCGTTGTAACGGCTCATCCAGTTTGCTTGCGAGTAGCTTGGCCTGGATGTAATCCTGCGTCACCAGAGATCGGACCTCACGAAAATCGATCGAGTCGAGAGTAGCGTCGTTACTGGTCGTCATCTCCACGCCGTTGATCACGGTAAAGTTCTTCATCCGCAGAAGCGGCGGCTTCGCCGTCGCCGTGGTCACGGGATCCTTTTCAGTCTTCAACCGGTTGATGGTAGCGATCGCCGTCGACAACGTTTCGAAAGCCCGAATCGAATCAAACTTCGCAAACTGTTCGACGACTTGTAACTGCGCGATCGCTTTGTCGGGAATGTCGTCGGCTTTCGCTGTGGCGGTAAGCGCTTCCGAGAGTAGTTCGGTGGCTTGTGACTGGTCCTTGTTGCTGGACCAAACCTTCGCCGCCAACTGCACGAGGATCTTGGAACGAAAAACCGGATTGCTGAACTTCAGCGCCAGTTTGCGTGCTTCCGCGACGGAGTCTGGCGACCATAGGAGCTGCTGAATCTTTATCAGATAGGCGTCGTCCTCGGTTGACGTCCGCAACTTTTCGTCCTCGATCTTTTTCGCGAGCGCAAGTGCGCGGTCCGGATCCTGCCGCATCAGTCCATGTGTAATGCTCAGAAACAACGCGTCACGCACTTGCGGGTTCTTTTCTTTTTCCGCGCGTTCTATTTGTTCGTCCAGGGTGTAGTTGTTGCGCGTGGTAACGGTGTCTTGCTGCTGTTGCGTCGCGCGCAGGAGATCAACGCGTTGCAGTTGCTCCGCAGTCAGACCTGAGGCGATTCGCGTCATTTGCCCACGCAATTCCGGCAGTCGGGCGGGCGCGTAACGCGACACGATCGGCAGTCCGCGAAGCTCGAGGATGTTGTAAAAGCTCGCGCTCGACGGGGAGACCGGGTTTCCGTCGCCGCCGCCTTGTTTCCACGCGGCATCGACGAAGTAATTTGCGAGAAGTTGCGCATCGGGGAGTGACCCGGTCGAATGCAATTCGCCGTTGGAAGTGAAGAGGTAGTTAGCGAGGATGATGAGCGCCTGATCGTAGACGTAGTTGTTACGACGCAGCGTGGCGATGGCGGAACGAAACAACCGGTCGCTGAGTTCACGTCTGTTTCTGGTCAAACTGAAGAGCAACGAGCCGAACCCTTCGGGAATGCGAGTGCCGGAGAGCGCTAACCCTCCCAGTACAGATGCCTGTTCCGGGTCGGTCATTGCGAGTTGCGCTGCAATCTGCATGAAGAGATCGAGACGCGAGCTGTCGGATTTCTGCGTCCCCGCAGGTGCGCCGTCCGACACGCTTTGGATCTCGAAAGCTTTCAGCCACGCTGCCGCTTGTTTACTGTCGTGCGTACCGAACCGTCGTAAAACTTCTCTTAGCGCGGATGCTTGTCGATTTACGTACCGCGACTGGCTCTCCTTTGGAAGATCCTCGACGTTGCTTTTCGAAACAGCCTCCAACGCCCAACGAAACGTTTCGCGCGCAAACGGTTCGTCAACCGCCCACAACTCGTCCGCAATTCGCGCCTGAAGTCTGCCGGCGCCGAGCCTGTCAGGTTCGCTCTTCAGATTGCGCGCAAGCGTTTTCAGTAGATCGATCGCGTCCTGCCGTTCGACCGATTGAGCGTGTGCAACGCCTGAGGTCAAGAGCATCGCCAACGACAGGAAAAGTACTCGATTATGCATCGTCACTTTCATAAGTATTTCACTGAAAGAACTTCGCTAACTCTTCCGGCGGGGGCGGCTGTTCGTACCGGCGTACGCCGTCCCAACGATGCAGCACCTTACCACCTTTTGCGAGAAGCAGATACTGCGGAACGATCTTTACTTGCAGCAGTTGTCCCACGCTGCGTCCTTCTGAAATCAGAACCGGCAGACTTCCGAGATCATAAGCTTCTATGAACCTGTCGAGGGCCGCACGATCGTGGCCCACGTCGACCAGGTAAAACGCAGTCGTTCGTCTGCCGGCTTCTTCTTTAAGACTCTTCCAGAGCGGCGCGTCTAACGAACAACCCGCGCACGAAGGTGTGAAGAAAACCAGAAGAAACTTCTCGGCGGCGACGCTTTCGAGTCTTACCGGGTCGCCTTTCAGCGTTCTCATCTCAGGCACAGCAACGACCTCGCCTTCGACCAGGCCATCGATTCCGGCGATGGTGTCGTTATGCTCGGTCGTTGGGCGCTGAGTCTTAGATGGCCAGTGCGTAATGCCGAGGTACGTGAAGGCCACGGCTATGACGAAGACGACCGCTGGCACGAGTGTCCTGAGTCGCGGATTCATCGCCACGTCTCAGCCGGTTTTGTACGTGATGGTGACGCACGTGTTCACGTAGAAGCACGTGACGTAGTCGAGATTGCCGAATTTATCGAAGCTGAGACTGCAGCCGGCAAAATCGGAGACGCAGCCGCTCTTAAGGATGTGCTCCTGACAGTAACCGTAGCATGGCCCATCTTGCGCCTTAGCTTCCGGCGTCACCGTGAGGAGAATGCCGAAGAGGATACCCGTGAAGAGTGAGAAGAGAATTCGCTTAGTCATGTTCGTGCTCCTTTGAGGAATGGATCCGATCGTTCTTAAAAAACTACGTACTCGTCTACGCGCTGAGGTTGGCGATTACGCAGCAGGTACAAACTTCCACTGCCTGTTGCGAGGCGATGAAAACTATGGTCGAGAGTAACGTTCTTCAGAGTGCGGCCTGTTTTGTTCATGACCCGCAGCTTCGGCGTGCCTTGCTGAAGGGCAGGCGCTTTGTTCCTGCCGGAGATCAACAGGTACAGCCGATCATGTTTGTCGGCAGCAATGTCGAGAACGAGAATCTGGTAGTTCGCGGTGACGGACACGCCTCCGCCGTTGCCTCCAACCACGATGTTCGGCGGCTCGATTTGGACATCGCTTTCGGGCTTGAACTCCGAAAGCAAGCGTCCGGTTCGGCTGTAGTGACGCACGAGCGGCGGATAGTTAAAGCTGAAGAAGAACCCGCCTGAGCTATCGGGAGCAATGTTTCCGTCGTTCAGCTCATAGGTCGTTACTTCTTCTCCATAATCGATTCGTTTGCCGAAGCTGCGGAGCTGGTTGCCGTCCGCACTGAATAAATCGAAGAGCGATTGGCCGGTCATGTTGAGCACGATGAGTTCGCCAATCGAGTTGATGGCAATCTTTCGTGCGAGCAGGGACACTTTAAACTCCCGCTCGACCGCACACTGCCGGCTGAGCCGGACGACCTTCGAATCTCTTTGGTGCAACACCCATAGCTGCCCGTACGGGCCCACGGCGATGTCCGTCATGCGCGACCTTGTTGGCTGAGGTCCGCACAGACGTCTGACGTTTCCCGTGTTGAAGTCGTAAATAAAAATGCTCGAAAGGACAGGGTCGAGAAAGTAGAGATTGCGATCCGGTCCAACGACGAGGCCGTCCGCAAATGTGAATGGCGCCGGCATCGTGAGCAGTTCAGTGCGCGCTCGGAGCGAGTCTTGCGCCGGTATTGAAAACGCCGCAAACACTAGAAGAAGAACACAGCCCGGTAAGCTGAAATGTTTACGCCTGGTGAATAGTAGAGCCATGGTTGAGGTACGACCCCCTGACTGCCGTTTCCATCCGTGTTCGCGTCAGAGGGCGAAAAACACAGACTTCTCCGCTACGTTTTTACGCATCAAGTATGCTGGGCTTAATCGTCCCGGCCTGGGTGAGAGGAGGACGTCGCGCAGTCTATTGACTTGACGCGATCGTGTCAACAATCGCGCCCTCAGGAAGATCCTTATGGGAAAATCGCCCCACGCGCATTTGAGTTATAAATCGCGAGCACGGTAATCTTGTGAACGCGAGCCAGATTTACGCATCAAGGTAAGAATGAGTTATGTGTCGAAATATTAAGAACCTTTACAACTTCAAACCGCCCGCAACCGAAGAAGAAATTCGCGCATCGTCGTTGCAGTTTGTGCGCAAGCTCAGCGGCTTCAATAAACCGTCGAAGGCAAACGAGGCGGCGTTCAATCGTGCGGTGGACCAGGTGGCCCAGGTCGCGCACGAGCTGCTGGATTCGTTGGTGACGACCGCACCGCCGCGCGACCGCGAAGTTGAGACGGCGAAAGCGCGGGCCAGGGCCGCGGAACGATTTCCAACTCCAGTTGCGACATCGAGGTAGTCCACACGAACCTCAGCCAAACAGACAAACCGACGTGGCCCGATCTCTTCGTTATCAAAGATTTCCTCGAGCCACTCGTCTGCCAGCAAATCATCACAGCGATGAGCGCCGTTCCAGGTCGCGCGTCCGTTGTTTTCGGCAGTTCGCAATCAGGCATAGTCCAGGAAACAACGCGCAAATCGCTCCGCCTGACGCCTTCCAGCGAAACCGTTAGTTTGATCGTGAACCGTTTGTTAGCCCGCATGGACGAGGTTGCGAACCATTTCGGCGTGAAGCTCAGCGAATGTGAAGACCCGCAATTTCTGCGTTACGAAAAAGGCGACTTCTTCGTGGCCCATCAGGACGGCAACACCGGACTGCTGCGTCTGGACACCGAACGACGATTGGTGTCGATGGTGATATTTCTCAACCGTCAGGCGGAATGGCCTTCAGCGGAAGCGAACGTCTACTGCGGCGGCTCGCTGGTGTTTACAAACTTACGTGCCACATCAGAACGCGCGAAGTTTCACATGCCTGCTGAGCCGGGAACGTTGATCGCGTTTCGTTCAGAAACGACACACGAAGTAACGCCAGTGACGCACGGCGAGCGTTATTCGATCGTCAGTTGGTACCGGTAAATATGCCGAGTATTCAGAGTCGAGTGGTTGAGTTTCTGGTGCGCCTGCTGCGCTGGAAGCGAGCGTCGAATCGCATGCGCGAGCGGGTCGAGAGCGGGCGGACGACGTACACCGAACCGACACGTCGCCAGCGCCGGAAATATCGCGTTACCAAAAGAGACTTCCGCGGCCATCTGGTTTGGACCATCGCGCCAAGGGAAAACGCCGGCCGCAAACACATCATTTATCTTCACGGCGGTGGTTTCGTTAACAGCTTCGCCTCACAACAGTGGAACTTCATGTGTCGTTTGATCGACGCGCTGGGCTGCACTGTCACGGCGCCAGACTATCCGCATGCTCCCAAGTATTACGTTCACGACGTGTTTGATTTCCTGCTACCGCTGTACGACGAAGTTGTCGCTGCCGCGGGAAGCGCGAACTTGACCGTCATGGGCGATTCGTCAGGCGGTGGGATCAGTCTTGCCCTTGCGCAACTGCTGCGTGAAAAGGGCCGTGAACAACCGGCGAACGTGATCCTGCTTTCACCGTGGCTCGATGCATCGCTGTCGCATCCGGACATTCAAGCGTTCGACAAGATCGACCCGTTTCTGGGTTTTGAAGGACTGAAGTACGCCGGCGCCCTATACGCGAGGGATGTCGACCCGACGAATTATTTGGTGAGTCCTGTTTTTGGAAGTTTGAAGGGCCTTGCACCGGTATCGCTGTTCATCGGCACGCGCGACATCCTGTATCCGGATTGCCGCAAGCTTCGCGATAACGCTGAAGCGGAAGGAGTCAAGCTGAATTATCGGGAGTACGAATCGATGCTGCACGACTGGATGTTGATATCGTTGCCGGAATCGAAGCAGGCGCTGAAAGAGATTGTCGAGATCATTGGAACAAAGTGACGTCTTCACGTGTCTTTAAGCGGTAACTTCGATGTTCGATAGTCTCACCATCAAAGACGCGCGCCCGATCGTGTGGTTGAAGCGGTCGATTGCGACCGTGTTTGGATTGTTGCTTCTGATCGGTGCGGTGTCGAGTCATCGCGCTTACTTTCAAGTGCGCAGTTTGGATGTCAACGCGCCGCAGTTACTGACCGACTGGTCGGTCGTGGAAGTTGCGGTGGTCTGTTCCGGGCGCAACAGAGTGGACGTCGAAGCAGATCTGATACAGGGCCAGCACGCCGAAGCGCTGCTCAACTTTCATGTTCCAGGAAACGACCTCGCCTTCTTCGATCCACGCGCGCAACATGCGTTGGTGAGCACTGCACTCACGAAAGAAACACTCATGCATTTTGAACCTGGTCCGGCGCGTCTGCGCGTAGTCGCCACGGGCCGCCCGCAATGGGGCCGCCGTCCACCTCCAACCGTGCGCGAGCTCGACGTTACGATTCAATCGAGATAGATCATTGCGCGTCCGGCAAATCCGTTCGATAATTCGCCGGTCTTGAACCGAGGTGTGAAGGATCCAGGCGACGTGGTTAATCGCGCTTACGCAAACTGGCTGAAACCGATCCTAATCGGCGGCCTGGTGGCCGGTACGCTCGATCTGACCGCCGCGTGTGTGGCAGCGTGGCTACGATCGCGTACGACTCCCACGCGTGTGGCGCAGTTCATCGCGAGCGGCGCGATCGGCCAGTCAGCGTTCACGGGCGGGAATAAGACCGTGCTGCTGGGCGTTGCGTTTCACTTCCTGATCGCCACGGTTGCGACGATCGTTTTTTATCTCGCAAGTCGCAAACTGCGTTTCCTGATCAAATGGCCCGTCCCGATGGGTTTGCTTTACGGCGTTTTGGTTTACCTGTTCATGAACTTCGTTGTCCTGCCTCGTTCGGCCATCACACCGCCTCGGGTCGCTCCTACGCTGTCGGCGCGGGCGATCCAGGCGCTGATTATCATGTTCTGCGTGGGCTTGCCCATCGCGCTGATCGTTCGCCGCTTTTCGAAGTACGACGATGCCCGATTGGTTCTACCGGACAGTCTCGAAGCCGATTCTGTTTAGCCTGCCGGCGTCGCGCGCGCGCGATCTCGCGCTCGGCTTCATGGGCACGCTGTCACGCCTGCCGCTTGGGCCCAACTTGATCGATTTCCTCGGACACATGCGCGCCGATACTCGGTTGCGCCGGTCGTTTCTGGATACAACTTTTCCCACTTCGGTCGGCATTGGCCCATGGCTCGACACGCATGCGGTCGCCGTGCGCGCGTTGGCTCGCTTCGGGGTGGGTTTTATCGAGATCGGGCCGGTTACGTTGGAGCGAAAGACGGCTGCACGCCGGATCAGGCGCGTCGAGGAGCACGAAGCGTTTTGGATCGACGACGATCCGGACAGTATCTCGCTTGTCGACTGCAATCGACGATTACGAGGTGTTTCGGATCTCGCCGTTCCCGTGATCGTGCGGTTGAGGTGCCCGGGGAATAAATCTGTCGCCGAGATCGAGCAGGAATCGCGACATCTGGTTCGCGAACTCACGTCTGCGGTTCGTCTGGTAGCATTGGAAATACCGGATCGCGAATGGACGATCGACGAGTGGTCCTCGTATTTGCGCGAGGTGTTGGCGGAAGCGAGAAATAGCGAGCGATCGTTGCTGCTGGTGATCCGTGCGGATGATGATTTCGACCGAATATCGCGGTTGATTGATGTCGCATTGCGCGACGGTGTTGCGGGAGTGATCGTCGACGGCAGTATGCGGGCGACACCTGACGGTCGCCTGGTTGGTTTGCCGGTTAAAGAGTTAGCGTTACAAAAGGTAGCGAAGCTTCGCGAACGTTACGGCGCAAACGTTTTTATCATCGCGGCCGGCGGCGTCCACGAACCACAACACGCGCTCGACTTGCGCGCGTCCGGCGCGGACCTGGTCGAGGTCGATACCGGTCTCGTTTACACCGGACCGGGACTGACGAAACGAATCAACGATTGTTTCCTCTTCGAAGCGGTGCGCGATGCCCCGAAAGCTCCGCCTGAGCGAATTCCCGAACTGTCGTGGTTTTGGACCATGTTGATGGGCGCGGGAATGCTGATTGGTGGCGTACTCGCCTTCGTCATTGCCGCGACGAAAGTCGTCTTGCCTTACGATGAAGCGTTTTTGGGAATGGCGCGCGACGCACTGCCGTCGATCAATCCTCGTTTACTCGACTTCATGGCCCATGATCGAATCACGCTGGCGGGCGTGATGACTGCGACGGGCGTGCTCTACGTAGGTCTGTCGGTGTTTGGGAGCCGTCACGGTCTGCACTGGGCCCGGCAGTCGATACTGATTTCGGCCTTGACCGGTTTCTTGAGTTTCTTTCTTTTTCTCGGCTTTGGCTATCTCGATCCGTTTCATGCGTTTGTCACCGTCGCGTTGCTTCAGTTGATGCTGCTTGGCATTCACGCGCGGCTGGGAACTTATACGCCTGCGGTGCGGCCCGAGACGCGCGGCGATCACGCGTGGCGGCTGAGTTTATGGGGGCAGTTGCTGCTGGTTATCCACGGTTTCGCGCTGCTCGGGGCGGGTGCGGTGATTTCAGTGATCGGCGTTACGCACGTGTTCGTACATCAGGATCTGGAGTTCATGCAAACTACGGCGGATGCGCTGGCAGCCGCCGATCCGCGGCTGGTTCCATTGGTGGCGCATGATCGAGCGACGTTGGGAGGGATGTTGGTGGCGGGTGGTTGGCTGTTTTTGCTGCCGGCGCTGTGGGGCTTCCGCCGAGGTTCGCCGTGGCTTTGGTGGAGTTTGCTTCTCGCCGGAATGATCGCCTATGCGGCGGCTATTGGCGTGCATTATGCTGTCGGGTATCGCAGTGTCATGCATTTATTGCCGGCGTTTGGTGGGCTCGTTTTGCTGTTGGTGGGATTGATGCTGTCGTATCCGTTTCTTTGCCGGAGGGAATGACTCGTCATGTTTTGCCCAAACTGTGGAGCTAAGACTTCGATCGAGCAAAAGTTTTGCCGCGCGTGCGGTTTGGGGCTCGAGAAGATTGCACTGTCGCTCAACGAGCAGCTTCCGACTCGTCCCGATGAGAACCTGATGTCTCAGAAGGAACGGTTGGAACGAATGGGTATGGTGCTGCTGAGCGTGTTTGGTGTTGGCGTCCTGTTTCTGCTTGTTTACGGCATTGTGTATAAGTTGATGGTTACTCAGGGGAAGATCCTTGGCGGACTCGCTTTGCTCGGGTTCATCATCATGGCTGTGTGCGGCCTCCTCTCGACCGTTCTTTTTGCCAAAGCGAAAGAGGCGGAACAGGCAGCAAGCAAACGGCGGATCGCCAACAAGGAGGCGGCGGTCGTGGGGACACCGACTAAAGAGCTGTTGACCGAAGGTCACTTTGAACCCGTACCGAGCGTGACCGATCGCACTACCGAACTACTGTACGCCGAAAAGAAAGACGCGCCGGGTCGCTGACTATCGCCCGTCGCCTTCCTCTTTGCTGTCTTCCCGCGAGCGGGAGACACGCGTAAAACAATTGAGATGACACCGAAATGAGACCAACAGTTAAGTTGTGCCTGTCGCTGCTGTTTGTTCTTTCGTTTGTTAGCGGCTCGTTCGTCACTTCTCCAGTTTCATCGCAAACGCGTTCCGCGCCGGTGAAAGCGCTGGTTGGTGGAACGCTGATCGACGGGTACGGCAGTAAGCCGATCCGCAACAGCGTCGTGATCATCGAAGGCGAGCGTATCAGAGCGGTGGGCCAGGTGGGCTCGCTTGCCATCCCGCCGGGCGCGGAAGTCATTTCCACCGAGGGCATGAGCGTCTTGCCGGGTCTGTGGGACATGCACGTCCACCTCATGATCAACGGCCATAGCGATTACGCGCACTGGGACAAGACGTACCCGCCGCAGATGGAAAAAGTGATCATGCCTGCTTCAGCGAAGCAACTGCTGATGGCGGGCGTGACGAGTGTGCGCGATCTCGGCGCGCCGCTGGAAGCGAGCATCGCCGTTCGCGATCGCATTCGGAAGGGTGAAATTGCTGGTCCGACTCTTTACGTCTCGGGTCCCTTCATTCAGCACGAACCGTACCCCGGCACTGACTACGTTCGCTGGGGCGTGAAGGGCGTCGAAGATGCGCGGGCGAAGGTGCGTAAACTCGCCGATGCGGGCGTCGACGTTATCAAACTGATCGATCAGGATCAGATGACGATGGAAGAAGTGCAGGCGGTCGTCGACGAGGCGCACAAACGCCGGTTGCCCGTTGTGGCCCACTCGCACCGGCCGGAAGAGATACGCCGCGGATTGCTGGTTGGCGTCGACTGTTTCGAGCACACCGGATTGGCGACGGCGCCCGAGTATCCGGCGGACGTGATTGCCATGATTCGCGAGCGGACGGCGAAGATGAGTCTTGGACCCTTGTTCTGGACGCCGACGGTGCAGGGGTTGTTGAACTACGAGTATGTGCGCGACAACCCGGAGCAGCTTGACGATCCGTCGTGGCAAATGGGACTGCCACAGTCGATCGTCGACGACATCAAGGCGTCTCTAAAAAAACCCGGACAGCTTTCGTACTATCAAATCACGCCGCTGCGCCGTCCCACGTTGCAGCGCAAGATCCAGCAACTCGGTGAATCCGGTGTAGTTCTGTTGATAGGGACCGATAGCGGCATTCCGATGAACTTCCACAGCCAAACGACCTGGCGTGAACTCGATGCATGGGTTAACAGTTTCGGCATCGACCCGATGGTGGCCATCCGCGCCGCGACCTACTGGCCCGCGGTTGCAATGCGCGTCGCTGATCAAGTGGGAACGGTGAGTGAAGGGAAGTACGCCGACATCATCGCGGTGCGAGGTGATGTGCTGAGGCACATCGATCTGCTACAAGATGTCGATATCGTGATCAAGCACGGGAGGCGATACAAGTAAAGTTTTATTCGGTTTACGTGTGATTTCCGCGAGCGGAAGTGCAGTGAGAGTGAATTACTGAAGCCGGCGACAACTGCCATTCAATTGCGCGCCTTCTTCGACCACCAACGCCGGTGCGGTCACCACGCCTTTCACGTTAGCCGTGCGACCCAGCACCAACTCCTTGCTCGCAAGAATGTCGCCCTCGACGGTGCCGTTGATCCTCGCGACAGCCACTTTGATAACCGCCTTAGTCACCTCTGCGCCCGTGCTGACGATCAGCGTGCCGTCTTGTGAAGTAACGTTCCCCGAAAAGTGACCATCAATCCGCAGCATTGACCTGAAGCTCACTTCGCCAGTGAAATTGACGACGTCGCCAACAAACCCCAGCCAATTATCTTTATTGACGTTTACGCGTTGGCCGTTAACAAGCGTGGGTTTGCCACGGTCATCTTTACTCGCAAGTGCTTGGGTACTCATAGCCTATGCCCCGTTTCGATATTTTTTCGCTGCCGAATATGGAATTGGCTGGAGTGGAGCTGCCGGGGAGCGCCGCCGCTGCTACTGTGATTCGGAAAGAAATTCCCTAACTGATTCGCTACTATAGCATTCGCACATTCATCCGAATTGTTGCGATTCGATTATTATTCGGGCGACGCAAACGCTTCGATCAATTCGCAAACTCAAAGTGATCAACTATCGATTACTAACCAGCGCGGACTTCGATTCGCTGCACGACTGTTTTCTCACGGCGTTTTCAGATTATGAAGTCGACATGCGAATGTCGCGCGAGCAGTTTCGACAGCGCCTCACGCGCGACGGCATTTCGCTGGAAATGAGCGCTGCTGCTTTCGAGGGCGAACGGATGATCGGGTTCTGTATCAATGGACTCGGCCAGTGGCAGGAGAAGATGACAGCCTACGATGGAGGCGCCGCAATCATTCCGGAATATCGTGGGCGCGGAGTCGCGAAGGAACTATTCGCGTTTCTCATACCACGTCTGAGAGAAGCGGGCGTCGTTCAGTATTTGCTCGAGGTTCTGACTTCGAATGTCCCCGCGGCTACGCTCTATCGAAAGCTGGGATTCGTCGAAACTCGACGACTCGCTGTCTTCAGGTCAGACAAACGAATTCAGGCCGCGAACGACGTCGGCATTCGACGCGTGGAACAACCCGATTGGCAACTTTTTCAAACGTTCTGGGACGGTTATCCGTCGTGGCAGAACTCGACGGCGGCAGTCGAACGAGTTGCGGCTGATCGTGTTATTGCCGGCGCTTATGTGAATGACGAGTGCGTCGGCTATGGCGTCGTGTTCGTTCCATCAGCGAACCTGATGCAACTGGCGGTATCGCCGACGCACCGGCGTCGAGGCATTGGCTCCGCGATTCTTGCTTCACTCGAAACTTCCGAACCGTTGAAGATCAACAACATCGACGAAGAGATGCGAGGCGCGCTCGCGTTCTATGAAGCAAACGACTATAAGCACGTGCTCAGCCAGTACGAAATGATAAAAACTTTTGCCTTGTCTTAAAAGTCCCGTACTCTTCTAGTTCTCTGTGCAATCTCCGTGGTCTCCGTGTCTCGGTGGTTATTTTTTAAGGAATAGTGAACCACCGAGACACGGAGGACACCGAGGTAGCTCAGAGAAGAACGTATCTGCCACTTGTAGGGAACGCCAAGAACTTTGTGAACTCAAAAATGAAACTCGACCTGCACACCCACTTCTACACCGAAGAATTCTTTCAAACCATCCGCGATCTTCCTTCGGAATTCTCGTTCGATACGAGCTCGACGGGCCAGACGATCATCACCTACCGCGGCGCACGCTTCTTCGGCGTTACGCCCGCGATGACCGACGTCAACAAGCGACTCGAAGACATGGACCGCGTCGGTATTGACGTCGAGGTCGTTTCGCTTTCAACGCCAAACGTTTTCTTCACTGACGCGGAACATCAACCCGCGGTCGCGAGAATGATCAACGACTCTTATGCCGAATTGATCGCCCGGCATCCCAAGCGTTTCAAAGGTTTCGCGTCGATTCCGATGGACGCGCCCGATGCCGCTCTGGAAGAACTTCACCGCGCGATCGACCTGTTGAAACTAAACGGCGTGATCCTGCTCAGCAACATCGGCGGTAAGCCACTGACCTCGCCCCAATACCGGCCGTTCTTCGAAGAAGCGAACCGGATGAAGTTGTGTATCTTCCTGCATCCGATGTTGCCGTCGAATTCCGAATCGTTTCGCGAATACGTGCTTGGGCCAATCATCGGCTTTCCCTTCGACACCAGCCTTGCCGTGGCGCGCATGTGTTACGACGGGATGTTTGAAGAGTTACCGGACATCCGCTGGATCATCGGGCACCTTGGCGGCGCGGTGCCGTACCTGATGGAACGAATGGACAACGGTTTTCGTGACTTCGCCGACTGCCGCGCGAAGATCGACAAGCTGCCGAGTGTGTACCTGAAACGTTTGTACTACGACACGGTGTCGTTCAGTCCACACACGCTGACGATGGTGCGAAATATGATCGGGGCGGACCACATGGTGATGGGCAGCGACTACCCGCACCTCCTGGGTTCGATCGATCGTGCTGTTTCGTCGATTGAGGGTTTGGAAATCAGTCGGGAAGAGAAAACACAGATCTTTTCAGGGACGGCGCTTAGCATTTTGAACAACGTCTGAAACGGGCGGATCCTTCTCGGTCTTCTCAGGAACCTCTTCGTCTTCTTCGTCCGCATTCGGATCGGGAAGTGGTTGGCCTGGCGGCACGGCCCAGAGCTCAACGTAATTCCCACTTTCATCCGGGGGTGCTGTTGCGAACAACACAATGAAGCGCTCGGGACGGATCTTGTGAGTGTTGATTAGCTCGTTGCGCCACTTTTCGACCAACTTTGGAAGATCCGCAGGTGGATCAATGTCTACCGGCGGAGACAGCGGCTCGGCAGGTTGTGGGGGCGACGACGCCGTGACAGGCGTCGATTCTGGTTCGGGCTCCGGCTGTGGCCCCTCCAACCTGACGACAACCACAACCTTCAATGTTGGCTGAGCGCGCAACACTTCCAGCATTCGATTAAAAACAGCACGTTCGTTTTCAGGATAGCCCAGCGTGAAGGCGACCTGGTCGGTGATCAGAACGTTTTTTGTGGGCGGCGGCTCAGGACC
>CBFGMX010000043.1:0-33971 GCA_965649955.1 uncultured bacterium
TAAGCATGTAGAGTCCTTCGGCGTTGGTTTTTGGATCCGAGTTCAATTCTCGGCGCCTCCACCATAATCTTAAATGCGGGAGATCCACCCCTCACTCCCCTGAAATGAGAGACGAACAATGCGCACCACAACTACTCACTTGATGACTGCGGAAGAATTGGCGAACATGCCGGACGACGGCCTTCGTCACGAACTAATAAAAGGGGAACTCCTCACGATGCCTGTTCCTATGCTTCTTCACGGCTTTGTAACTATGAATCTGTCTGTGCTTCTTTATAACCACATAGAGACCAATAACCACGGACTCGTCGTCGGAGAGTCGGGTTTTCATTTGGAAACTGGTCCTGACACGGTGCTCGGTCCTGACGTCGCCTTTATTGCTCGCGATCGAGTAGGTACTGACAAAGACTGCTTTTATCCCGGCGCGCCGGATCTTGCGGTCGAAGTGCTCTCATCGAGTGATCGAAGAGGTAAAGTCGAACGCAAGACAGCACTCTGGCTAGAACGCGGCGCGAAGTCTGTTTGGAACGTAGATCCTCGAAAACGCACGGTCGAAGTGTTTCACGCTGACGGCACGCGGTGGCTGCTGCAGGAGACAGACGAACTCGCCGACGACATCGTCCCAGGTTTTCGCGTAGCGGTCTCCAAGATCTTCGAATAGATTCAGAAGCCACACCAGTTGGACCGCAACCTTCCCATCGGCATCTTCGACAGCGGCGTTGGCGGACTCACAGTCTATAGCGCACTCCACGAGCGACTCCCAAACGAGCGCTTCGTTTACCTCGGCGATACAGCCCGCGTTCCTTACGGAACGAAATCACTCGCAACCGTCGAACGTTACGCAGTTGAGAACTCACGCTTCCTACAAGCACACGGCATCAAGCTCCTGGTCGTCGCGTGCAACACCGCTTCAGCACTGGCGCTTCCCGCAATTCGCAGAGCCGTTAAGGTCCCCGTAATGGGTGTGATCGAGCCGGGCTCGCGAGCCGCCGTAGAAGTCGCAAACGGCGAGAAGATCGGCGTAATCGCGACCGAGGCTACGGTCCAAAGTCATGCGTACGCTCAGGCAATGGCAGCGATGGGTTCGCGCGTCGAGGTCATCGAACGCGCCTGCCCGCTATTCGTTTCTTTAGCAGAAGAAGGCTGGGCCAACTCAGACGTCGCGCGCATCGTCGCTCAAGACTATCTTGGTGAATTCAAGAAAACGCCTGTCGCCGCGCTGGTGCTTGGCTGTACTCACTATCCGATACTCCGCGACGTCATCAGCGAAACTGTCGGCGCAAACGTCAACTTGATCGACTCCGGCGCCGCGACCGCCCGCGACGTCGAAACGCTGCTCGAAAAATCAAACCTCACCCACGACGAACCTTTGGGGCTTTACCAGGAACGGCGTCTCTGTGATGATCTCGACCACTTTTACGTAACCGACGCCGCTGAAAGATTTGCTAAAGTAGCCGAGAGATTTCTGGGATCCGCACCTTCAATCCTCGAGGCCGTGGAGATTTGGGGACACGATGAGCTTCGCACGTACTGACGGACGCGCCGCCGACGAAATTCGCGAGACAGATATCAAACTGGACTTCCTTCCCTATGCGGAAGGTTCGGCGTTGATCATCATGGGCGACACGCGCGTCGTTTGTTCCGCGTCACTCGACGAAACCGTACCGCGGTGGGTAAGAAACACCGGTTCGGGATGGTTGACGGCAGAGTATTCGATGTTGCCGCGCGCGACCCAAACACGCACTGCGAGAGACAGCTCCCGCGGAAAGCCACAGGGACGTGCGCAGGAGATCCAGAGATTGATCGGACGTAGCCTGCGGGCCATTGCCGATCTCAGGGCGCTCGGCGAACGCACGATTTATATCGACTGCGACGTCCTGCACGCAGACGGAGGCACTCGCACGGCCGCCATCACCGGAGCGTACGTGGCGCTTGCGCTCGCCAGTAATAAGTTGCTCAAAATCGGAAAAATCAGCCGGCCACTGATGACCGATCAAGTCGCCGCCGTCAGCGTCGGAATAGTCGACAACGCGGCGTTGCTGGATTTGAAGTACGACGAAGATTCACGCGCGCAAGTTGACATGAACATCGTCTGCACCAGCGAAGGACGGTTTATCGAACTCCAGGGAACCGCTGAAAAAGCGCCTTTTAGTCGGGAGCAGATGGAGGAACTCCTGGCGCTCGGAATGCGAGGCATTGAAGTGCTGATCGCCAAGCAAAAGAGTATCATTTCGCAGTCGGAGTGACCTTTCGGCAACCAGGCTTCTCGATGAAGGCATCTCAACGAGCCGGTGCAAAAAGGAGACAAGATGAAACGGATCGTGGCTCTCACGCTGGTATTGGTTGGCCTGATGATGCCGGCGGTTTTGGCGCAACAGCTCTATACGCACGATAAAGTCGAATACACTTTCGAACTTCCTTCGGCGACCTGGCGGTCCATCCTGGAACCGGACGCCACCCACGATCATCCCGAGTTTGTTTACGGCGATCGACTCGACGGCTATCTCACCATTCGTAAAGAAACAGTTGACGCGGGAACGACGCCCGCCGATGTCGCACAGCGCGATCAGGATCTGACACTTAGATTCCTTCCGGGATTCGTCCAGGGCAAACAAGACTCATTCAACGGCCGCCTCGACGGCGTGACAATGTCTTACGAGTTTGTGCGAGCAGGCAAACCGATGCTGGGCCGTACCTATTACCTGCAAGCCGACAGTCGGACCATCTACTCGCTGAGGTTCACAGGTTTGCGCGACAAACTGAATCGCATTCGCAATCAAACCGATCTGATAGCCCGCACCTTCAAGACCAAATAGTGAAGCTCCAACTTGCGCGCGGATTAGCAGTCAAACTTTCCCCGATACACGGTAAAGGCTGCTTCGCAACCATTCCTTTCAAGAAACGACACAAGATTGCGGAGTACGCCGGCGAGAAGATCTCAAATGCCGAAGCGCGCCGCAGAGCGCATCGAAAGATGCTGCGCATCTGCGAAATCAACAACCGCTGGAGCCTCGATGGAAGCCGCGGCGGAAACGGCACGCACTACATCAATCACTCCTGCGTTCCGAACGCCTTCATGCAGATCATCTACGATCACATCCTCTTTTTCGCGTTGCGCGATATCGAGCCCGGTGAAGAGATTACGATCGACTACGAGTCGACCTTGCATTCCGACGATAAGCGTTGCATCTGCGGGGCGAACACCTGTCGCGGTACGATCAATCGTCAATAAGTTAATGTAATCGGTGGTTCACAGTCGGGGCAGTGTGAAACTGAACTTCGATCCGCGGCCTTCTTCGGAGTGGAGTTCAACCTGTCCGCCGTGCTGCTCTACGACCTCGCGCACAAACGACAAGCCAAGCCCCGTCGATTCCTCGTCTTTTTCCTGTCCTTCGCGAACCACGCGGTAGAACTTGTCCCAAACTCGCTCCTTCGCTTCGGCGGGGATGCCGTAACCGCGATCCTCAACACACACGCGAACCGTCTCCGCTTCGAGCGCCGTCGAAACTGTCACCGTCGTGCGTTCCGGACTGTACTTGATGGCGTTGTTCACGAGGTTCTTGACTGCTTGCGTGATGAGACTTTTATCAGCGGCAACGGGTGGAATCCGGCTCGCCGGCTGTTCGATCAACCGAATCCGCTTCTTTTTGGCAAACGGCTGCAACGCCGAGATCGTGTCGCGTACCACTTCGTCGAGCCGGAGCGGAATCTTCAGCACTTCCTGCTTGTCCTTGCGCTCCAACTGTGTCACTGCGAGGAACGTGTTGATCATCCGCGACATGCGCTGCGACTCGTTGGCGATGATCGTTACAAACTCTCGCGCCGACGCAGGAATACTGTCGTCGGCAGTCAACAACTCAGCGAAACCGTTAATACTCGTCAGCGGCGTGCGCAGCTCGTGCGACATCAGCGAGATCATGTCGCTCTTCAACTTTTCGTACTCTTTGGTACGCGTGAGATCCCTAACGCATACGGCGATGCCGATCGGTTCGTTTGTGTCGGTGTGCGGATCGCGGAGCAGTGAAAGGCGGAGATTGAGGATCTGGTTTTTCTGATCAAACTTGAGTTCGCCTTCGTACTCGATTCCTGTTTGCAACACGCGCCGCACGGCGATCTGAGGTTCGTCGAAAATGTCGGTGCGAAAATTGTCCAACAGTTCGAACAGGTCAAGTGTGCGCGCCTTTTCAGACGTTAGACCAGCGAAGCCGAGCAGCGTGGCATTAACAAGCGCAAGCGTGCCGTCGAGATAAGCGATCGCAACACCGTCTTCGATATGGTCCAACGTGCTTGCCTCGCAGCGTTGTTCGACAGTCAACGCCTTCAACACGTTGAGAGCGTCGAGCTTTCGCTGGTTCGCACTCTGTGAAAAATAAGCTAAGGATTGCGAGCGCGCGGAATTGTGCGAGAAGCTCTCGCGCTTGAGGTTGCGGGCAAACTGAGAACCGATCGCCTCGAGCAGCGACTTATCGTCGGCGCTGAATTCGGAAACAAGTCGAATCAACAACGCGCCTGCCGCTTCGCGCTCGTGCAGCAGGGGAACTGCGACCGTAGAAGATCGTTGACCTGTGTCGCTCACAAGCTGTCCCGTTGACACAGCGCGTTCGCAGAGCCGGAGACCTTCGCGCCAAACGGAATTGCGCTTCGTATCCGGCGCCGATTGTGACGAGCCTTTAAATCGCGCCACCGCTTCAAAGGAACCGTCGACGCACCGAAAAACGATCGCCTCGTTCAGCGGCAACATGGTGTTGAGCAGTTTCAAGCCGCTCCTGAGCCGCGTGTCTGCGCCGGTCGTTTGGCGGCCACCGCCACTCGGAGATGCGAACAGTGTGCGCGTCACCGCGCGGTCCACCCGCCACAGACGATTGATCTGGACCAGCACGACCGTTAGACCACCACTCAGGAGCAGCGGGACTGCCAGTAGATCCATTCCGAGAAGATGCGCCGCTGCGATTGAAACACCGCACACGACAGCAATGCCGAGTAACACTTGACTCCAAACACGACGCAGTCCGAACCGGTCGAGCGTCACGGCGATCGAGATCGAATATGCCATCAGGACAGCAGCGGCTATTGGCGCACCAGTCAGCAGTTCGATTGTGTCGTCAGTTGACGTTTGAAGGGCGAAGCGCGGAAAGACCTCGGGCAGCGCGCCGAGACGCCAGCACGCGTAGCCAACCAGACCTGCGAACAAGCCCAGCCCGGCGGTAGATAGGTATGACGATATTGTCTTAGGTCGAAACAAGCGATTTGGCGAGTGAACCGGGCCTGAGGTCGGCACCGGCATTAAGGGATTCCGAAACGGCGGCCAACCGTGTGTGGCCGCGGGAATTATACATTGCTTGCCATTGTTTAAGCCACGGAAAAATCGGGTTGTTTGAGTGCGGCGGCAAGTTCGGTGAGTTCGTCAGGTAAGACGGTGCGCAGGTCTAACAGCACTTTTCCTTCGGAGATCCGGCTGATGATCGGCGGAGATGCGTTACGTAGCGCGCGCTCGATCTCCTGGGCCGTCATTCGCGGGTGCGTGAGGGCCACCAGCATTGTCGGCAAGTTGGATGTGGGACCGGCGCCGCCACCGATCGCCGATTCACCCGGCTGCAAGGTCAATTCGAGTCCCGTGCCGGCGGTCTGTTCGATCAGCCCCTTCGCTCGCAACTCGATCTCTTGTTTGGTCAAGGCCAGCATCTGTACCACCGGAACCTCATCGGCCGCAGCGTCGCGGCGGTGCGCAAGCAGGGTTGCTTCGAGCGCCGCCAGTCGCAACTTATCGCTGCGCAAAGCCCGATAAAGCGGATGCTTTCGTAAACGATCAATGATCGAGTGCTTACCGACGATCAACCCGGCCTGCACCGATCCAAGCAGTTTGTCACCGCTAAAGGAGACCACGTCCGCGCCAGCGGCGAGGATCTCGCTGACGATCGGTTCACCAACGATTCCGTAAGATGACAAATCGCTTAGCTGGCCGGAACCCGCGTCTTCGTAAAGCAGAAGCCCATGTTCGTGGGCCAACAACGCAAGCTCGGAAAGTTCCGGCGAGGTGGCGAAACCGACGATCCGATAGTTTGACGGATGCACGTGCATGATCAGACTCGTGTTTGCCGTGATCGCGCGACCGTAGTCTTCAAGGTGGGTGCGATTGGTGGTCCCCACTTCAACCATGTGAGTTCCCGAACTTGCCATCACATCCGGAACACGAAAGTCGCCACCGATCTCCACAAGCTCGCCGCGCGACACGATTGTTTCGCCGTCTCCGGCGAGTACCGTGAGTATGAGCAGCGCAGCAGCGGCGCAGTTGTTGACGACGAGCGCATCTTCAGCGCCAGTCAGGTCCTTCAACAACGACTCGACTCGCGCACCTCGCTTACCGCGCGAGCCGCTCGCAACGTCGTACTCGAGCGTGCAAAAACGACTCGCCTCGATCATCGCTTCACGCGCACCTACTGACAAAGGTGCGCGCCCGAGATTCGTATGCAATATCACACCGGTCGCATTGATCACTCTCTTGAGGCCCGTCTGACTCTCGACTTGCGCAGTTTCCCGCATGCGCGTCACTGCTTCGGCAAGTAGCGACTCCGCAGTGTTGCCATTCGTCAGTGTTTTCCGCCCGCTGCGAATCGAAGAGCGAAGCTCAGAGGTCACCTCACGCGCAATCGCAGTCAACCGTTTCAGACCGATGGACTCGCGCAGCCGCCGGGCCTCGTCTGTCCTTAATAACTGATCGATAGAGGGTACGTGCCTCAGATTAGACATGGGCTCAGACATATAGTTTTTTCGCGATGACGGACCACAGATAATAAACTGTTGACACTCCAGTTTTGAACCACCTAGACTGTTTTTGCCGCGTTTTCAAACCGGCGCCCCGCCTCAAATCGCCCCGCTCAGGGAGAAAATCGACCCCGTGGCAATACGAGACAACAAACTGCTCAGAGCAAAACAGCATGCGCAAGCCAGGAACAAGTTTGCCGCCAGTGACAGCCAACCCAGCCCTGACGAACAATTAACACGCCTGGAAGAGGACATTCGAAAACTGCGAGTCGAGTTTGACATCTTCTTCAACGGCGCCTCGAAACGGCCGCCATACGATACCAAGGGGCGAGTCGAGACATTGCTCAAGCGACTCGGAGACGATCGCACGTTAACTTTCGCACAACGTTATCGCTACAACTCACTCGCAGCACGCTACAACGCGTTTCGCGATCTCTGGCGACGCACCATGCAGGGCCGCGAAGAAGGCCGCGATCCGGTTTCCGCCGCACGCGCCAGTGTTAAGCGGGAACAACCCACCAACGTCCCGGCGGTTTCGTTTCTCTGCGGCGATGCTCACAAAGAGGTCGGCATCGTCAAAGACTTGTACGACTCGCTGGTCGATGCGAAGCAGAAGTGCGGCGAGTCAGTCGATGGACTTTCGTTTCCGCAGTTTCACCGTCTCGTTGCTTCGAAGTCTGATGGACTCAAGGAGCGACATGGATGCGACCGCGTGAGGTTTTCTGTGGCGGTGGAGGATGGTCACGTCAGTTTCAAAGCGAAAGCTGAGTAAGTCCCGAGACCTGACACGAGTTCTTACTGCTGCGGAAAGCCGGACTGAGTTTTAAGACGCCACCAGGACCACCGTAACTAGACAAGAAAAAAGGCGACCACAATGGTCGCCTTTTCTCTTGTGGCTACCGGACCCGTGACCGGAACCAAGTCAGTGGCTTTGCAAAAGCAAGCCGGGGAGACCTACATCTTGGTCACTTTTTCAGCCTGAGGTCCTTTTGGGCCTTGCGTCACCTCAAACTCGACTTCCTGACCCTCTTCGAGAGTCTTGAAGCCGTCGCCCTGGATAGCGCTATAGTGAACGAAGATGTCCGAAGAACCAGGCTGCTCGATGAAGCCATAGCCCTTCGAATTGTTAAACCACTTGACCTTACCGGTTATTCTAGACATAACAACGAATCCTCCTAACGATTCGGTAAAACGGACGCGAAAGCCTGTCAGCTTTCCCATCGGCTTGGTGAATGCTTGTGAGCCGGGTCGCGCATTGAAGGGGCGCTAGACGGAAACACACAACCAACAAAAAATGCATGGTGAAAAGCGCGGGGAGCGCTATTTCATCATGCACAGACTTACGGGGGCAGAACTAACCAAACTCATTGACTTAAAGCTGGTGGATCGGGAATGCGGGGATCTAATACTGCTGGCCCTGCATCGAACGACGGCGCATACTAAGCGAAAGTCTCCAGCCTGTCAAGGATAAATCTTGCGAAAAACACAAGGCTAAGTTAAGCCAAGGCTCAGGTTAACCCGCCTACTCATTTTGTTTCATCTCTCAACTGAGGCTGTTTTGCTGCTTAACAGCAGATATGGCAAAGGATTCACGGCTTCATCGTTGATGCGCACTTCGTAATGCAGGTGCGGTCCAGTCGAACGACCGGTCGATCCGACTTTGCCGAGTAATTGTCCGCGCGAAACGGTCTGATCCAGTGTGACATCGATGTGCGATAGGTGGCCGTAGCGGGTCGTGAGGCCGCCGCCGTGGTCAACAATGACGAGCTGCCCGTAACCGTTCTGCCAGCCGACAAACGACACTTTGCCCGCAGCTCCCGAAACCACTGGCGCGCCCGAATCCGCTTCGATGTCCTGCCCCGAATGAAACTCGTATCCGCCGCCGCCAAATGGGTTGCGGCGTCCGCCGAACCCGCCTTCCAGCGTACCGTCGACCGGCCACAGCGTCGGCATGTAGCCTCGCTGGCGAAGTGTCGCTTCGTGGGCCGTCATGACTTCTTCGAGGCGGCTCATTTTCGAAGC
This sequence comes from uncultured bacterium, assembly GCA_965649955.1. Taxonomy (GTDB): domain Bacteria; phylum Acidobacteriota; class Blastocatellia; order Pyrinomonadales; family Pyrinomonadaceae; genus PSRF01. The sequence goes on from CBFGMX010000043.1 coordinate 8,785, forward strand.
CAGAGTCTCCAGCGCCATTTCGTCAAGCGGTAACTCGGGACCGCCGGTTCCCGGCAGCGGGCCACCCTCTTCAATCACTCCCGATTTTTCAGCCAGCTTGCGTGAGGTGTCTTCGACCTTCTCGACCCGGTTGTTCAGTTTTTCCAACTCCTGGCGCTGGCGGTCGTTTTCCGCACGCAGGCGTTGATTTTCCATCTCAGTCCGGAGATGGGTGACCTGCTGGGTCAACCCGTACAGGCCGTATACCAGGCAAACGGCCAAAACCGCAGCGGCGGTAAAGAATACAGTTACTGATTTTTTCTCGATTCGGATTCGCTGGACTCGTGCTCGGGATCTGGATGTGTGGGCAATAATGAACGAAATAAATTTGTCTTCTCTAGCCATTTGGGGGTGCTCCTGTTGTCCGCCGCGGTAACAAATGGGGCTACGGCAGCAACCGAAAAGCACAAACTCGCCAAAGTGCGATTTGCGCAGTTACGGGAAAGTTTTGGTTTATTTACCTGCTTGGATTTGCAGCGGGTGGATTGAAAACCTCAAGGTCCCTCCGAGGTGAAACCCATCCGGCCGGTTCCTGCAAAGGCCCTGAACCTATCACAGGGCCTGGAGTGTTGCAACTTTGGAAGGAAAATAGAAGAGAGACGCAGGAAAAAGATCGATTGCCGTTAAACCTCGTCTATGCCTCGCCGGCGGCGCGCTCGGTCGCGGAAGATCGCCAACAGAATCATCACCAGGAGCGCGATGAAGATTACGATGATGGCGATCTTCACGGCCGCCAGCAGGAAACCGACCAACGCGATCAATTGTTTAAGCAAAGCGATGACGATAAGAATGAGAGCCACGATGGCGCCGAGTCCGCCGAAAGCCTTAAGAATGCCGCAACACATAATAAATTCGACCCCTATTAATCCCTGCAAGTTCAGGATCTGCGTTCGAACGGCAGCGGAGTAACGTCGCGCCGCGCGAACTGCGTTGTTTCACCAGTGCGAAAAGTCGTCGTATCCACCGGCCGGTTGGCAACAACCGACGGTGGCGGACGTCGCGAATCAAAACGAACAATCCGATCCGACGACTTACCGCGTCGAATGTAATCGAACAGCATGTAAGCGCCAAGCGCTACCAACGCCACCGGCAAGAGTTCCTTGATCGGCAACGTCACTCTTAACAGAGTATGCAACAGGAACAGCGTGCCGATAATGATCAGCGTCGTCCCCCATGCAAACGGGTTTCCATAAAGCCGGCGGGCAATCACGTCGTCTTCGGCATCTGGTGAGAGACCCGCGCGCATCAACTGCGCTGTTCGGCACGCATCCACAGCCGCAAACAACCACGTGCCCAAAACGCCGAGCACAAAGAACAGCAAGCCCTGCGTCAACACCGCCATCTGGAAGAAGCTCGCAAAGATCGCGAAGTGTACGATCGCCTTCGACGTTTGACCGTTGTACGCCGCACCCAGTCCCGGAACGAACGAAAGCAGCGTCGCGACGAACGGCGAACTCTTCCGGCGCAGTATGTTTGACGGACTGGCCTGTGAAGAATGTCGAAGAAGCTCAACGCCGGCCACTATGCAATCCTGGCAAAACGGAAATCCCCGCACGCGATGATCGCAGGCAGGGCATAACCAGCGCGCACACTGATTGCACTGAACCACCGCGGGATTCTTAGCATGGTAGGCACAGTACATCATCTTAGAACCTAACTCCTCACCGGTTGTTATGGCCATTGCTATCCGGTTTCGCGCCGGAATGGTCCTGTTGTTGATCTGAACCTTGTTTCTGCGGTGGTGGCTGCGGGACGTTCTGCTCCGAAGAAGCCGGCTTCACCTCAAGCGGAAGTGCTGGAGTTTGACCGGTGGTCCGTTCCGCCAGTTGCAGGCCGGCATCGTAAACGCCGGTAATCGAGCCATCAGCCGAAACCGTGCTGCTCAAAACAAGCACGGCCGCGAGCAACATCGTCGCCACGGTGGCGAGCTGCGGCGAGATGATTGGATCCAACCACAACCGGAAACGAGAGGCAGCGCGCGATCTCCACGGCGCCTTGATCTCCTGCGGCGTAACTGTTCCCAGCGTCGCTTGCAGGATTCGTTCATTCAATCCCGTTGGTATCGGTTTTTCTTCTGAAATGTAGGTGTAGCAAGCGCCGATCGCGCGTACGACTTCACCCGGAAGTTCGGTGCAGCGATCGCAAAGTGCCGCGTGGCGTTCCCAACGGTGATACATGTGGGCTGGCAGAAATCCGTCGAGGTAGTCGGTCAACGACTCTTCAAACTCCTCGCAGGTCATGGCCGTTTCCGGAACTGTCTTCTGGAGAATGCGCGCTTCGAGTTCTCTCGATGGCGCCGGCACAGTCGCCGTGCGGCACGCGTCCATCGTAGTGCGTACTGCCAGGAGTGTTTCGTGGCAGATGGGGCATCGCATGGCATGTTCACCCATCAGCTTGTTCGTTTCGGGACCGACTACGCCCTCAATGTAATCAGTCAGTAATGATTCAAAATCCACACACAGCATTATGTTTTCGCTTCCTGCCCCACTTTTTTCTGCTCACGACGCGGCTGCCATCCGCGGAATGAGCCCTCTGTTATGCCTCGGTCATCGCAACAACTTTCATCCGCCGTAAAATCTTGGCGAGTTCAATTCGTCCGCGATTAATTCGCGATTTCACGGTACCTTCCGGAATCTTCAAAAGATCGACGATCTCCTGATAACTGAGCTCTTCAATATCTCGCAAGATCACGCAGGTGCGCAGGTCCGGTGATAACTTGTCAATGCCCGCCTGTACCTGAGTGCCGAGTTCCCGCCGCTCCATTTCCTGTTGCACCGAGTTTGTCCGCGTGTGCAAGTGATAACTGTGGTCGGCGAGATCGTCGGCGTGGTTATCGTGCGGCGTGCGCTGGCGTTTGCGGTAGTCGTCAATGATCAGGTTGCGGGCCAGGCGCATCAGCCAGTTCTGCAAATCCCCTTGTTTCGGGTCGTATTGATCCAAAGAGCGATAAACCCTGACGAAAACTTCCTGGGTTAAATCTTCGGCGGTGTCAGCACGGGAGGTAAATCGGTAAGCGAGGTTGTAAATGCGACGGGAATAGCTCTGCACGATCTCTTCCCAGGCCGCGCCGTCGCCCGCGCGACACCTGCGAACCAACTCGGCTCCTTCACTAACTGCTGCCAAAGCCTTAACAGCCCCCACGTTTCTTCTCCGGGTACCCTGCGTTGGGAAATCTAAAAGGCGGCCAACCCCTGTCGCAGCCGTTTACGACGCGCGCTTTACTAAAGTTCCGCGTGATCAGTATATCCCTTGTGCACCTTCAAACACAGATTCCACGGATGCAAATTCAAACCGTTCTTGCCGTTGTTAGTAAGCTGTAGTAGCCTGTCGAACCGGCACAAGATATTGTGGTTCTCCCTGTGAAAGCGCAAAGTTACCGCAAATATATCGAGTTCATTGGTCTCTGTCTGCTCGCCTCGGCGCTTTTATGGTGGTTTGGGCGAAATCTGGACTGGCGTGAAGTCGTGCAAAGGGTCAGCGGCGCCAATCCCTACCTGCTCTTCATCGCCGTCGTCATCATCTGCCTTGCGTACGGTGCGAGAGCATTTCGTTGGGGCGCGCTGCTGAAACCGCTGGTTTCGGCCCGTCTTCCGGATCTTTTTGCGGCGACTACCATAGGTTTTAGCGCAGTCTTTCTGATTGGGCGGGCGGGTGAGTTCGTCAGACCGGTCGTCCTGCCCATGCGTGACCCGCGTGTCCGGCCGAGCGCGTCGCTCGTCACGATATTTGTCGAACGGATCTACGACATGATGGCCGTGGCGCTGATGTTCGCCCTCAACCTGATCTGGTTTAAGCCGGTCGTGACGCAGGAGATCTCATTTGGCAGAGTTCGCATCGTCGGTTTCGGAATGTTAATGGCGACGGTGCTCGGTCTGATTTTCCTGATCTGGTACCGAAGGAAGTCGGCATGGCTGATCGAGAATCTCAACCCCATTCTTACGCGACGCCGTTTTGTGCCGCAGCGACTCGCGAAACTCATGATGCGGATGCTTGAACAGTTGTCGCGTGCGTTGCGGGTGCTGGTCAATGCGCGCGAGCTGGCGGAGACGATTGGGTGGACGGTTCTGGTGTGGTTCGGAATTGCCCTGGCGAATTTTTTGGTCATGCGCGCGTTCGGATTGCGCGTCGGCGTTTCTGAAACGTTGTTCGTTCTTGGTTGGTCGTTGGTTGGGTCGCTGGTCCCGACCCCCGGGGGCGCCGCGGGCGCATTTCACGCGGCGACGGCCGCCGGTTTTCTGTTTCTGGGCGTCGAAAAAGAGTTGGCGGCTGCGGTCGCGATCGTTCTGCACCTGGTGGATTTTGGTCCAGCCGTATTGTTTGGCGTCTTCTATGCGATCAAGGGGGATTTGAGTATTTCACGTTTAAGAACACTGGTATCACCGGAACAAGATTTTGAGAACCCTGTTGGCGAGGTTCAGTGAGATGAAATGTCCGTTTTGCGGTTACCTTGAAGACAAAGTCGTCGACTCCCGCGAGTCGCGCGAAGGCGATGCGATTCGCCGGCGGCGCGAGTGTTTGAGATGTGAACGACGATTTACCTCGTATGAACGCATTGATGAGATTCCATACATGGTCGTCAAGAAGGACGGACGGCGCGAAACTTTCGATCGCAACAAAGTAATGGCCGGACTGTTGCGCGCTTGTGAAAAGCGTCCTGTACCCTCCACAAAACTCGACAGCATCGTAAATGCAATCGAAAAGTATGTTCAGGAATCGCCCGAACGCGAACGTCCGACGAGTAAAATCGGAGAGATGATCATGCGACGCTTGAAAGAACTCGACAAAGTCGCATATGTTCGCTTTGCCTCGGTCTATCTCGAGTTTGAAGACGTATCAGAGTTCATGACCGAGCTGAAACATTTGGTTCGCACACGCAATACAGGGGCAGCAGGGAGGAAATAACGCCGGCGGTGGCGTGAAGCCATGATTAAACCAATCCGCGCAACAGGACTGGAACGGCTCGAGTTGCAACGGCTTCGCGATCGTGTCGGAAGGCTCTTCGCCGCGTTGCAGGAAGCGACCGAAACCGAGAACCCGCTGGTGTCGGGCGCGTGGGCTCCGCCCGTCGATGTTTGTGAGACCGAGAAGATGATCATTCTGCGGGTCGAACTACCCGGCGTCAGTGCCGACCAGATAAAGATCGGTCTGTGTAACACGAAGATGCGAATCTGGGGGGAAAAGAAACGGCGGCCGGCGCGGAGGCGGATCATGTCGTACCTCTGCTCGGAGCGGAGTTACGGAAAGTTTGGACGCATCGTCCCGTTGCGTTGGACGTTCAGCATTCACGATACAAAGGCCCACATGAAAAACGGCGTGCTTCACATTCACTTGCCGAAAATCGAAGACCGCCGCGGAAGCGAGGTTGTAATCACTGTCAAGGAGGACGCTGGCGAGTAGTTTTTAGGCCGCAATCAGTAACCAGTATTACTTGAAGCAAGTAGAAAGCTACATCCATGGCAATCGTAAAAGATCCAGAGTTTACTGAAGCAATCGAGACCACCGAGCCAGACCAGCAGTTACAGATTCCCAGTGAACTACCGGTGCTGCCATTGCGCGACATCGTGATCTACCCGTTCATGATCGTGCCGTTGTTCGTGTCGCGCGAGAAGTCGATCCGGGCGGTTGACGAAGCGCTGGCCGAGAACAGAATGATTCTGCTCGCTTCGCAGAAGGATCTCGACAAGGAAGAGCCCACCGCAGAAGACCTCTATTCGGTGGGAACTGCCGCGGTCATCATGCGGATGCTGAAATTACCCGATGGCCGCATTCGCATCCTGGTCCAGGGACTGTCGCGCGCACACATCGAGTCAGTCGACGCGACTGGTGAATACTTGCGATCGCGCGTCAGCGTCATGCAGGAGGTTCTACCGCCCGAACGATCGCTGGAAGTCGAGGCGTTGGTGCGAAACGTGCGCGCCTCGATGGAGAAAGCAATCAACCTCGGCAAGAACATCTCGCCGGAAGTGATGGCAATCATCGCAAACCTCGACGACGCTGGACGCCTCGCGGATCTCTCGGCTTCGAACCTCGAACTGAAGGTCGAAGACGCTCAGTCCGTGCTCGACATTGCGGACACGACCGCACGTTTGCGTCGGGTAAACGATCTTCTGAACAAGGAGATCGAAGTACTCACGGTCCAACAGGAGATCAACACGCAGGCGCGCGCCGACATCGATCGTTCACAGCGTGAGTTCTATCTGCGACAGCAACTGAAGGCCATTCAAAGCGAGCTTGGTGAAGGGAATGAACTCGCAGAAGAGACTGCGCAGTTCAAAGAGAAGATCGAAGCCGCGAAGATGCCCAAAGCGGCGGAAGAAGAAGCCCTCCGGCAACTGAAAAAACTTGAACGCATGCATCCTGACGCAGCGGAAACAGCAACCCTGCGCAATTGGATGGAGATCATGACCGATCTGCCATGGTCGCGTTCGTCAGTTGATAACCTCGACCTGCAAAAGGCCGAGCGGGTGCTGAACGAAGATCACTACGGTCTTGAAAAAGTCAAAGACCGGATTCTCGAGGCGCTCGCCGTGCGCAAACTGAAAGAAAAACCGAAAGGTCCGATTCTGTGTCTAGTTGGACCACCCGGCGTCGGTAAGACTTCACTCGGCCGGTCCATCGCGCGAGCTTTGGATCGAAAGTTTGTGCGACTCTCGCTCGGCGGCGTTCACGACGAGGCCGAAATACGGGGTCACCGCAGAACTTACGTCGGCGCGATGCCGGGACGAATCATTCAAGCGGTGCAACAGGCGGGCACGAACAACCCGCTCATCATGCTCGACGAGATCGACAAGGTCGGCGCGGACTTCCGCGGTGATCCCTCGTCGGCGTTGCTGGAAGTTCTCGACCCGGAACAGAACAATTCGTTCCGCGACAACTATCTCGGCGTCACATTCGATCTGTCGAACGTGATCTTCATGACGACGGCGAACGTGCTCGACACGATCCAGCCGGCGTTGCGCGATCGCATGGAAGTGATCCGCCTCGCGGGTTACACCGAAGAAGAGAAGCGCGAGATTGCCATCCGTCATTTGTTGCCGAAGCAGATGGACGAGAACGGCATCACCGCACGCGATCTAAACCTTTCGAAGACCGCGCTGATCACTATCATTCAGCAGTACACACAGGAAGCCGGGCTGCGCCAGTTGGAGCGGGAGATCGGCAGGATTTGTCGCAAGGTCGCGCGCAAGATCGCCGAAGGACACAAAGGCGCAATCAGAGTTTCGCTGAAGAACGTACACGAGTTTCTCGGCGCGCCGAAGATCATTCCCGAAGAAGCTCTCAAGAAAGACCAGGTCGGCGTGGCGACTGGTTTGGCGTGGACAGCCGTTGGCGGCGACGTGCTTTTCATTGAGGCGCTACGAATGAAAGGCAAGGGAAACCTCGTTTTGACTGGCCAACTCGGCGACGTAATGAGGGAATCCGCGCAGGCTGCTTACTCCTACGCAAAATCACGCGCTAAAGAACTCGACATCGCTGAGGAAGACTTCAACAACTACGATCTCCATATCCACATTCCGGAAGGCGCGATTCCGAAGGACGGCCCTTCCGCCGGCATCACCCTCGCCACCGCGATGGTTTCGGCACTGTCGACGCGACCCGTTCGGAAAGATGTCGCCATGACCGGCGAGATCACGCTGCGCGGGAACGTTCTGCCGATCGGTGGTGTTAAGGAGAAGGTGCTGGCCGCCCGCCGCGCACGTGTGACGACAATCATCCTTCCACAGCAAAACCGACGGGATCTGGATGAAGTCCCGAAAGAACCGTTTAAAGACATTCGCTTCGTTTTTGTTGATAATATGCGACAGGTTTTCCGCGAGGCATTGGGCGAGAAAGTAGTTCCGCCCGTATCTTCCGGGCCTCGTCCACAGCGAATGCCCCAGGCTGCAAATGCTCGGCCTGCATGAGTTCGATGCAGTCATCTTTATATAGACTGCGAAGTGCAACGGTCGGTTTTCGTGAGGAATCTCATTTAAGGTTTTGACATGATTTCCTCGCGGCTGCACGGCGGCAGCCGCAGTTAGTCCGCCCAAGACGCTTTAAAAGGAGTTTGAATGAGGACGATTCGACGTAACTACTCTTCTGTTCTATTCGCGGCAATCTCTTTGCTATTCGCGTTATCCGCAACGGCTGTTGCGCAGGAATCCCAAACAAGCAACGTCAGTATTAAGAACTTCGGACAAATGGACGACCGCTTTTTCCGCGGTGGACAGCCGAAGGAAAACGAGTACAAGGCACTGGCGGACCTCGGAATCAAAACAGTGATCGATCTGCGAGACGACCCCAAAGACTACGAAAAAACCAGCGTCGAAGCTCTCGGAATGCGTTACGTCAACATCGCGATGAGCGACAAGGATTATCCTGAGACCGCGAAGATTGAGGAGTTTTTGAAACTCGTCGATGATCCTTCAACCGGTAAGTTCTACGTCCACTGCGCCGGCGGACGCCACCGCACGGGTGTGATGGGCGCCGTTTATCGTTTCAATCATTACGGTTGGGACTACGACCGCGCCTACGCCGAGATGAAGAAGTACGACTTCTACACGCGCTGGGGACACGGCGACATGAAAAAGTTCGTCAAGGACTACGCAGTCAGCTTCCACAACGCGAAAGCTGCTACGGCCGCCGCCACGACTTCCGGCGCCAAGCAGTAAGCCACAAAAAGGCACAAGAAGCACAAAAGGCACAAGAAGCAAGAAAGTAGCGCCGGGCTCGTTGAGAGGCCGGCGCTCTTGTTTTGCGCGCAAGACTCGTTCTTGTGACTCTTGTGCCTCTTTGTGGCTACCTGTCTGTCCCTACTGGTACAGATACGAGTAGCTCTTCTTCTGGTCCCACTCAATCCCTTCGACGTTCTGACCGTCAAGAGCCAGGATGTCAGCACTGATTTCGTCAGTGCTGACAGTTGGGCTTACATCGACTGAATAAACAATACTTCCCGGCGATTCCTCGGTCGCTTCGCGATCGATAGCCCTCAATTCCTTATCGAACCCGTGTTGCTTGAAGACCTGTCTGAGCGCTTTCTGCGTGGAAACGACATTCTTCGTCGTGACCTTTAACTCCATCGACCGAAACACGAGTTCTGGTTCGCGCCATTCCAAGAGCCAAAGCACGATCAACGAGAACAAAGCCAACACGATCGCCAGATCCCAGCGCCCAACGCCCGCAGCAAGACCAAGCGCCAGACTGATCAACAGCACAGTGATCTCTTTAGGATCTCGAATGTTCGTGCGGAAACGAACCAGCGACACGGCGGCAAAGATGCCGAACGCACGCGCCGCGTTATCGCCAACCACGATCATCAACGCGGCTGCAACGATCGCCAGGAGTATCTGCGTTTGTGCCACGTAAGGATTTCGCTTCAACGCCAGAATCCGTTTACGCGGACGAAACGCCAATGCAGCGCCAAGCAATGCTGCGAGCAGGAAGCGCAACGAGATCCGGCCCATCGTTTCGGCCCACGTGGTGCCGAGCGTTTCCGCTTCGGTGTGAGATCCAAACAGTCGATCGACGAAGCTATCTTCCGCGGTGGCTGCGCGCGTCTCTGGCGTGCGTTGCGTTGCCGGATCACCAAATACCGCCGTCGGTTCATCGACGCTCGGCCGCGCAGCGGGTGGTGCGGTTGACGGCGTCGTCCGGCTTCCGCCCAGGTAATACGCGACGAACGCGCTCACTATGACGACTCCGGTGAACACCACGATTAGGGTGATGATTTCCTGCTTCCTTTTCCGATCCGTTGGCATTGATTTCCTCGCTAACCGATGTAGCTATCGTAATCTGCTGACTTCCGGAGCAGGTCGGAGGGAGCGCAGTTCCTCGGATCGCTCGCGCACCGCTCGCGCGAGCATGTTGATCTGATCGGGACGGTAGTTTGCCGCACGGAATGCGTCGCGCAGTTGCTGATCGCTGAGTCGAGCAAGCCAACTGCTGAGCCATTGTGCGTCACGGACCGTTAGGTTCTTCATCAGGCCGCGGTTCTTTCCACCGAAGTGCAGAACGACGCGATCGCCTTTCACTTTCTCGAGAAACTTTGTCTTGACGTACTTGCTGGGATTGTTGCGGCTGCGGGTCAAACGCCAGAAGATCGGCGTCGTACTCGCATGTCCAAACGTCGCGCCGAGATCGCTGATGATGTATCGGAGCTCCGCGTTACCATTGCGTCCCGTTTGGATAATTACGTTGTTGGAATCCTTGAGGTCCCAGTTGTTAATCAGGGCCATCATGATCTTCAAACCCTGGTACTCCGGCGTGCCGACGAACGGATTCGTCTTCCACCTCCATTCGCCAACGCGGTCCCACTGTTGCGGCCGCGCTTCAAAGCGCACGTTCGTAAACGTGCCTTTCCCGGGGATCGTGACGCGCGGAACGAGATAATTCACCTCTGTTAGATAACCGACACCCCACAACAACCGAATAGCGGAAGTCTCGGATTGGGCTTCCTTGCCTATCTTCACCACCCATTCGCGACCTGAACCGTCGCGCACGCGATACTTTTTCGAATAACCGCCCTTCTCCTCTTTGAGAAACGTGATGCGCCGCAGATCGGGACGCATGTTCGTGCCGCCTGGTCCAAGGAAGAGATCGCGCGACGAGATGTCGGACGGGCGTTCCCACATCACGGGCGTGCCTTGCGGAGCTTGTTTCTTCTTTTTCTGTTTGGCCGCAACGCCAACGTCTACGGCCGAAACGCACAGAACGATCGCGAGCAGAATCACAGTCCGAAACTTTGATGGATGCATAGGATCTCCAAAGCCGGAGCTTTCGCTCCGGCGAAATGGGGAATGTTGTTGGGGACCAGCTTTTAAGAGGGGGTGCTAGTTACCGCCGATTGGTCGTCCGATGAAATAGAGCTGGCTGTTGAACGGTTCAGCTCCATTGGCAATCGGACGATACGTTCCGTCGGGGCTCAACTCACGGGCTTTCGTGTTGTCGCTCAAATAAGAATCGAGCAGGACGTCTCGCAAATAGCGTTTCGCATCCGGCTCCGTTACCGGCGCCACAACCTCGATACGGTGTTTCAGGTTGCGCGACATCCAGTCGGCACTGCCAATGTAGACCTCGTCGTCGCCGCCGTTTGCAAACCAGAAGACACGGCTGTGCTCGAGAAAGCGGCCGACCACACTGCGCACGCGAACGTTCTCGGACAATCCCGGGATACCCGGGCGCAGCATACAGATCCCACGCACGATGAGATCGACTTTCACGCCGGCCTGCGAGAGTTCGTACAGCTTCTCGACAATCTGCAAATCGGCAACGCGGTTCATTTTTGCAATCACGTGGGCCGGTCTGCCGTGCCGCTTATGTTCGATCTCGCGATTGAACAGTTCGTTCAGTTGTTCTCGTAACGCAACGGGCGCGACCATCAGTTTTCGATATTCCCTCTGGTCCGAAAACCCTGTCAGGTAATTGAACAACTCAGTCGCGTCGCGGCCGATCTCGTCCTCAACTGTAAACATGCCGAGATCGGTGTACGTGCACGACGTGGTCGGATTGTAGTTGCCTGACGCGATGTGCACGTATCGCTTGAGGGCATCGCCTTCGCGACGGACCACGAGCGTTAATTTTCCGTGGGTCTTCAAACCGCTGACGCCGTAAACGACGTGCACGCCGGCCTCGTCGAGTTTTCTCGCCCATTCGATATTGTGTTCCTCGTCGAAGCGCGCTTTGAGCTCGATCAACGCGGTGACCTGCTTGCCTTCTTCAGCAGCACGAATCAGCGCCGGCGGAATTGGAGACTCGGGCCCCGTGCGGTACAGACAGATCTTGATGGCGACGACGTTCGGATCTTCAACCGCTTGATTGATGAATCCCGTTACGCATTCGTAAGAGTCGTAAGGGTGGTGCAACAGCCGATCGCGCTCTCTGATTGCGTCGAAGATCGTCGGATACGAATCGAACCACTCCGGAGTAGACGGTGTGAAGGATGCGTCTTTCAGGTCCGGGCGATTCACGTCGTACAACGCCATCAGATCCTGAACGTTCAGTGGTCCATCAAAAACGTAGACGTCCTGAGGTTCGAGATTGAGAGACGTCGTCAGGTATTCGATCATCTCCGGCGGCATGTCCGGCGAAATCTCGAGCCTCACCGGTGTGCCAAACTTCCGACGCCGCAATTCTTCTTGAATCATGCTGAGCAGATCCTCAGCCTCTTCTTCACGAATCTCGATGTCGGCATCGCGCGTCACGCGGAAGCGATGGCAACTGCCCGCATGCATCCCCGGAAACAGCGCCTCGATGTTTGCTTCGATGATCTCGTCGAGCAGGACAAAGCGTGAGCCTGATCCGCCAATCGGTACCAGCCGCGGCACGCTCGACGGAACTTTGATCCGCACAAACCGCGATTTCAGCGTCTTGCCGCGCCCCACCAATTTCATCTCTTTTGGCGCCTCGACCATCAACCCGATATTCACGCTGAGCGGAGAGATATACGGAAAAGGATGACTCGGATCGACCGCCAACGGCGTCAGAATCGGAAAGACCTTCTCGATAAAATAGTCTTTGAGGTTTTCCTTTTCGTGCCGCGATAAAGAGTCGTAGGAGACGAATTGAACACCGGCCTGGGACAACTGCGGCAGGATGTCGTCGCGCAAACACCGCGCCTGCTCGGTCACCAGCTTCACAACCTGCTCGCGTATCTGGGCTAACTGTTCCGCAGGCGACGTTCCGTCCGCGGAAACGTCAGTAATGCCTTGTTCGAGTTCTTCCTTGAGACCCGAAACGCGGATCATGAAGAACTCGTCGAGATTGGAGGAGAAGATCGAAACGAACTTCAACCGTTCGAGCAAAGGGTTACTGGTATCGAGCGCTTCCTCCAAGACTCGTGCATGAAAAGCCAGCAGGCTCAGTTCGCGATTAAAGAAAAGTTGAGACCTCGAAGGAGCGACTGCGACTTCTACGGGTTTCGGGAATTCATGAATTCGCGCTTCTCTTTTAACAACTGTTGACATAGTTTTCCTGGGTTCTGGTTGTCGATAGTTTCGAGAGAGCCACTGAAAGCATGCCTCGCTGGGGAGTTCGGCAAGTGCTGTTCCAATGGGAGTACGAGGTTAATAGCCGGTTAAACGTTGCTCTTTTCAGGTGTTAACCATTCTGTTACGAAACCGATTCGAAGCATGCGCTGTACGGATCTGGTACTGATTGGGACCGTGCGTGTCTCGCCAGCGAGAGGAAGTTTTTGCAACGCGGACGGGTGTTGGCGCGTTAAGCATTACGTCCGTAAACCGTTAAGTCGCCTCGGGCGCACTGATTGTTGCGTGAGCGCGCAACCATCAGGTTCAGGACAAGCATCTTGACCCTGACGACCGAGGCGACTTTCGGTGGAAAAATTTACCGATTCGGCGTTGTTCTTTATTGGGGCGTTTGTTTGACACCCTAAAAAATCGTGTGGTAACCTCCAGTGTGATTTTGGGCTCCTTTAGTTGAGTCTTGCAGTATCCAAGTCATAGAGGAGCCATTAGATACCGCACCTGAAAAAGTGAATGCACCGTTGTGACTCGTCTTCCCGGAAAGTCACACGCGTATTCGCATCTATCTTTTGAAGGAGTACGACGATTTTGAATTCAACGAGCTTTCCTCGTTTGATGGCCCGTGTGGCAGTGCTAACGGCGCTGGTCGCATTTGCGGCTAGCAGTTACGCACAGATTCCCGCCGCTTCATCTGCACGCGCAATTCCAACTGAAGTTGAACAGTCAGAAACACGCATCCAGCAGGTGATCGCGCGAGCGGAGGATCACTTCCGCAAAGGCAAACTAAATCTCGAGGACAGCAAGCGCGAACAAGCGCGGCAAGAGTTTGATAAAGCAGTCGACTCGATCCTGGAGTCGGGCTTCGATGTAAGAGCAAGCCACAAGCTTCAAACTTACTATCTCGAGTTAGTCGAACGGATCTATCGCGAAGAAGTGCCGTTGCAACAACCCGCCGGTGCGCCAAACACGGCGACGGCGCAACTGGTTGCACATAACACGCAGACGCAGGATCAGTCGAAGACTCCTGCTCCATCGCAAGTCGGTTTTCGCGATCAAAAGTTTGAGCCTTCGCCACTCGACGAGTTGAGCAAGCTCGTTCTCCGCCCGGATGAAACAACCTTCTCCGCTAAAGACGCTGAAGATCTCGAAGCGGCCCGGAAGAACGTCAACTTCGCCTTTACTCTGAATCCCTTAATCCAGGGTTACATCAACTACTACCAGGGCCGCGGCCGCACGACGATGGAAAGCGGGCTGCGTCGTTCCGGACAGTTCATGAAGCTCGCGCGCAGGATCTTCGCGGAAGAAGGCGTGCCGCTCGACATTACGTGGCTGGGCCAGGTCGAAAGCTCGTGGAAAGTCAGAGCAGTATCCTGGGCGTCGGCGTCAGGTCTGTGGCAGTTCATTCCGAGCACTGGCCGCCGGTACGGTTTGCGCCAGAACGCATACATTGACGAACGCAACAGTATCGAACAGTCCACTCGCGCTTCCGCACGTTACCTGAAATTTTTAGCCGAGCGTTACAAGGGCAACTGGGAACTGGCGATGGCTGCCTATAACACCGGCGAAGGCAATATCGACCGCGCAATCTCGCGCGCCGGCAGCGCCAACTTCTGGATGATCTATCCATACATCGCTCAGGAAACGCGCAATTACGTGCCGAACATTCTGGCCGTGATCCTGATTGCGAAAAATCCTGAGAAGTATGGTTTCAAAGGCATCAAGGCCGATGCTCCGTGGGCGTACGACATCGTGCGAGTTCCCACGGCGACCAGTTTGCAACTCGTCGCGGATGCGACCGACAGCAGCGTTGAATACATTCGGTCACTAAATCCGGAGTTGAGACGCGACATCACACCGCGCGGCGACACCTACGATGTGCGTATTCCGGCGGGTCGTGCGAAGCAGTTTCAAGCGTTGCTCCAGCGAATCGCTCCGGAGCGTCGTGAAACCGCGAGAATCATTTCGGTCGCGCCAGGTGAAGACCTGCAAAGCGTCGCGAGCAGGACCGGCATCAACGTCGCTCAACTTCAGGCTATGAATAATGGCGTGGATTTGAAATCGACCACGAAGCTGGTCGTTCCGAACAGCAACGTCAGGCTCACCAAGTGGGTGAGAGCAACGGCGAAACCGGCTGACGCTTCTGCTCCGACGGCGAGCATCAACAAAGTTCGCGCTCGTAAGGGCGACACGATTGCGCGGATTGCCGAAGCTCGCAATCTCGATGCGAATGATGTAGCTCGGTTGAACGGTATTCCGGTCGACGCCGAACTCAAGGCCGGCCAGGAAATCAAGGTACCATCAACGTCGAGTGCTCCGTCGCGTCGTCGTTAAAGAATTTGTAATTCACAAAAATTCGTGTTCCTCACTCGAAAGCCAAGGAGCTTCCTCACATGCTCTATCGCACTCTTTCTGCCGCAGTCTATGGAATTGACGCCGACCTCGTAGACATCGAGGTCGATCTGGCTGCCACTCGCGGTGATACCGAACCAGCTTCGTCCGTCACGATCGTTGGTCTTCCGGACGCCGCCGTTCGCGAGTCGCGCGAACGCATCCGCGCCGCGATTCAAAACTGCGGCTACCTGTTTCCACTGCAAAAGACGACGATCAATCTCGCACCTGCCGACGTGCGAAAGGAAGGCGCGAGTTTCGATCTGCCGATCGCGTTGGGCATTCTCGGCGCCAATGGCGATCTCGCCGAGGCACACAATCTGATTCATCTTCTATGCGTCGGCGAGCTATCGCTGGACGGTCGTGTACGCGCGATCAAAGGCGCACTCCCGATCGCGATCCTCGCACGCGAAGCTTCGATTCGTCACGTGATACTGCCTGAAGAAAATGCAAAGGAAGCTGCTGTTGTTTCCGGAATCAATGTGTACCCAGTCGCAGATCTGCGCAGTGCCGTAAATCTCGTCGCCGATCTTCGGTCAGACCATCCTCCGGCGCCGTTGCGCGTTGATCCGGCGGAGGTCCTCGCGAGAACCGAACACTACAGCGTCGATTTCAAAGAGGTGCGGGGGCAGGTGTCGGCCAAACGTGCTCTCGAGATCGCCAGCGCCGGCGCGCACAACATACTACTCATTGGACCACCGGGTTCGGGCAAGACGATGCTCGCGAAACGTCTCGCGACGATCATGCCGCCACTTGAATTCGACGCTGCGTTGGAATTGACGAAGATTCATTCCGTCGCCGGTCTAACAGGACGCGCGGGCCTCGTCACTGAGCGCCCGTTTCGTTCTCCTCATCACACGATCAGCGACGCGGGTCTGATCGGTGGTGGCACTTTGCCGCGACCGGGCGAGGTCTCGCTTGCTCATCAGGGCGTGCTGTTTCTCGACGAGCTACCGGAGTTTGATCGCAGTGTTCTGGAAGTCCTTCGCCAGCCACTCGAAGACCAGCAGGTGACGATCAGCCGCGCGGCAATGTCGTTGACGTTCCCAGCGTCGTTCATGCTTGCAGCCGCAATGAATCCTTGTCCGTGCGGTTTTTGGAACGACCCGACGCGCGAGTGTCGCTGTTCGCCATTGCAGATTCAACGCTATGTCGGTCGCATTTCCGGACCGTTACTCGATCGGATCGACATTCACATCGACGTCCCGGCAGTGAAGTTTCGCGAACTGGCGGCTGATGAAAAGTTTGATAGCGACAGTTCAGCCGTGATTCGCAACCGGGTAATGACAGCGCGCCATCGGCAACTGCGTCGCTTCAAAGGCGAAAAGATTTTTGCCAATGCCGCCATGACTCCGCGCATGATCCGTGCTCACTGTCAGATCGACACCACCAGCGAACGCATGCTCGAGGCGGCGATGACGCGCCTCGGACTATCCGCGCGGGCCTACGATCGCATTCTCAAAGTCAGTCGCACCATCGCCGATCTCGAAGGCAGCGACAAGATTAGTTCAACGCACGTCTCGGAAGCCGTTGGCTACCGTTCACTCGACCGCACCTACTGGACCTGAGAACTGGACGAGAGAAAAATCCCGTTCCGCCTCTCCTCACGAGGCCAGCTAATCCGGCTTTGCAAAGACGTGGATTGGACAGAATAACCCGTAGACCGTATCCTGCAATCCAGCCGTGAAGGTATTGATTCGGCTGAGGGAAATCACTAATTTTAGAGTCGGGCAAGGCAACGACGCGCTCGAAGCGCAGCATCACAGCCGCGTTTGAGGGTACTGGACCTGACACCGCATCCCCACGCGGGTGGTTCGAAGGAAAAGTGCCGCTCCCTTGAAACTGGCGAAAAGCGTGACAATCGTGCCGCACAAGCCGGAAGTTGTGAAATTTCTTCCCAGCTTGCCCGAGCAAACGAGCACGTGACCGCAGCCGAACCCGAGACACCGCAAAGCAACGACTATGAGCTGGGGCAGAAAGCCGCTCAAGGCGACATGGCAGCCTTCGAGCAGCTTTACCAGCGCCATAATCGTCGCGTCTACTCGCTGTGCCTGCGAATGACCGGTAATGTCTCGGAGGCTGAAGACCTCGCTCAGGAGGTTTTCATACAGCTCTTTAGAAAGATCGGTAGTTTTCGGGGCGAATCCGCCTTTACGACCTGGCTTCACCGCCTGACAGTCAATCAAGTGCTCATGCATTTCCGCAAACGCGGAGTGCGCATGGAACAGACGACGGAAGACGGCGAAACGCCTGTCCAGATCGTAAAAGGGACTGAAAACCCGAACTCAATGCCGGTGGTTGATCGAATCGCGCTCGATAAGGCGATTGCCCAATTACCGCCCGGTTACCGGACGGTTTTTACCCTCCACGACATTGAGGGACACGAGCACGAGGAAATCGCGAAAATGCTCGGTTGTTCGGTCGGAACGTCCAAGTCGCAACTACATAAAGCCAGAATGAAATTGCGCGGACTTCTCAGGCAACAGAAGGAGGCCGAATAGCCTCGAAGTTAGCAGCCGATGTTTTTTAAATACCGAAAACATGGCTTTAAACGCAGTCTTCCCTTGATTGATAACAACCAGAAAGGTTCTGTCGAAGACAGTTCGATTCAGTTTGTGTGTGTTCCAGTGCGACAGGACGAAGGTGGTAAGCAATGAACTGCGACACGTGTCAGGAACTCATCCACGATCTGCTGGACGGCAGCATCAGCCGCAGCGATGAGTCCATTCTTAATACGCATCTCAAAGATTGTTTGGATTGCGAGAGCGTGCGCCAGGATTTGTCGGCGATAGTGGGCTTTTGCCGCACGCGTCGCGGCGAGTATGAGGCGCCGCCAAACGAACACGCGCTTTGGCTTCGCATTCGAAATGTGATCGAGGCGGAGCAGCGCGGCCGAACGGTCGCACAAACCGAACGACGTCCTTCGTTTTTAACTCGCTTGATGGGCCGCACGTGGGAACTTTCGTTGCCGCAGTTGACGGCCGCCACATCAGCCATCGTTTTGCTAGTGTCATTGGTTACAGTTGTCGGCTTGCGTCGCTGGGGAACGGACGTACCGATCCCGCAACCGAACGTTGTTGAAGCGTCGAATGTGAACGACCGCGTTTGGCAGAGACAGCAGGCGATCAATTACTGGAATCAGCGAGTTGAATTAAACAAAACGCGCTGGAGTCCGGAAATGCGCGAGGTGTTCGATCGAAACATGCGCGTTATCGATCAGGCCGTTGCGAATTCGCTGGATGAGCTGAAGAGAAATCCCCATGACGAGATTTCCGAACAAATGCTCAACGAGTCGTTGAACGACAAGCTTGCGCTACTCAAAGAGTTTTCCGATTTGTGATTCCGGCGCTGAGAGAAGATCGTTGCCCGTGAGTTTTTGTTTTTTGAGAAGCCCCACACTGATGAAAATAGGATCCTTAAGTTGGCGACCCTCGATCTTCGTGCGAGTTCGCGACGGCCTGTTTGCGGGTGCCCTTGTTTTCGCACTTGTCTTTTTAGCCGCAGTCGAAATCACCAACGCTCAACAAAAGATCAATAAACGCTATCCCGGCGGAAAGAATGTGCGCGTTGAATTGCGCAACATCTCCGGCACCGTCGTCGTCGAATCCTGGAACAAGGACGAGATTCGACTTTCCGCCACCATCGAATCGAAAAACGCGCACGTCGTTCCAAAGCAAGTTGACCAGTGCCTGATGATCGACGTGATGAGCGACAATCGCGGTCGCGGCGACATCGGCGATATCAATTTCAAACTTCAAGTGCCGGTTAATTCCTCCGTCGATATCGAAACACGCCGCGGCAACATCAGCGTGTCAAACATCAGAAGCGGTCTGGTTCGCGCGCACGTTTCCTCGGAAGGCGACATCGAACTCACGAACATCAGCGCTTCGCAGGTAATCGCTCAAAACGTCATCGGAAACATTTTCTTCGACGGAGAGTTTTCGCGCGGCGGCACTTACGAGTTCAAATCAAACAAGGGCGACATCACGATCCGTATTCCTGGAAACTCAGCGTTTCGTTTGGTTGCAGCATCGCCGGCGAGAAAGATCGTGTTGAATGATTTCTGGAACAGCAGTTTTAAGAACCAGGACGGCCGCAAATTAGTCGGCGACGTTGGCGACGGTCGTTCGTCTGTGTCGGTGATGAATTTCAGCGGTCAGATTACGTTTTTGCGAAGATAACTCTTTGCAAGGCTTTCTAATGGCAAGTCGCGAATGAGGACGTTGCGTTTGCAGCGTCCCTTTTTTTGTTTTGCGGAAGACGGTTGGAAGTTACTATTAGCTGCCATGTCTTAGGCCAGCCGGAGGAAGGAATCTGAATTGTGTTTAGAGTGCTGATTGCAGTCTGTGTCTTCTTGACGTTCTTCACTCCGCCTCCCATTGCGGCCCAAGCGCAAAAGGACAAAACGTCTGCCGCGCTGCCAACTAACCTGTTGAAGCGCACGACGACGCGACGCGACACTCGACGTTTCGCTTTCGGTGGCACGGTTACTGTGATCGGCGCGCCGCGTGGAGCTGTCACTATCGAAGGCTGGTCGCGCAATGAAGTCGAGCTCGTCGCCGACATTGAACTGACCGCACCAACCGAAGCTGACCTGGACCAACTCGCAAACGTCAACGGTTTCGTCTTTGACGAAGACCTGAATCACCTCAGCGTCCTAACCACGGGCACTCACGATCGCGCGTACATGAAGAAAGTAGCGAAGAACTTTCCCAAGAAGCTTCTTAACCTGCCGTGGAAGATTGATTACAAGCTGCGCGTGCCGGTAAACACGGACCTGGAAATCAACGCCGGTTATGGTCCAGTAAAGGTTACGGCAGTCGAGGGAGCGATGCGCATCAGTGCCACGGAGAGTGAAACCGCGTTGACATTAACGGGCGGCCTGGTGTCGACGACCGTGACGGCAGGGATGGTAACGTTGACCATTCCGGCGCGGAGTTGGCGAGGCGGCGGCGCGGAAATCCGGCTCGCGACGGGCGTCGTCAACGTCGACCTGCCACCGGGGTTC
Source organism: uncultured bacterium (assembly GCA_965649955.1). Taxonomy (GTDB): domain Bacteria; phylum Acidobacteriota; class Blastocatellia; order Pyrinomonadales; family Pyrinomonadaceae; genus PSRF01. The sequence goes on from CBFGMX010000043.1 coordinate 29,179, forward strand.
AACGGCGATATTGACGCCGAGATTCTGCGGACGGGAAAGATCGTCAACACTCACGACGGACTCGTTTCTCGCGAAAAACCGGGTATCACGGAACGCACTGTGCGCGCGCGTGCGGGCGCGGGTGGAGCGTTTTTCAAATTCACGGTTGGCGATGGGATGGTCAATATTCGCAAGGTCGCGCAGTAAAAATTCAGGCCGCACATTAAAACAAGGGTGCCTGTAGTCGTCCGTTTATATCCGTGGTTAAATATGCGCACAAATGAGCATCAAGAGCGACAAGTGGATCCGCATGATGGCCGTGGAGTATGGAATGATCGACCCGTACGAACCCGGCCAGGTCAAAGAAATTGACGGCAAACGAATCGTTTCCTACGGCACGTCGAGTTACGGTTACGACATTCGCTGCGCCGACGAATTCAAACTCTTCACCAACATCAACAGCACCATCGTCGATCCGAAGGAGTTCGACAACAAGAATTTCGTCGACATCAAAGGCGACTCAGTCATCATTCCGCCAAACAGCTTCGCGCTGGCGCGCACGGTGGAATACTTCCGCATCCCGCGTAACGTCCTTACGATCTGTTTGGGCAAGAGCACCTATGCACGTTGCGGGATTCTGGTAAACGTCACGCCATTCGAACCGGAGTGGGAAGGTTACGTCACGCTCGAGTTCTCCAACACCACGCCGTTGCCGGCAAAGATCTACGCCAACGAAGGCGTCGCGCAGGTTGTGTTTTTCGAATCTGACGAAGTTTGCGAAACGTCTTACAAAGACCGCGGCGGCAAGTACCAGGGCCAACGCGGCGTAACGCTGCCGAAGATGTAGATGCCGACCACACTGGACGTCCTGAGATTCAAACAAATCGATCCGAGAGCGGTGCTGCCGAGGCGGGGGAGTGCGTTGGCCGCCGGGTTGGACCTCTGTGCGATTGAAGACGTCGAACTTCAGCCGAAGCAACGCGCGACGGCGCGAACGGGACTTGCCGTGGCGATTCCACCCGGTTTCTATGGACGCGTCGCACCGCGTTCCGGTCTCGCCGCGAAAAACGGTTTGGATGTGCTGGCCGGCGTGATCGACTCCGATTATCGAGGCGAGATTTGTTGTGTGCTCTACAACACGGGCGACGAAGTTATTGCGTTGCCCGCGGGGAGTAAGATCTGCCAGTTGATAATCGAGCAGATCATCACGCCCGAAGCTACGTGGGTTAACGATCTGGATGCGACAGCCCGCGGCGCCGGCGGATTCGGCTCGACGGATTAGGCCGCCCGGTTTAAACGAATTTACACCAACCCATACATCGCCTTACGCAAAGCGTACGGTATCGCTCCACGAATCTCTGCAAAATATCCACAAAAAGACGAGAAATTGCTGCCCCTCCTCTGGCACACCTGTTGAGTCTTCCTCTTGGAGCGAAGGAGGAAGAAGAGATGAGAACCATAAGAAAGACTGCTTTCCTGGCCCTGGTGATGCTCGTAGTCTCCAGCACCGCCAGCATTGGGATGGCCCAATTTGCCAGCGAAGCAAATATTCAATCTATCGTCAACCGCATTCAAACCCGCACCGACAATCTTCAACGCGCAATTCAGAACGCGTCCGACCGCGGCAACTATCGTGCTGAAGATCTAAATCGACTAGTGCTGGACTTCGAAAGTGCGGTAAACCAGCTCGACCGCCGTGTCGGCTCACGTCGCGCGTCTTCAGCAGATGCTCGCGTCGTGTTGGACCGCGCAGTGTTGATCGACAATTTCCTGATGAACAATCGGGTCGGGGGAGGCACCCACCGCGAATGGCAGTCATTGCGCGCCGACATCGATCAGCTCGGCTCTTATTACAACCTGACTGCTTCGTGGGGCACCGGTACTCCCGGGGGCTCTATCGACTACACCCTCAGCGACGCGCAGATGCGGCAGTTGATTCAGCGCATCGACAACCGCGCGTCCACTTTCAGCCGCAACTTCCGTCTTGACCTTAATCGGTCGTACGACGATCGCAGCGGAGCAGATGAAGCCCGGCGCCAGCTATCGGCCTTCGAAGCCGCGTTGGTCCAACTCCGGAACCGCGTTAACACCCGGCAGGTAACTTCGTCGGATGCGCAGAACCTGTTAGACCGTGCGGCGTTTCTCAATAACTACGTCGCCGATCGGCAGTTGTCGAGCCGAACTGAAAACAACTGGACCACGCTGCGACCGGACCTCGAACGCCTCGCGAGTGCTTTTAACATCGCGTGGAACTGGTCCACGACGCCAGGCGGCGGTGGTTACGGCAATCGCGCTGAGCTGACCGGCACGTTCCGTTACAACCCGAGTCAGGGTGATGACGCGCGCCGCGCAGTCGACGCCGCTACCCGAAACTTGTCGCTCTCTGAACGGCAGCGTGTTTATGACGCGCTGTTACGACGGTTCGATCCACCACAGATGCTGGCAATCGATCGCCGCGGTAATTCAGTGACGATCGCTTCAACCCGAGCGCCTCAGATCAACTTCGTGGCAAACGGCCGCGAACAGGTTGAGACAACGCCGGGTGGGCGGACGGTCCGCGTCCGAGCCGAACTGACGGGCGATACATTGACGATCACCCGCACCGGCGAACGTGCGAACGATTTCACGGTCACGTTCGATCCGATGGACAACGGGCGGCAAATGATGGTGACTCGCACGCTTTACAGCGACCGCTTCAACCAGCCTGTCGTCGTCAGAACTTACTACGACCGTGTCTCCGATGTTGCGCAGTTGAACATCTACGATACGAATCGTGAAGACACGAATGTGGGCGGCGCCGCAGTCGGCAGCTTTGTCATTCCGAACGGAACGCAAGTCGTCGGCGTGCTTAACAACGACCTGTCAACGCAGAACGTGAGCGAAGGCGACCGGTTTACGATGACGGTGCGTTCGCCCGGTCAGTTTGAAGGCGCGACGATCGAAGGTCGTGTCATGAGTGTCAGTCGAGGCGGCCGAATTAGTGGTCGATCGGAGATGACACTCGATTTCGAGACGATACGCACGCGAGACGGGCGGAGTTATAACTTTGCCGGCATCCTCGAAAGCGTTCGTACGCCCGAGGGCGAGGTCGTTCGAGTAGACAACGAAGGTGCGGTTCGTGAAAGCGATCAGACCAAGACGACCGTGACGCGAACAGCGATTGGTACAGCGGTTGGTGCGATCATCGGTGCGATTGCCGGCGGCGGTAAAGGCGCGGCAATCGGTGCTGTGATTGGCGCCGGCGCGGGCGCTGGTTCGGTTTACGTTCAGGGTCGAAACGATCTTGACCTGAAAGCCGGCACTGAAGTCACGGTGAGAGCAACTGGACCACAAGGATAAGACTGATCAACTGATCAGTTGAGTTCGATGGTGGCGACCTGCGGAAGACGCTCGACGGTGAGCGTTAACCGCAGGTCGCTTTTTACTGGTTGCTTGTCGGGTGTCTGGAAGAAGATGAAACCTCGCCGCCGGGCATCGTCGGCAGATAGCGGCGCCTTGAGATCGATCGCGTACGCGCCAAACTCCTGTTCAAATTGCTTTCGCGCGTTTGGGTTGTAAGCAAACACGCCGTTCGCTTTCATGATTCGCGAAATGGCGTCTTTGGGTTTAAGTAACTTCCATTCGCGGTTTTCGCTGTCTCGCAATCGAAACCGCGCGCGTTTTGTTTCCACGGGCAGACCGCTCTGAAAGACCAGTTCCAAACGAACCGGCAACACGCCGCTCACCGGCAGGTTCGCTTCAAACAACTCCTGACTCTGTTCGTCCGTGAGCAATGGGGCGACGCGAACCGTAACACCACCCGCGTCCGCGCTGCGAGCACCGGCAGGCAGCGGCGGCAATTCCGTCACCGGTTTGACCTTGAAAAGCGAGTTGCTACACGACGTCGCACCGATGATCAATAGAACAAGCAAGGAAAATCGTCGGGCCATCGGACGCAATGTAACACGGATCTGTGGCTATGTTACTATCGGCGAAATCATGATTAGACCGTTTCGTGGGGTTCATCCGCAGATTCACCCAACAGCTTACGTGGACCCAAGCGCTCAAGTGATCGGCGACGTGCACCTCGGCGAAGAGGCGTCGATCTGGTGCAACTGCACTGTCCGTGGCGACATTTACCACATCCGCATCGGCGATCGCGCGAACATCCAGGACAACTCTGTAATCCACGTTCGCGACGGGACGCACCCGACCATCGTCGAAGAAGAGGTGACAGTCGGCCACAGCGTTACGCTGCACGGTTGTCACGTCGAACGAGGATCGTTGGTGGGAATCGGCGCCGTTCTGCTCGACGACGTGCGGATCGGAGAGCTTTCCCTGGTGGCGGCGGGTTCACTAGTGAGTCCCGGGACGATAATCCCGCCACGGTCACTGGTGATGGGTTTTCCGGCTAAGGTGAAACGCCCACTCACTGAAGAGGAAGTTGCCTCACTTGCGATCTTCTGGCAGAACTACGTTCGTTACACCCGCGAGTATCGAAACGAGGAACCCTGAGTGAAAATAATTTGGGTTATTGGTGTTCTGATTTGTGCCTCAGTTTGCGTTGCCGCACAGACGCTGGAGCGTGGCGACAACGAATTCGGTTTCTGGGGCGGCTTTTCGCCGAAGGCCACGACGATCTTCGAAGGACTGCGTGAAGACGAAGCCGAAAACCGAAAGTTTTTTCTTGCCGCGTTTCGTTATGGCCGCACGTTAGCGGCAAACGACACGCTCGCGCTGCAATACACGGTCGATGCAATTCCGGTGGCGGTGGCGACTGGCGTGATCGTCTCGCGCACCAACGTTGCGGGCGTCGATATCTTTCGACGTGAAAC
>CBFGMX010000044.1:0-33154 GCA_965649955.1 uncultured bacterium
GCATCGCAGAAGGGTGCGGCTGCCGCAGTGATCATTCATGAAACGGGTCCGGCTGGTTATCCCTATGAGGTTGTTTCGGGGAGTTGGTCTCGCGAGAACTTCGATATTCAGACGCCCGACAAGAACATGGGCCGTGTTGCGGTGGAATCATGGATCACGACCGACCGCGCGAAGGAGCTGTTTACTGCCGCCGGCCAGGACTTCGACGCGCTCAAAAAAGCTGCCGTCTCGAAGGACTTCAAGCCCGTCGCTCTCAATGCGAAGGCAAACATGACGGTCAAAAATACGTTACGTGAAATTAATTCCAATAACGTCATCGGAAAGCTCGAAGGCGCGGATCCCGCACTGAAGAATGAGTACGTTATTTACACGGCACACTGGGACCACCTTGGCCGCGATCCAAATCTAACTGGCGATCAGATCTTCAACGGGGCGCTCGACAATGCCTCAGGCACCGCCGCAATGCTCGAGATTGCCGAAGCATTCACAAAACTCGCCACACCTCCAAAACGATCGATTCTGTTTCTCGCAGTTACGGCAGAAGAGAAAGGGTTACTCGGGGCAAAGTATTACGCCGAGAATCCTCTGTATCCGCTGAACAAAACGCTCGCGAACCTCAACATGGATGGCGTTAATCAGTGGGGCAGGACCACGGACATAACGATGGTGGGCGACGACAACAGCACCTTGATCGACTTGCTGCGTGAAGCAGCCACCTCGCAGAGGCGGGCGGTGAATCCGGATCCGGAATCGGAGAAGGGGTTTTACTATCGCTCGGATCATTTTGAATTTGCGAAACAAGGGGTTCCGGCGCTCTACACCGATTCGGGGATTACCTACGAAGGGAAAGATTCAGCGTTCAGCAAACAGAAACGCGACGAATACACAAGCAAGGACTACCACAAAGTTTCCGACGAGATTAAACCTGACTGGGATCTCACGGGAGCGGTTGATGATGCGCAGTTGTTGACGATTATCGGATATCGAGTGGCGCAAGGCGACAGGTATCCGGAATGGAAAGCCGGATCAGAGTTCAAAGGGAAGCGTGATGAGATGATGAAAGGCGTTATGGATACGAGCCGGTGAGGTGAGGTTGCGGTCACCCGGATCGCCAAGCTGATCCTTTAATCGTGCCTTTCTTGCGACCACTTTTTGAACATTGCCTGATGAGACCTCCGGGCGAAGGAGCGCTGAACAGACGGTACTCCGCTGACGTCTTTGACAGAACCGTCCATTGGTATTCTGTCATCTGCCTGACCCTCTGAGAGCCATGGGATTAGTTGCGCCCAGCGCACGGGATCAAAATCTATTTGTATCTGCGATTGCGTTTTAACGATTGGTTCTTGCATAAGTTAGACATCCGACTGAAGTACTGATTTGTGCGGGCGAGACGGTCATACTGTTACTGCATAGTTATTCATGCTTGTACGTGTCATGGCCGCGGGAATCGAGGCGACCACGTACGTACGCAGCCTCTCGATGTCAAAAGGTTTTTCGATGCGGTCATCACATCCAGCCGCCAAGGCCTCCGCGTGAAAGCCTGGGCTACCTGAGCCATCCAAGGCCAGAATCTTGACGTGATCCAGGAGTGCGTTTTCACGAATCCTGCGAGTGGCGTCCAGCCCATCCAGCAAAGGCAGGCGACCGTCCATCAGGATGAGTTGCGGCCTTTCCCTGGAGGCCGCCTCTACCGCCTCTAATCCGTTAGTGGCTTCTACCACTCGAAAGCCCCATCCCTCTAACAACATACAAAGCATTTCTCGCGTGTCGTCGTGATCTTCGACCACGAGGATAGTAGGTTTGAGAGCAGATGACATGGGAGAAGAGAAGGGAAGAATCGTTGGTTCTGCGAATTTGGAGTTGGATCGAATAAGTAACATGGCGTTATGTCTCAAAGTTGGACGTTGAACACCGGAGAGCCGGTCGATTGTGGTTTCTTTGATCGTCATTTTGCTCGTTTTTCTAAAGCACGTCTGTGCGGCAACACACATAGTCTACGTCATAAAGACGTAACCACTGGTCCATCTATGCGACAGTTTGTAGAAGTTTATTCCGACGGGGCAGGCTTCAGGGCAGCACCATTTTGAGAACGCGAGCGTGCGATGCGGTTTGTAAAGGCGAGATCATCTAGATGCCAACGTGTAACTTGTCCCTCGCAGCGAATATTGCCGGCCCAATCGGACTCGTAGGTATAGGGCCCGAAGAACTCCCAGTCTGCCGGTGTGTAGAGCACATACACGCCGCGGAAAACCGCATGTGCGACGAATTCTTCACCTTCCGACAGGACGGTATAAATGCCTCGCTCTCTCAGTTGCTGCATCGATCTCCTCTCAATTCAAAAAACTGACGTATCCCGGATCATCCCGCGCGAAGCCTACGCTGCTCTGGTATATATGTCAAATGTGAAATATAGTACGGATCGACAATATGTTTCGTATATGGTAGAGACGATTCACGAAAAGGAGGCTCGATGATTGAGGTACGCATAGGCCAACTACTTAAAGCACGCGGACGAACGTTTTATTGGCTGGCGAAGGAGACAGGTATTAGCCATACCACGTTGTGGCGCTTGAAAAAAGGTAAAGCATTGGGAATCAACTTCATAACGCTGGAAAAGCTATGTGCGATACTCGATTGCCAGCCGGGTGATATATTCACGGTTGTTAACCAAAAAAGCGCGAAAAAGAGATTTCGAACGCAAGCGCCGGCAAGATCCACATCACCGGCCAGATCCCCATCAAAGGTAATCACGCCGAACGTCGCTTAGTTCGGCGGGGACGAATTATTGTGGGTGGCGGCAATGGGTTACGACATTTCACAAGTTAAACGAGGCGTTACGACGAGCAATAGTTAGGAGAATGATGAGAACTGCTTCAAGCATGTTCGAGCAATTCACGCTGGGAATTGAAGAAGAGTTTCAGATCGTAGATCCGCATACGCGCGAGTTGCGCTCACACGTTTCCGAAATCCTTCAAGAAGGCAAGATGCTGTTAGGCGAGCAAGTCAAGCCGGAAATGATTCAATCGATGATTGAGGTCGGCACCGGGGTGTGCGCCGACATACAAGAAGCGCGAGCCGATATCACAAAACTACGTAGCGTGCTCTCTTCGCTGGTGCGCAAGCAAGGCCTGGTTATTGTCGCTGCAGGCAGTCATCCATTCTCGCATTGGCAGGACCAAAAAATTTACGAGAACGCAAGATATGATTCGATCGTTGAAGAGAATCAGATCATCGCACGTTCACTGCTGACCTTCGGTCTCCACGTACACGTTGGTATTCCGAATCCCGAACGCGCAATTCAAATCATGAACGGCATCCGCTACCTGCTTCCGCACGTGCTGGCGCTCTCAACTTCATCGCCCTTTTGGCTTGGTGTACATACGGGTTTGAAATCCTATCGCTCGGAGGTCTTCGCCAGGTTCCCGCGCACGGGCATCCCCGATTACTTCGAGTCGCGCGGAGCATTCGAACAATACGTAGAACTACTGGTCAAAACTCGTTGCATCGACGACGGTAAGAAGATCTACTGGGATGTTCGGCCCCATCCGTTTTTCCCCACCCTGGAGTTTCGCATCTGCGACATTCCCACCCGCGTTGATGACACACTCGCTATTGCCGCTCTGTTTCAAGCGATGGTCGCTAAAGTCAATAAGCTCCTTGATAGTAATCTCACTTTCCGGCTGCATCACAAAATGCTGATTGAAGAGAACAAATGGCGCGCTTTGCGGTACGGGCTCGATGGCAAAATGATCGATTTCGGCAAAGGGGCCGAGGTCCCGGTGCGGGAGCTTATTCGTGAACTGCTCGAGTTTGTTGATGATGTGACAGACGATCTCCGCTCGCGCAAGGAGATACGACACATCCGCACGATTCTCGATCGAGGAACATCAGCGGATGAGCAACTTCGGGTCTGGCACGAGACGGGTGACATCAATGCGGTCGTCGATCGTTTGATTGAGCTGACAATGGAAAATGTTCCTCGTGAATAACTCGGGCCGCGCTAGCCGCCGTCGTCTGACACTCATAGTGCTATACGACATATATCCTGCATTTGACATATAGTGGTTGGCGGCGTAAGGTTCTTGTGAATCGAGTCTGGCTTACTCCCTTCTCAGCTCCTCTGGAATCGCCCAGATCTCCTGAATTGAACAGCCACAAACGAGGAGCACGAAAATTCAACGACCAAAGAGTGCTACCGGAGCAAGCATGAAGACTTTTTATGCAATGAGACGGGCAAATGGCGATTGGTTCGCTGTTGCGGACAGGGGCGATCTTCGGATGCCGATCTTCAACAGCACCGGCGACGCGACGACAGCCCGTTTGCGTGACTCCGGCATGGAATGCTTTAGACCGGTGACGTTCGATGCGCGCGCACTCGAGGAACTTAAAAGGACAGATGGCCAAACCGCATCCTTCCTAATGATCACCGACCCGACCCGTCACCTGAAGCATGGTCTGCGACTGGGTTTTACTGAGCTTGCTCCGTTGATGGTTGGTATTAATTAACGAAACTCCGAGTAGGTCAATGAAGGGTCTTAGAGTTTATCTCGATCTTAAAAGAGCTGATCCGCAGGGCGGAGGTCTCATCTTCTATAGTCAACGCGCAGGTGGTCCATATTATCGTTGGCGATACGAAAAGCTCCGCGGAGAATGGCTGTCTTCTCGTATGCATGCGGGCGATTTAATACTAACCGAACTTGTCACCGCTCCCTGGAAAGAGTTACCCGGTACGCTGAGGACTACTCTAGATTTACATTATGTGGAATAGGGTTGAATCGCGAGATCAAAGTCAGATTGGAAGGTGCTGATGTCGTTTTGAGGCTGCGCTTGCTCAACGCTCCTCTGGACCAATGCGAAGCACCAACTCATAGCAATCTGAGGTAGGGAAGATCCCTGCGCTAACACACATACCCAAAGAGGGAGGAGGTCTGACGGGTGAGTCAGCCCTCTTTAGGTTGTGTCCCGGAGTCCACGGTGAAGCCCATGGACTTAAATAGTCCGAAAAGCTGCAACATCGCATACCGGATTCCGCCGTCCACCGCCTCGGGCGACTGCCCAAGTTCCGTTGCGATTTCAAGATTAGACATCCCCGAAAAGAACGCGAGTTCAATCATGCGGTGCTGCACTGGTGGCAATGCCTCAAGTGTTGCGCGAACGAGTCGTCGCTGTTCTGTGATGTTGATTGAGGCGGCGGAAATGGCAGTTGACCTGGTTTTGCCTCTCGTTTTATGGAATGTCTCGCTACTGGCAGTTAGTTGGCCGGCAAGACGTTCGATGGCACGCCGGTGGGCAATGAGTATAAGCCAGGTCAGCGGCCTTTCATTCTGTCTGTTGAACAGGGCGGCTCTCCGGCTTACTTCTTCATAGACTTCAGCCAATACCTCTTCCGCTGTTTCAGTGTGCCTCAAAATACGCAATAAGAGACCGAAGAGCAGGCCGTCCGTAGCCTCACAAAAGAGACGGTAAGCAGCTTCATCGCCTCTGGCCACCCAAGGGAGTAGCGTTTCGACGTGATCGGCTGTCGGGTGCTGAGGGCTTACTAAAGAAAGTAGTGGTTTTCGCGACAATTGCACGGTGCGTTCCTTCAACCAACGACAGCTAACTCTTTTTCGGAAACCGCAAGTCTAAGAAAACATTTGAGCAATTGTATGTGCGCTATCACACATATAAAGTTCCTTTCACGCCCAAGCGGCGAGCGTAGTTGTCTCGTACCCCGCGGACGAAACTAATTGCCTAGCGCACCAAAAAGATCCGCGACCCTCATTAGAAACTGGGCGTCACCTGGGATCGCGTGCTCTTTGTCAGATGCGCAATATATCCTGTATTTGACATATACTCATCGTTAGCATAAGGTGGCTTGCGAATCGAGTCCGCTTGCTCCCTTCTCAGCTCCTCTGGAATTTTCCAGATCACCTGAAGTCAACAGCCTCAACAACAGAGGAGAAAGAAATGTTTGGACGACAAGTTACTTTAAAGTTAAAAGCGAATTCGGCTACACAACTGAACCGCATCGCCACGGCCGAGATTCTCCCGCTCCTGCGCAAGCAGAACGGATTCCGCGATGAAACCATCTTTATTGCACCCGAACGTTCAGAAGCCATCGTTAACAGCTTCTGGGACACAAAAGCAGATGCGGATGCCTACAGCGACACGGTGTACCCGGACGTGCTGAAGGCCCTGGCGACTGTGATCGACGGCACGCCGAAAGTGAAGACCTTCGAGTTCGCCAGTTCGACCTTACACCAAGCAGCTGTTTCGAAGTTGATGTAAACCGATGATGTTCCCCCCGCGGCGGGGCGGACAATGTCCGTCCCTAACCGCAACTGGCTGGTTACCATCCAGTCTTCCTGTTACCACCCATTCGATCCACTCACGGAACGCCGCGAATAATTTTCACGTTCATTCTTGTTCTCAGAATCTGAAGCCGACGCCTATGATTGGACCGGCCAAAGCCGTGTCAAACAAGAAATCATTCCGGTTGTAGTCGACGTCCAGATGTCGATAACCTGCGATCAACGCAACACTGGGACTAACCTGTATTCCGACTGCCCCCGCCAGTTGGTAAGTGAACTCCGAGCCACCGCCGCCGAGGTCGGCTTTGCCGGTGAGAAATAATTTCGGCGTTAAGTGCATCCTGCCGCGTATTCCACCAACGGCATCCACCCACTGCTTGCTTGCGGTCGCCGAAACGCCGGGCAAGATTCCGGAAGTGAAATCTAAATCTGTTCTGAGGTGCCAGTAGCGTATGCCGCCCAGCACATCCAGATATCGGCCTTTCGCAGGATTCTCAACAATTCGATATCCCACTTCCGGATCAAGCACGAAGGTTTTGAAGTCCACGTTGGCGCTGGTGAAGAATGGACCAGGGGTGGCGCGATCAGTTCCAAGATTTGAATATTGCAAGTCTGTCAGGATTATCAGTCTGTCCCGGCGTGCTTCAAATGTGGCCATGAAACCAAAGTTTAAGTCCACGTCGTCGTCGGTAATTCCCGCATCAATGTCGACAGTAAGATCGCCGATGCCCGCACGTCCGCTAATACCGGCAACCCACAGGTATGGAGTCAGTTGAAAGTGCCATTTGTCTTGGTTCGGATCCTGAGGTCTGGGTGCCGGCTTATTTGTACTTGTGTTCTCGGCATTTCTTACCGCTGGTGATGCAGTTGAACCATCGTCTTTAGGTACATCAATAGTTTGAGCGGCAACGTTGATTAGTATTGGAGGGAATAGAATTACCGCGAGGCAAACAACAAGATGTTTGTAGTGGTTAAGTGCCATTACAGTTCCTTTCGCTTTACCAAACAGTGCAGAACCCAGATTGATTGTGGGACCATCCGTCGAAGGTGTAACTGTCAAAAGTGACAGGAGCGAAGAGAACGTGAGGACCAGAGAGAGTTTTTTGCAAAGGCGCAAAGGAGGACAGTCAGGCCCTCAACTGCAAGTTTTTCTTTGTGCCTTTACTGAAAACCCATTGAGAACGATTGGGCAGTGAAAGCTGGATCTACCAGCAGACCGGCCGGCGGCGCTGCCGACGGTGACGACTGTATTCAGTCATCTCCCAGTCTTCTTAGCGGTACGTAGACGTTTACCTCTGCGCAGACGTGTTCGGTATCGACGAACTTTTGCCAGATTGCCGCAATCCTGCATGTCGCACCACTGACGGCTCCTATTTCTGCTTGTGTCTTCAAACAGCCAACCGCAATCTTCGCCGCTACACTCACGCAGGCGCGACAAGTCGGCGGTAGTAAGAAGCTCGGCTCCGGAATGGGCTATCGACCAGAGCATGCGATCCAACGCACCTTCATCGCCGACCCATTCCCACGTAAACCCGTGCGGTCCATGAGTCAGCTTCTCGTGGGCCCGTGCTTCCAGTAATTCGTTATTTAAGATCCCTAAGTCAGCCCTCTGTGGCCGGCGATCTGTCATTTTTGCTTTGCAGATGCGGTAGAGTGCTTCGCGCAACGCAATAGCTCGGTCAAGCACATCCCTTGCTTTGCCCGCGTTTCGCTTGCCTGCCCGAATCAAGCGTTCAGCTTCTGTCGCTGTGAGGATATCCGAGTGCTGGCTCCACTCCACAAGATCTGAATACTCTCCGAGCTTGTCACCCACCAAGTGACTGTCGACTGAGTGTGACTCTTTTCGCGGCAAATCGCTCTTTCGTCCGTCGACTGTGTTGATAAAGTCCAGGCACAACCGGCCTCCAACCAGCTTCATCTCCGCCGCCGATGCTTGAATTGCTTTCATAGTCTCAACCCCGGCTCCGTAACCACTAAAACCGGAATTGACAGGTTACCAATATTCATCTAGGATGTAACCGTCATGCATCATGTTAGCCGGTTACGAAGTCAGGTGTCAAATTTTGTGATCGCTTGAGAAGCAGTTGAACTGAAGGCGCCAATGCTTTCGAATCAAGAGTCAAATTCCAGTTACCTAACAGGCCAGAACGGCCTTCTAACCCTTCTTGCCTTTGCCTGCATTTATTTTGTTTGGGGTTCAACTTATCTGGCGATCCGGTACGCCGTGGAAACGATCCCGCCGCTTTTTGTTGCGAGCTCCCGGCATCTGATTGCCGGTGGATTGCTGCTTGGATGGTGCTGGTGGCGAGGACTGCGTCCTACCAAACAGCAATGGTTAGCGAGCACCGTGCTCGGGGCATTATTTTTCCTGATCGGTCACGGCACACTACACTGGGCCCAACAAAGCCTTCCTTCAGGGGTCGCTGCGTTCTTAATAGCAACCGAACCAATCTTCGTAGCGATCATCCTTACAACCACTCGACGCACGAGTATCACTCCGACACTGTTACTGGGATTGTTACTGGGTTTAGTCGGCGTTGCCCTCATTATTAGCGACGACCTACAAACCGGTCGCGCCCAAATGCTCAGCTCATTGGCAGTTTTGATTGGAACAGCCTCCTGGTCGATCGGGATGGTTTATTCTCGCAGTGCGGCCCTACATCCTGACGACAGAATGGCGGCCGCAATGTCGCTGCTAGCGGGCTCAGTGATGCTATTCCTCGTGGGAACGGTCACGGGGGAAGCAGCACAACTTGACTTAGCCTTGGTTTCGATGAAATCTCTCCTGGCCCTGGGGTATCTGGCAATAGCAGGGTCGTTGGTCGCTTACTCGGCGTATTTCTGGTTATTGAACCGTTTTCCTCCGACACTCATTGCAACTCATACGTACGTTAATCCGGTTGTAGCAGCGCTTCTAGGTTGGTCCATCGCCGGAGAGTTACTTACAATTCGATTCATATTTGGAGGAGTAGTCGTTATCGCTGCGATTGCTTTGGTGGGCCGAGCGACGTCTCGTGAGGGGCAAGCCGCAAAAATCCGCGAGCACCTTCCTCGTGCTTCCGCAACGCAACAGAAAGCTACGGCAAAGGGATGAAGCGCAGATGCTGTGTTGCTTTTGATGTTTTGTCTCTTCGTGTCATTTCAACCTGCCTTTGAAAACTCCGGCGCCGGGCGGAGAGCATTAATCGCTCTCCGCCTAACTTCTGCCTCAAACGAGACTGAGCGCCTCGGAAACCATTCCAACTTCGTAGGTGCCAGCGGGCGTGCGGAAAGCGATATTGAGTCGATTCCAGCCGTTGATCATGATGACGGCCAAAGTCAGATTCACCAACTCTGCTTCGCTGAACTGTGCCCGGGCCTGCTCGTAGACGTCGTCGGGTACATTCTTGTCACTGAGTGTTGTTACAGCTTCTGCCCATGCAAGTGCCGCACGTTCACGATCCGAATAGAACGGGCTCTCGCGCCACGCTTCGAGCACGTAAAGTCGTTGCTCAGTTTCGCCGGCTGCTCGTAAATCTTTGGAGTGCATATCCAGACAGAATGCACAGCCGTTGATCTGAGATACGCGAAAGCACACGAGATCGACCAAGTCCTTCTCCAACCCGCTTTGTGACAGCGGTTTGTGCAATCCAAGCATTGCTTTCACCACATCTGGTGTCGTTGCGAGAAAATCCAGTCTTTGGTTCATTGCTAACTCCTCTTTAATTAACAATCATGCGTTGCGGTTGCGGTCGTGTCGCAACCGAAATCGCCGTTTCCAATAACAAAGACGAAGCTGGCTCGGTTTTGTGACAGCTAGAGCATTGCCGATAGCCGAATTTCGCTTGCCAATTTGAAGTGGCCGCTAATTCACACTGGAAAGGCGGTGAAGTTTGTGCGGATTGAGTACTGTGTAGACAGCCGTGATCGAATTGCCGTCGGTCGCAAACGAGGTGGTGGCGAAGGGCACGCCGTCCAGGTACATGACGAGACCAGGTTCGCCGTTGATCGTGAGTATCTCTTTCCGGAGTCGAGTGCCCAGTTTTTTTGAAATTTGTAAATACAGACGTGCAATGCGCGAAGGTCCGTAGATGACTTTACGTGCCGCGGGAACCACTCCACCGCCATCGCTCGTAAGAGTTGCATCTTTTGCGAAAAGCGAGAGTAAGGTCGCGTCATCTCCAGCGTCTGCTGCCGCCAGAAATTGATTGATCAGTGAACGAAGAGCGGCGTCGTTCGCTTTGAACCGCGATTGCTCGGTTCGAACTCTTTGACGCGCGCGATGCACGACCTGCCGGCACGCGGCCTCACTCTTTCGCAGGATGTTCGCAATCAGGGGATAGGCACAATCGAAGACGTCGTGCAGCAAGAACGCTGCGCGCTCAACCGGTGTTAACCGCTCGAGCAGCACCATGTATGCCATCGAAAGATTGGATTCAGTTTCGAGTTCTTCTTCTGGGGTAGGTGAGGTGCTGGCGATGAGCGGTTCCGGTAACCACGGGCCAACGTACTTTTCTCGCTCAACTGACGCCCTGCGCAGTCTATCAATCGAGAGTCTGGTAACAACGCTGACCAGCCAGGCTTCGGCCGATCGAATCTCTTCGGTGTTTGCCTGATGCCAACGTAAGTAAGCCTCCTGGACAATATCCTCCGCGTCCGCCGTTATTCCGATCATTCGATAGGCGATGCCAAAAAGGCGCCTCCGGAGTTCTTCGAACACGGCGGTACGTCTACCTGGGTCTGCAGCAGCCACCACAGTATTGTCCCTCTTTTTAGAAGACGAGCAAACTGTAGTTTTGTGACATTGAAATTACGACTTCTCTGGTCAAGCCAATGTTCACGCGATACATGGAAACTGGGGATAACCGTAACTCAAGTTGAGGAAACTAAAAGGACGGCAGGGCAGACCAATTATTCTTCACACCTTTTTACCTGAGGGGCTGTGCCGCAGTTCTATCAGGTCGGACGATCGCTTCATAAGTCTTTAAATATTCTCTAGTAACTCTTTCGCGAGAAAATCGCGCGACAAGTCGTCTGTTGTTGTCGCCCATGGTTTTTCGCAAGTCCGAGTTCTGCAATAGATGAAGGATTTTTTTGGCTAGCATCGTTGGCATCTCAGGTCTTGCCCAGAGACAGTTGTCCGGCTCCTGAAGATAATCGGCGGCAGCACGGATACGTGTTGTGATGATCGGTAGACCGGCAGCCGCGGCATTAAAGATCGTCATAGGAAAGCCTTCAATGTGATAGGTGGGGAAAACCAGAGCAGTGCCGTTCGCGCAGAATAATGCCACCTCTTCCTCGGGGACATGGCCTGTGAATGTTACATAATCGAGCAAGTTTAATCGTGCGACCTCGCGTTCTGCGTCCCTGCGAGCAGGACCATCTCCGAGACAAATGAGTTTAAAATCTACTTCACGATCGCGAAGCAGCTTGCAGGCACGAATAACGTCGGATAACCCCTTTTCCGGTATAAACCGTCCAATGAAAAGTAGTTGCGGCACGTCGGTGGGAGAGGCCGGCGCTGCTTCGCGCTCTTCAGCCGATGAGTTGTCATTGACCACGTTGCAAACAACGAACAGTTTTTGTTCTGCGACACCCGCTCGAAGAAAATTTGCTCGCTCTTCCGAGGAAAGGACACCTATTCCTGCAGCCCGTGCGAACAAGCGTCTGCTCAAGAGTCTCCACAGCCAGCTCTTACGTAATAGTTTGGGATCTGATCCATGGAACTTCAAGAAGATCTTTGTGCCGTTGCGACGTATTAACGATAACGTTACCACATCTCGGACCAACGCTTTTTTGTCGAAAGAAGTATTGAGATGTACTACATCGAAGTGCCCGGAACGAAGTTTCTTACTTAAGGATCGAACCGTGCGCATGACGCGGAGGGCTCTAGTTGAAAATCCAACTGTTGTGTCGGCATACGTATAAATCAACTCTTCGACTTCCAGGCCAAGTCTGCACAACTCTCCGACAAACGGTGGTTCACAATTGCACGAACCGCCCTTTGAGCCTTGCTCTGGCATACCGAGTAGGATTCGCACATCAAATCTCCTCTGACATAGGCGACCTCCGGTGGATCAGTCGCGGTTGCAAACGGCTAAAAAGTGCTATGAGGTAACCGAAGCTACCCTTCCGTAAAAGCTAATCAGGCTTGATATGTGACTTTCGATGGTAAAGTTTTCTGCTGCCCATTCCTGGGCTCGGGCTCCGAGGAGGGCTCTGAATTCTGCTCTATTGGCGAGGGAGATGAGCTTGGTTGCGAGGTCATCAACATCACCGGTACGAAATAGCTGGGCACAAGCGGCGTTCTTCGAAACTTCTCGAAGCGCGCCAATGTCTGATAGGACCAGGGGCACACCGATCATCATTGCTTCAATAACCGAGATGGGTGCGCCCTCGCGTTCAGAAGAAAGCACAAAAACGTCTAGCGAGCCCAAGACATCGGCGATATCCGTGCGCTTGCCCAAAAAGTGCGCCCTTCCAAGAATTCCTTCTCGTTTACAGAACTCGACACAATCCTCAAACAGTTGCGGCGCGACTGCCGATTTGCTGCCGGCAAATACGAAATGTGCACGAGGCAGGGCCTTGAACACATGCGGGAGTGCCTTGCAAACCGTCATCTGGTCCTTACGCGCCGTCGGGCTGAAATTTGCAACCATGCCGAAAAGAAAACTGTCGGCAGGAATTCCGAGTTCGTCGCGCAAGTTCCGTCCTGAGCTTGCCAGACGCTTAGAATCCACACCATTCGGGATAACCAGGAACCTCTTGTTCTTGTGAAGTCGATGCTTATTCAAGAGCGTGTTGCCCATCTCGTTGCTAATTACGACGCAACCATCCGTCCTGGGCAAAACGAACTTCAAAGCTAGTCCATTTTTCATATCAGGAGTTGCGCCGTGCAATGTCATGACTCGCTTTGCATTGGTCCCTCGCGTTGCTAAATAAAGATGCAAAGCTTCAACGGGCTGGTGACTGTGCACGATTTGAAAGTTTCGCTCCCGAATGATCCGCCGAATTTGGGCCACGAGGTGCAGATCGATCGGGGCCTTACGTTTCAGGAAAATGAAATCCGCTCCTGAGTTCCTAAAGTCGTTCTCCAAGTCGCCGCTGCCCGTAGCAAGAAACGTCAGGTCCAATCCATTCGCCCTGGCGTTCCGACACACGTCGAGGACCATCATCTCGGCACCGCCTCGATTGAGTGAGTCCAGAGTGTGGAGAACCTTAATCAAAACAAAGCATGCGAAATGGTAACGGAGTTGAGAACGCTGTTACCGTCTGCTGTTGAAACCGCAGTCATGGATGCCGAACGATTTGCTCTTCTGACTAGAGAACGTCAGGGGGAGATGCCTACTTTCTATACGAATAAACGGAACGAGTCAACAATGTTTTTCCCCTTGCCCCAAAAGTATCGTAAATGACTTTTACTTCTTCTCTGCGAACTCTGCGTCTCGGCACCCTCGGCGTTAACCATAAGCCTCACCAATACTTAACGCACATAACGCCGAGGAAGACTAGTTGTTCCAAAAAGTTCCACCTTCAATACTGAAATCCTTAAGCGCACTCACACATCCTTTTGAATAACGGTGGTAACGTAAAGTTAAGAGCTCCTTGAGAACCATCGGAACTCGCACGAGCCTTCCTACCGGAAGATCCCGTCGGGCATGGAAATGACTTATAAGTCCGGATACATAGTTAAGACGGTCTTGTATAGTCTCTCGTAGGAGTTGCGTTTCGGACGATTCAGAAACAGAGTTCAGCCTTTGCCAAACAGCGTGGAGCTTCTCAATTTGCCCAACGTAGTAACACGATCGCAGTGCTAAGGGTGACAGACCACCGGAACCGCCCGTCTGTAGATCGTCACTGAAAGGCGCGATGTGCTGAGTAAAAGGCTTGATTCCCTTACATTGTTGTGAATGCACTCGATACTCAATTAAAGGTTGCGCGAGCGCTGATACCTCAA
Source organism: uncultured bacterium (assembly GCA_965649955.1). Classification (GTDB taxonomy): domain Bacteria; phylum Acidobacteriota; class Blastocatellia; order Pyrinomonadales; family Pyrinomonadaceae; genus PSRF01. The sequence goes on from CBFGMX010000044.1 coordinate 14,230, forward strand.
CCAATGCGGCGATAATGAGCGCGATCCAGCCATCATGTACTAAAGGAATGCCCGTCGGGATCGGCAAAACCACGTTTCGGAAACACTGCCGAAACGCCATCGTCGCGCCCGTCACCACATCACGCTGAAGCATGAGTTCAAACGCTTTACCCGATCTGATCGCAGACAGGAAATTTTTCTCAAACGTATACTGCCATAGACGGCGATTTAATAATGTTCCATTCTCATCAATCAACTCGGCATCCGAAAACACTAAGCCGGTATTAGGGGAAGAGGTAAAGGCTTGTTTGATCTGGAAAAGTTTTTCCGGACGCCAACGGTCATCCTGGTCGCAGAGCACTATGATCTCACCGCTACATAGTTCAATTGCTTTCTGAAAGTTCTTCGTCGGCCCCAAAGTGGTCTCATTAAAGTGTAGATCTACCTTAAAAGGTGCACTTGCCGCGAATCCTTCGAGACTGTCTCTCGTGCTGTCGGATGATCGATCGTCAACGATAACCACTTGATCCGGTCGGAGTGACTGTTCAGCGATACTCTGCAATTGTTCTGGCAGAAATCTTCCTCCGTTGTAAGTGGTCATTGCGACGGAAATATTCATTGGATTATGGAAAGCATCGCTAAAAATCTAAGCGACGAAGGAAGAACGTAATCAATGAGTCAGACTTGCGTGTTTCCGTCTCCAATCGAGGCAGTGAAGTTAGATTCTATTTTCCACGGTGCACGCCTCCTGGGTGTGTCCAAGGAGAAATCCTCTTTATTCAACGTCAAGTTTCGACTGTAGCATGGATCGAATACCAGGCGATCACCCCACTTCGATTTCATGAATTCTTGCTCTCTCATGAATCGCGGTGACTTATCTAGCCCTGAATCGGGGCCACGCGTCGCTGATTCAAGATGATACAACTCGGCATAAGGCGTCCAGAGGATCCTATAGCCGTTTTGCTGGATCCGCAGACAAAGATCGATATCGTTGAATGCAATCGGCAGGTCTACTTCATTGAAGCCGCCGACTTCGTCATAAACGTCATGCCTGAGAACGAGGCACGCTCCCGTTACTGCTGAGTAGTTTTGTACTACCTGCGCTCGCGCGTAATAACCAGCAGCTTGGCGAGGCAAGTGCTTATGTGCATGCCCGGCTATCCCGCCTAAACCGAGAACGATACCCGCGTGTTGAATTGTCTCATTCTCGTAATATAGTTTAGCTCCGACTGCACCAATCTCGGGCCTAACGGCATGACCTACCATCTCCGCAAGCCACTTCGACGATATGATTTTAATGTCGTTGTTGAGCAGCGCGAGAATTCGACCTCTTGCTTCTTTTGCCGCCAGGTTCTGAATGGCCGAAAAGTTGAAAGGTGCGTCATACCGGATTATTCGCACCCGAGCATCTGTTTGTAACTCCCGCAGGTACTGCAACGTCGCAGGCTCAGAGCTCTGGTTGTCTACGATGATTAGCTCCAGAGGTTGGTAATCGGTCTGGTGGAGAACGCCGTCAACCACCTGCCGCAGAAGCTCGATGTGATCGCGCGTTGCAACGATCACGGAAACCAATGGCAGCTCGTCCAGTATCGGGTAGCTCACCCGATGAAAGTTGCCATAACCTTTGGTTACAGTTGCATTGATGCCCGTGCGGCGGAAGTGTGCTCGGAGGGCATTGCGCGCCGCCTCATCAGCAGGGCTGCCAACGGCTCGGGCCACTGAACCAGGTACCTCTCGCCAGTGGTATAGAACGTACGGAATATGTCGAATGCGGTGCTCGGGTATTTGTTCGACGACTCTTAGCGCAAGATCGTAATCCTGGCTTCCTTCATAGCCCTGACGGAAACCACGGAGTTGCTTAACAAGAGACGTACGATAAACACCCAAATGTGAAACGATGTTATAGGAGTAAAAAAGGTCTGGATTCCAGTCTGGCTTGAGGTGTGGCACAACACGCTGACGGTGGCGGTCCAGTTTATCCTCATCGCTGTAAATTAGATCTGACTCTGGAAAGGCATTTAATTCCTCCACAACCATATACAGAGCATGCTCTGACAACTCGTCGTCATGATCGAGCAGCGCAATAAATTCGCCATCCGCTAATTCGACCGCGCTGTTTGAAGCAACAGAAATATTTCCGCGGGTCTTGCGATAGATTACTTTGATTCGCGGATCTTTTTCTCGATACTCTTCCAGGATTTTCCGAACATGGCGTTTGGTGGAGCTATCATCGGCGATACACAGTTCCCAGTGCGGATATAGTTGTTTGCAGACGGATTCAATCGCCAGTCGTAACCAAACCTTATCGACGTTATAGACAGGCATTACCACCGAGAGAAGTGGCTTGTAGCGAAACTGATCAATGCGGGCTCTGATTGCCTCGCGGTCCGATTCCGTCAGAGTGTCGTAGGTTATGATCCAATCGCGGTATTCTGACTGTTCTTCCGTATAATCGATGCGTCTCGCCCGAAGCTCCCGGATCTTTTCCTGAATGCCGCTAAATCCGGATGCGCGCCAGATTTCATAAGCCGTATTGCTCCGCCTTGGAATGCGCTTGAGTTGGGAGGCCAAGTGTGACAACAATTGCTTCGACAATTGCAGGGAGTAACCTATTTTCTAAGAGTGTTTGGAAAGAAAGGGAGCCTCGGGTTTAGGCCCTCTCTTTCGTTCTCTGACTGGTTAGAATATCCGTCGATGCGGAGTTGGTCAAAAGGGATTTTGTCACTTCAATCTCTGGTCACCAACCTCAGTGAGCGGTTTCTTCCGTCAAGACATCTTCTGCTAAACTGCTATCGAAGGTCGGAATAAATCACCCACATCAAGTTCGTTTGCAGAGCCTTCCAAAGACATGCGAGTTTTACACGACGAGAAGTACAGGGGAATGCATGTTTCTCTCACAGCAGCCAGACGTTAGGCGATAAACCATCTTATGAAATTCTCTGAGCTTTTGGACCATCAGATTTGTTTCAGTGTTCCGAAGCGACTGACTCCCGTCACGGCATGGCAAGAGCATATACCCTTTGCAATGTTCCTGGTCGATGTACTGAGGCCCAGAACAATCGTGGAGCTGGGAACACATGCAGGTGATTCTTTTTGCGCGTTTTGTCAGGCAGTGAGCGAGCTCGGTCTACAAACACGATGCTACGGAATAGACACGTGGCAAGGTGACGAACACGCGGGCTACTACGATAGCACTGTGCTCAGCGACTTACGAGCTCACCATGACCCACTCTATGGAACTTTCTCAACGCTGGTGCAAAGCACTTTTGACGATGCGCTGGTCTATTTTGACGACCAGTCAATCGATCTTCTTCACATTGACGGTTATCACACATACGAACGTGTCAGACACGACTTTGAATCGTGGTCTCCAAAGCTGAGTGACAACGGAGTCGTTCTCTTTCACGATATCAACGTCCGTGAACGTGGCTTTGGGATTTGGCGGTTTTGGAATGAGATCAGATCAACTTATCCCCACTTCGAATTTGCGCACGGTTACGGCCTCGGAGTTCTGGCAACCGGAGAAGCCGCTGCTAAGAAATTGGACCTTTTGTTCAAGGCAACAGTCCAAAGCGCTAAACCGATTCGAAACTTTTTCTTTAGTCTTGGCAATCGTCTTACCTTGCTTCGTTCCACCGAAGTGAAAGAACGTTTGTTGAGGGACAAAGATGCTCAACTCTCCGAGATACAAGCAAAACTGCAAAATTCAGAAGCTGAGATTGTTGCGCTCAACGCGCCCGAAGAGGAACCACAAACTGAAGCCGCCGATGCCGGGAATACGCTTCAACTATTTTGGTTGTCTGGAGATTCCTACTCTGAAGGCAATTCAGTTAAAGAGAACTTATTCACGAACGGTGGCGTGCACGCTTACTACTTCCAGGTTCCCTCGCACATTCGTTCCCTTCGAATCGATCCTGGAAATCAACTGGCGCTAGTCGATATCAAGAGCATCGAGCTGTTTGCAAATGATCCGAGAGAATCATTGGAGGAAAAGAGCGCACATGTCTGGTCCCGTCGCGACGGGTTTGACGGCTTGAATATTGGTCCGGGAATCCTACGTCTACGGAGTCGTCCAGATTTTGCTTTTATCTGCACTGACCGGGATCCACAGCTATTTCTCAAGGGAATTCCAGAAGGTCACCAGGGGGGTTGGTTTTTAAAGCTTACCGTGAGCGTTACAAGTGCACCTGAGAATCTAGTCAATACTGTTACTGATGAAATCCTGAGCTTGGAAGAAGAGTTCAGGCAGTTTGTAGCTACTAAGACGGCTGACCTCGAAGCCCAATTGATTGATAGGGACTCAAAACTGAAACAAATGGAACGAGAGATTGCTGAGGCGGTTGAGGAATCCTCGCGCATGACTAAGCAATTCTCAGAGCGGCTCTCGGATAAAGAAAAAGTAATCTCAGCGTTGGAAAGTGCTGCTGTGCAGAGCAAGACTTTGACAGAGCACCAACTTCAGGAGCAAGCAGCATTATTAGAGGAACGGGAACGGCTTCTCGAGCAGAAACAACGAGAGGTTGAAGCTTTGGACCGCAGGTTATCGGAAACCGAAGCAGAACTGCGCACGACGTCGGCAACTATAGCTGCGCGAGAGCGAGAACTTGGCGACCTGCGCGTGGAACTTCTGAAGCAAAAAGGTCTTTCGGCCGAACGCGATAGACTGCAGGCTCAGCTTTCTGAGACGTATACCTACGTTCATAACATTACAAATACAAAAGGATGGAAGGCCCTCTCGCGATATCGCGACGTAAGGGATCGTTCGCTCGAAACTCTGAAAAGCATGGTGCCCCGCACTTTTAAACCTTCGTTGAAACCGGTTCAGCACGTTCGGGCGACAGCGGATCCTAATACGTGGGAAACAACCGGAATAGATCCCCAGTTCGAGTTAATTGGACCGTGGCCGCGCGGATGGACCAAGATTGTATTTGAGGCAGAAGCCGATTCGCCTGTTCTTCGTAACCCGCGGCTATATGTGAACCGAGGTTCTGGCTACTCCGAGGCTGATAGTTTCGATCTGGGAGACTTGGGGCAGGAGCAGGTCATCTATGTAGAACTTGGACCAGGTGTGGCTCAGCTCAGATTGGATCCTTTTGAGGGAAACAGCAGGTTCAGAATTAAGAAACTGATTCTGAAATCAATATCGAAGCGCGAGGCGGGTAAAAACTTAGGGACAAATGGGCATAAGCCAGTCGAACAACGACCTGAAGCCACCGCTCCACTGCCTGCTAGACAAGAATTCATCTTGCCACGTTCTATGGAAGATTACGAAGCTTGGCTTGAGGTGAATAAGTGGAATGCCAGGCGGGAGAGATTGCTGCGCGCAAAACTCGATAAGCTTCCAACGTCACCGTTTTTGAGCGTGGTGATGCCGATATTCAATGCTCCGCTGGAATTGCTGGACAAAGCAATCCAAAGTGTCGTGAATCAGGTATATCAGAATTGGGAATTGTGCATTGCAGATGATGCCAGTACTGATCCGGGCGTTCGGTCTCGCTTGCAGGAATGGCCTGCGCGCGACCCGCGTATACGTGTTACCTATCGAGAAGGGAACGGCAATATTAGTCAATCGACCAACACGGCAGCAGAAATGGCACGCGGAGATTTTCTCGTGCTAATGGACCAGGATGACGAAATTACTCCCGACGCCTTAGGTGAGATAGCCCATTCTATTTCCACGAATCCACAAACGGATATTCTGTACTCCGACGATGACAAGATCGATTTGGACGGCCGGCGATTTGCCCCTCAATTCAAACCAGACTGGTCGCCTGAATTACTGCTGTCATACATGTATTTCAGTCATCTTTTTGTACTCAGACGCGAGCTGTTTTTCGAAGTAGGCGGCATGCGGGTAGGGTTTGAGGGTTCGCAAGATTACGATCTGGCTCTTAGAGCATCGGAAAGGTCCCAAAAAGTAGTTCACATTCCAAAGGTGCTTTATCACTGGCGTGTTGCACCCGGTTCTACCGCGGTTGCGGGAGACTCGAAACCTAACAGCTTTGTCGCAGGTGAAAAGGCGGTCCAGGAATCCCTTGATAGAAGAAATGTGCAAGCACGGGTATTTCAACCGGATTGGGCGATTAGCGCACGGTGTGGAATTTTTTCACACGAATTTGATGATGATGGGCCAAGTGTCGCAATTTTAATTCCGACTAAGAACAACTTGCAGACGCTAAAAGCCTGCCTTGATTCGCTTAAGCAGACTGCGTACAGGAATTATCAAATAGTAATTATAGATAACGAAAGTGATGATCCAGACACTTGTGAATTTTTAGAGCGTAGTGAACATCGGGTGCTGCGAATTCCGAGTCCTGGAGGAAAGTTTAGCTTCGCTGCGATTAACAATCGGGCGGCTGAACAAGTAGAGGCGGATTACCTCTTATTCCTTAATGACGACACAGAGGTTTTGAACGAGATCTGGCTAAGTCAAATGGTGGGATATCTCGGAATTCATGGAGTAGGTGCAGTAGGAGCAAGGCTTATTTTCCCGGACCAAAGGATTCAACATGCTGGAGTTGTACACGGCTATTACAACGGAATGGCCGGGCCCGCCTTCAAGCTGACTCCTGCGTGGGACAATGGGTATCTGAGTTATGCCACAGTTACACGAAACTATTCGGCGGTAACAGCTGCGTGCATGCTCACGAAACGAGATTTGTTCTTAGAGTTTGGTGGGTTTGACGAAAAGCAGTTTGCTGTCGCTTACAACGACGTCGATTATTGTTACCGGCTTCACGCAGCAGGGTATCGCATGGTCTACTGCCCGACTGCGGAATTGATTCATCATGAAGGACACTCCCGCGGGCGAATCGATAATCCTGCGGAACCCGCAGCATTTCGCAAGAAGTACCGCCGGTATGTTGATCCCTACTACAGTCCGAATTTATCCCTGCTAAATGAGCAATTTCGTATTGATGCGAGAACGCTCGCAGCAGAGGATATTCCCCCGATAAAAACTCTAATGTGTGCTTTCGGCTTTAACCTTGAAGGCGCGCCCTATAGTCAGTTCGAATTGACTGTCAGGCTTCGGGACAAAGGAGTTATCGACCCCATCGTGTATTGCCCTACCGATGGTCCTTTGCGCAAAGAATACGATGCGAAGGGAATTCGCGTTGAAGTGACTCAACACCCGCTTTCTGGAGTGTTCGAGCTCGGCGCATATGAGAACGCGATCGATAGTTTTGCGGCGCGACTGAAGGATTGGGGTGTAGAACTCGTTTATGGAAATACCCTGCAAACCTTTTATGCTATCGCTGCTGCAAGCCGTTGCGATCTTCCGTCCATTTGGAATCCTCGTGAAAGTGAACCCTGGCAGACCTATTTCGATTATCTGGGAGCCGAGATTTCTGGGCGGGCTTTGGAATGTTTTGAGTATGCTTACAAGGTCGTTTTTGTTTGCAACGCGACTCGGCAAGCATGGCGAGCCTTGGAGTCACACCACAATTTCACGACTATCCATAATGGTCCAGATAAGGATTCTTTTCGTGAGAAACTGGCGAAGTGGCCCACGGCTATTGCCAGGCAGAAACTGTCGGTTTCAACTGGTGACATCGTTCTGCTCTCACTGGGAACCGTTTGTGAACGAAAGGGTCAAATCGATCTAATCCAGGCTCTGGCGCGGCTAAGTGAAAAAGAAATCAGCGGCATTCGCTGCTTCATTGTTGGCGACCGTGAAAATGATTATAGCCGTCGCTTACACGCTATGTATTCCGAACTGCCGCCTTCTCATCAAGAGCGCATCACGATTGTTCCCGAAACTTCCGACGTCGCTCTCTATTATTCGGCGGCTAATGTTTTCGTGTGCACTGCGAGAATCGAAAGTTACCCTCGCGTCATCATGGAAGCCATGTGCGCCGGCCTTCCGATAATTACGACACCTGTGTTCGGTATCGCCGAGCAGGTCCAGGACAGTGTTAACGCGTTGGTCTACGAACCGTCCGATACGGCGGCGTTGGCCAATGCAATTGTAAGGTTGGCGAGCAATAGCACCTTGAGGACTAAGCTGGGCGACAACAGCGAACATGTCCTCAACAGTCTTACTGATTACGATGAAATGGTTTCTTTATACGCCAAGGTCTTTCGCGAGGCATGGTTGAGCGGGGAGTCCCGGAAATGTGTGGCATAACGGGATTAATTGATAACGTGACAGGCAGCGTTTCGCCAGCTCTGCTTCATGCAATGCGAGACGTAATGGTCCAGCGCGGTCCCGATGGTGAGGGACACTACATCGAGGGCCCCATCGGCATGGCCATGCGCCGACTTTCGATTATCGATATATCAGGCGGCAACCAGCCATTCTGGGATCGAACAAAACGCATTGTGGCTTTCCAGAACGGCGAGATCTATAACTACCAGGATCTACGACGTGAGCTGAAAAACTTAGGCCATGCCTTTACGAGTCAAAGTGACACCGAGATCCTGGCCCATGGTTTTGCGCAATGGGGCGCAGGGCCATTACTACAGCGGCTGGACGGCATGTATGCCACCGCTATCCTCGATCGAGAAAAGAGAGAATTACACCTTGCGCGCGATCGGTTTGGAGAAAAGCCTCTTTTCTACACTTTCGCTCAAGGGCGGTTCGCGTACTCCTCAAACATGTTGGCATTGGCTGCATTGCCATGGGTTAGCGATGAGTTGGATCCTTTGGCTCTCGAACGCTACCTCGCATTACACTACGTACCTGGGTCCTCAACGATTATAAAAGCCATAAAGAGAGTCTTACCGGGTGAACGATTGGTAATCAACCTGGATAACCCAACCCCGCAGTGTTTCGAATACTACCGGCCACCCCTCCAAAACGGAAAAAGAACATCTGATGACGAGTTGGCTCAGCTCATCGAAAGCGCTGTGCAGTCACGGTTGGTCGCTGATGTTCCCGTCGGAGTTTTTCTTTCGGGAGGTGTGGACAGTTCCGTTATTGCCGCCATTGCGATTAAGAAAAATCCCAACATCTCAACCTTTTCCATGGGTTTTGAATCGAGCACACACGACGAGAGCCCGTTTGCCAGATTAGTTGCGAATAAGATCGGCGCGTCTCACCATCATTTTGTCTTTGCCGAGGATTCGTTTCATTCTCTCCTGCCGAAAGTTGCTGCAGCTTTGGACGAGCCTCTGGGTGATCAGGCCATGCTGCCACTGCATTGGCTGTGTCAGCAGGCACGTCAACATGTCACTGTAGCCTTATCAGGCGAAGCCGCCGACGAAATTTTCGCCGGCTATAGTTATTACCGGCAACATGTAACCGCGAACGGTTGGCAAACAAAACTCAAAACGCTGGTTGATAAAGGAGCGCGACCATCCTTCGCGAGAACATTAATTTGCAATCCGGAACCTTGTTCCCCCTCAGGCTTTCCGTTATTGACGGATTCCCAGGGCAGGCACGATTTGATCGAACAGCAGTCGCAGGAATCGGATGAGTGGGAGCGAAACTTATTTAAATGGCTCGATGCGACGACTGATAGTTTGCGGCGGGCAACCGCTACGGACTTGAGCACCTGGCTGCCCGATGACCTATTGGTGAAGTTCGACCGCATGTCAATGGCTCATAGTCTCGAAGGAAGAGCTCCATTTCTCGATCCGAAGGTGGTTGAAAGCGGACTCATGTTACCTCAGGCGCAAAAATTGAAGAATGGCACCAGTAAGGTTGCATTGCGTCGCGTGGCCGAGCGATGGCTACCGCCGGAGATCTTCGATCGACCAAAGCAAGGATTTGTTCTGCCAATGGGACAGTGGTTAATGAAGTGGTTTGGTGCTCAAGGTTGTGTCTATGACTATTTTCAACTCCGCGCTGTGCCTGGATTAAAGGCCAAAGCAGTGGCTGATCTGGTGAGTCAGGATCTGCGTGTTGGGGTGCAGCGAGAGCGGCTCCTTTTTGCTCTCGTTTTGTTGAGCGAATGGTATCACTCTTTCAAAAGCAGACAGTACCAGTTGGCAAGAAACTACAAAGCAGCTGTTAACAGCAGATAGCTTTGGCGAAGATTGAAATCAGTGATTCCTGCGATATCTGGGAGATGGATGGATACAAAGAATAAGGAGCAGGCTCACACGTTTTGGGAAGCCAATCCGATTGACCTTTCCAATGTGTGGACAGCCAATCCTCTTATAGGTGAAGAGATTTACAGGCGAATGTCTGCTGGCAAGACGACAGCGCACTGGCTAACGTGGCTCATTACCGATTATTTCCAAGGTCGGAAGTTCAAATCACTGCTCTCCCCTGGCTGCGGTACCGGCGATCACGAAGTAATAATGGCCCAATCTGGTATTGTCGAAGAAATCGATGCTTTCGATTTTTCAGAAGCGTCTTTGGCTATTGCCGGACAGAAGGCAAAAGATGCTGGTGTGAAGATCAATTTTTATCAAGACGACATCAATAACTTTGTGATCGAAAAGGGGAAAACCTACGACCTCGTAATGTGTTCCGGGTCGTTGCATCACACGAGAGAGTTGGAGCAGTTCTTATCGACAATTCAGTCAGTCCTTGCTCCAGATGGGAATTTCATTGTCAATGAATACGTAGGCGCCTGTTATAACATTTACGAAAAACGTAAGGTTGCGATGCTTGACCGATTGTATCAGTGTATTCATCCCGCGCTTAGGTCCGGCCGCATGGAACACTATCACAATCCAACTATTCAGGAGGCTCTCGCTCTCGATCCCTCGGAGAGCGTACGATCAGCGCTAATTATTCCTTTTCTTCACGAGTATTTTGATGTGAAGCTGCTTCACCCATTTGGAGGACAAATCTTACATCCGCTGTATCAATTGCTCGACCATGCACAATTCTCCGAACGAGAACCCAGAATCGAAACTGTTCTGCGTCTTCTTTTGGAGTTCGAGGCAATCCTGATGGAAACAGATGGAGGATTACAGACAGACTTCTGTCTCTGTGTTTGTGGACTCAAATCGTGATGCTCAGGTGCTCTGACGCCATGCGCCGGTGAGCACCGAACTATTTGCCAACGACTGGAACGTCTCCCGTCTTTCCAAACACGATGGTAATGCTTTTCTGAGTATCGGTGTTGCTATTTGTGAGATAAAAAGTTGATTCGCCAGGGCGATACACTCCTACGGTCCACTTCCCATCGCCATCCCAATCACCAACCGAAGGGACATCTCCCTTGGCTCCAAACGGAACTGTTATCGCGGGCGCCCCGGAAATATTTTGGTCACTCAGGTAGAAGGTCGACTGACTTGGTCTATAAACTCCTACAGTCGTCTTGCCATCTCCATCCCAGTCTCCTACCACAGGCAGGTCACCGTTTGCTCCCATCTGTATCGTTAAATCGGCTTGACCAGAAGAATTCCCGTTGCGCAGGTAGAATGTAGACTCACCCTGACGATAAACACCTATCGTCCACTTGCCATCTCCTTCCCAGTCACCAACTACAGGAATGTCGCCATCGGCTCCAAACTGGATCACCACATTAGATTTTCCCGGCGAGTCGCCGTTATTCAAATAAAATGTATTCTCCTTTGGTCTAAACACTCCTACGGTCCAGCGACCTTGTCCAGACCAATCACCCCGGAGTGGGATATCATTCGTCTCACCGAATGGAACCACGGTATCTTCCCCTCCGGCGTCATTACTATTGCGCAGATAAAATGTCGATTCCGCGGGCCTATAGATTCCGACGATCGTAGGGGATTTAGTGCCCGTGTTGGTGCCAGAAATATTTGAACCTGCATCCCCGCAGGCGACGATAAAAACCAGCCAGACCAGTCCGATGACGAATAAAACCTTGCGCAAAAGATTCATATCTCCACCCTTCAAAAACGAACTTGAACGCTAAGATCAGAATCCACCAGCAAACAGTTTCACTACGAGCGAACCAGATCGATTTCTTGATACACAGTCTCGTCGACGGGTTCCATGTCGGTCAAATTTGTCGTCCAGTTCAAGAGCGGCCGGACAGCCCCGGGAAATGGACCTCGCGCGTCTCCGCGAGCCGAATTCTTTTGCCGGTTGTCCTCCACGTGAAAGCCTACTACGTTAGCAACATGAGCATGCACAGTAGTGCTTGGTCGATACGAGGCTACAGCGGCGTGTATTAACATATTCCCTTCGGAAAGCAGGTTGCCGGGTATCCGCACGGTGCTCTGGAATCGACCCGCCGGTCGGGGTTGTTCCCGCCACTCTGAAAGAACATCGAGCGACGTAAAAAGATGCGCCCCCTCTTCGCTAATCAGATCAATTTTGGGCGAGAGAATAAAACCCGCTTGTAACACATCATAAACAAGTTCAATATCGACTGGTTGCGTAATCTCCACCGTTTCAATCGTTCGTCCTCTCTCGTCCAGCACACGAACGCAGCGGAGTCGCACAACCTGGTTACCTGGGGACTCATCTATATCTGACCACTGGCGTGCGGCGGTGACCTTCCAGCTTTTACCCAAATAATCACTTACAACTTCGGTTGCCTTTCCGTCTGCAATCATTCGGCCACCATCCAACAGAATCGCTCTGTCGCACAAACGGGTCACAGCGCTCATGCTATGGGAGACAAAAAGAATTGTGCGTCCCTGGTTTCGAATGTCGTGCATTTTGTCCAGGCACTTCTGTTGAAAGGGCACGTCACCGACCGCCAAGACTTCATCCATGATCAAAATTTCTGTATCCAGATGTACTGCTACCGAGAACGCCAGTCGTAAATACATCCCGCTCGAATACCATTTGACTGGAGTATCAATGAAGCTTTCGATCTCAGAGAACGCCACTATCTCATCGAATCTCTTTCTGACTTCCCGACGGCTAATGCCCAGAATTGTGCCATTGAGATAAATGTTTTCGCGGCCTGTTAGATCTGGATGGAAGCCAGTGCCCACCTCAAGTAAGCTTCCGATCCTCCCTCGAACTTCTGTACGGCCCAAGGTGGGTACCGTAATACGGGAAAGAATTTTTAAAAGGGTTGATTTGCCGGCGCCATTGTGGCCAATTAGTCCAACTATTTCACCCGAGTCCATTTCGAAGGTGATGTCTCGCAACGCCCAGATGGTTTCGCGTTGAGATCCGGGCATACGACGTAACCGCCGTATTGGCGCGGTCATCGCCCCGGCTAAGAACTCACGGAAAGTCGCATAGCCCGCATTCAATCCGCCGATCTGATATCGCTTACTGACTTCCTTGACGCTGATGATCTTATCCATTTTTCAAATGAGATCTGCGAAGCTGTTCTCCACCCGCTGGAATACGCGAATCGAAAGCGGCAACATCAACAATGCGATACCGACTGAGAACGAAATAGCGATCCAGTTGAATTCATCGCCGCGTAGCGAGGCCCGCACTGCCTCAACGATACCGGTCATAGGATTCGCATACATCAGCAACCAGAATCGTTCAGGAACGATACTTAATGGATAGATTATCGGAGTGAGAAACATCCAGAGTTGAAGGACAAAAGGCAAAGCGTGTCTTATGTCGCGGTATTTTACCGTCAGACCCGAGAGCCAAATACCAAAACCAAGTGACAACACGACCGTCAAAATGAGCATTAGAGGAAACATCAGCAACTTCGAGCTCCAGACGAACCCGTAATAGAGCGCTAAGCCGAGCAGAATAAAGCTGGTAATTAACAGGTCTATTAGTAATGCGCCCACGGCGGCAACCGGTACAACGAGTCTGGGAAAATACACCTTTGTAACAAGGTTCGAGCTGCCAAGGAGGCTGCTGCTCCCAACACTCAAGGCACTCGCGAAAAACATCCAAGGCATCAGTCCACAGTAAAAGAACAAGATGTGAGGCATTCCATCCGTAGGGACGCCAACGAAAACGCCAAAAAAAAGTGCAAAGGTGAGCATCATGCCAACAGGTTGTATGACCGCCCAAGCGGCGCCCATTGCAGCTTGTTTGTATCTAACTTTGACGTCTCGCCAAGTAAGGAAGTAAAGCAAGTCCCGATAAGCCCAGATCTGTCTAATATCTAAAACAGAAAGTGGACGATCTGCCTGATTGATAATGACTGGCCTATCAGCCAGGTCGGGTGTAGAGACCGAACTAATACTCACAGGTCTATTCCTCTCGAAATCTTCAACTGTCGAAGATCAATCAATTCGCTAATCTACACCAGCCACTCACAAATAAAGGCAACGTCACCAAGCGAATATTTATTTGAGAGCCTTAAGCGAGCCGTAAGATTTTTGAGTGCGACGCTGTAAATACTGCCTGCGCCACTGCAGTATCCGCGCGGGAAGACTTACACTTGCCATCATACGTGCGATCGAACTATACGAGGGTGCCCCTTTCAGATTCAAGCCAAGTAACTTAATACCCTGGCGTTTTTTCCCCGCTTTAACGAAATCGCCGCCGAATCGCCACCTCAATCGAGCATTCGCTTTCTCAAGTTCATCAGCTGTGAGGTGGAGACTGGAAGCAGCCCGAGACTGCGCCTCCAAACATTCGTCGAGCATGAGTTGTAAATTCTGGCTAGTGTTTTTTCCATGACTCCTCCATGCGCATAAGATATTTTCGTCGAAAGCGAACTCACCTTCAGCAGCCAGGCGAAGATACAGGTCATAATCCTCAAGCCTGGCATCCTCGTTCCAGTGACACCTTTCCAGTGTCTCGCGGCGGTATAAGACGGAAGGACTGAATGGAACAATTACGTTAAGCAGCATTTCACGCGCGCTACCATTATCGTAGGCGGCCCACTCTTTGGTACATTCGACAATCTCATCTTTATCGTTGATCACAAACGAATGTCCGTAAGCCAAAACGGCATCGCAACGCGACTCAAGCAGCCTTATCCTGGATGCAAGAAACCCGGGTAGCCACATGTCATCTGAGCCAAGGTAAGCGAAGTATTTTCCGCGGCTGAGCTTAAGTCCCTGGATGAGAGTTTGCACGAGTCCTTTGTGAGCATTTGCTATTAGCTCGCTTTCAAACGGGCAATCCTTCAACTCCTGTTCGATCCTGCGCACGGAGTCATCCTCCGAGCCATCGTCAATTACAATCAACTGTCGTGGTCTGTAGCTTTGAGCGATGATCGAGCGAAGGCAACGAGCGACGAAGCCAGCATGATTGTATGAAGGAACTACGACGGATACTGTCGCGACTCCGGGGTCCGCTATTGCAGGTATGGATCCGAGCTCCTCGTTACAAGTAATTTGGTTTCCATAAACGGAATCGGATCGAAACTGTGGATAAGGGAGCCTTCTCACTACGCTGCGAGGACCTCGGCAGAGAATTACCAGCGGCAAGCAGGATAGATGACCGGCAGGATTCGGGCAAGAGTAGAGCAAAACTTGGTCGTGTCCTAATTTCAACTCTGCGCTTCATTGCGAGAGAAGAGGAAAAGTTAATTACGACACTTTCGGGGCAAGGCCCTTAAGGAGAAAGGTTTTGTCGTACTCTGCGAAAATCGAATCAAGGAAAAAACCAGGTGTTAGATTTTCTATTTGCCAGCCTCTTCGAGGTTCAGCAACCAAACGTCAGCCTCGGTTCGCCTGAGCGTGTAATAAATCGCGCGATTGTCTTTCGAGAGACAGAATGAACGGATCTCGTGTGGAGCAAAGGAGAGTACGGGGCGCACCTTCTTTGTGTCGCTGTCCACGAAGTAGATCTCACCACCGAAACGAAAGAGAAGACGCCGATCGTCGTTTAGCCAAACTGGATTGTTGCCGAAGGTTGTGAGTTGTTCATAAGTGCGCGTATCAAGATCGTAAATGTGGACGCTGTTCTTTCCGGCGTTGGTCCACGCGCCCGCCAGTTGCCGTCCATTTGCGGACCATGATGAGGGCCAGAAATTCTCCTTTGGCTCGGCGGGAGCGTTCAACTGTTGGGGTGTTTGTTCTGTCCACGACTTCGTTGGGTCGAAGATGTAGGGCAACAACCCGCGTTGCTTGAAGACCATCTGCTTACCGTCAGGTGACCAAACCGGATACACAGCAGAGGCCCCATCGGTGAATGTCAGTTGTTGTAAACCGCTCCCGTCTACATTGATCGCCCAGATCTCATAGCGGCCGCTCCGATCTGAATAGAAAGCTATGCGATTCCCATCCGGGGACCAGCGCGGGGAGCGGTCATTGAAACGATCGTTAGTCAATTGTCGTTGACTACTCCCGTCCCTTTTGATGACGAACACGTCTTCCTGCCGTGAACCTTGAGAACTATAGGTCAGCCACTCGTTATCGGGTGATAGATCGGGATTGGTGACGTACTCGGTCCCCTGCATGATGGGCTCATGCGAACCGGTCGTTTTCGCATTAATAGGGTCAAACGTGATTCGATGGAGAGTTTGTGTTTCTGCTCTCTGAACATAAGCCATCTGTTGGCCGTCGGCTGAAAAACTAATGTGTTCGCTATACCCTGACGGAGTGGTAACTGGTTCAAAATCTCCCGCAGTTCGTCCTGTTTTCTCATCTATCGGCACGCGCCAGAAGTTCATGCTGCCGCTGCGATCGCTGGCGAAGTAAAGATATTTACCGTCCGGCGACCAGGAAGGACTCCAGTCCAGCGCCTGATCGTTCATGATGGGCAACGGTTCACCGCCTTGAGCCGGTATTGTCCAGATGTCGCGTTGTCCACCGCCAGGTCGCAGTCCCCAGTATGCGATCCGATGACCATTTGGCGACCAGCTTGGTTGCACGGCGTCGCCGCTAATCAACAGACGCTTAGCTCCAGTGGCAACGTTGATGACCCACAATTCGCTGGGGATGATGTTACGAGCAACGGGTTGCGAAGAAGCACGACTCACGACGAGTTCTTTGCCATCCGGAGACCAGGAAGGATCATAGCCCGTGTCCGAAAGACGCCTGACATTCTCGCTGGTCGCTTCCATCACGTAGATGCCTTTCGGCTCACGTTCGGAGCGAAACGCGATGTGGTTTCCATCTGGCGAATAGGAGGGCTCGGTGTCATCCGCGTTTGAATCCTTTGTGAGGTTTACAGGATTCTTGCCGCCGACTCGTTGCCAGTAAATGTCCCAATTGCCCGACGCGCGGCTGACGTAGATAAACGACCGCCCATCCGGGTTTAGATCGGCGAACAACTCCGCGCCCGCGCCGTTTGTTAATTGGACCGATTTTGCTTTCGTCCAATCCGGACCCGACGGTGGATTAACAGGTTCACCTTTTTTGAAGATCAACCACATTGCCAAAATTAACAACGCAACAGCCCCCACGCCTACGAGGGCCTTCGTTTGCAAGGTAAAGGGTGACGCCTCTGTCTTTCGAAAACGGCTGGCTACGCCATCGAGGTTCGACTCGTCCGGTTGTAGTGCACGTCGCAGTCGCAACAGGTCAGCGCGCAAATCTGCCGCCGTTTGATAGCGCAATTGCGGATTCTTCTCCAAGGCACGGTCAAGAATTGAATTAGTCTTTACCTGGAGATCGCCGACAGCATCGAATGGTGGGTCATGCTTGTGATTTAGAATGGCATCGAAAACAGAAGCTGGCGTTGGACCATCAAATGGTGCTCCGCCCGTGAGCATCTCATAGAAAACGACACCGAGGCTCCAGAGGTCTGTGCGCGCGTCTACTTTATGCCCCAGCGCCTGTTCCGGTGACATGTATTTCACAGTTCCGGCAATTACTCCGGAATCCGTGTCGAGCGAAACTGAAAGCGCTTCGGAGTCTGTCTGCGGCGCAGTTAACTTCGCCAACCCGAAATCAAGAACTTTTACGTAGCCGTCATCGCGCAACACGATGTTTTCCGGCTTGATGTCTCTATGGATAATGCCGGCAGCGTGTGCAGCCACCAGGGCTTCGGCTATCTGGATTGCTATACCGACCGCCTCATCCAGGGGCATGCCTCCCGCCTTCAGCCGATCACGCAACGTCTGCCCCGCGGCATACTCGGTCGCAATGTAATGAATGGACTCGATTTGTCCGATATCGTAAATCGTAATGATGTTTGGATGATTGAGCGCGGAGGCAGCACGTGCTTCTCTTTCAAAACGGCGCACACGATCGGCATCCGCCAGTAAGGGGAACGGCAGGATTTTCAATGCGACCTGGCGCGCGAGACGCGAATCTTCTGCGAGATAGACCTTTCCCATCCCACCGGCGCCCAGAAGCGAAATGATCCGGTATGGTCCAACCTGCTCATCGGTAGTTGTTTCGAAGTTTTCTTGCGCCACCAGACGAGCGGCTACAGACATTGCCGGCGTCTCGATGAAGCTGCCCGCCTGCTGGTGAGACTCAATTAACTTGTCCACTGCTAGTCTTAACCCGTCGTCGTCACCACAATGCTCCGCCAGAAAAGTCGACCGTTCTTCAGGAGGAAGATCCAGAGCAGCCTCTAGCAGGTGGTCTACTCGTTTCCAGCGATTGGCATCCATAATGTGATAGGCGATAACGAGGGCACTCTCGGACCAGATGTCAACAGGTAATTGCTTGATAAAGCCAGGCCTTGGCTTTATTCCATTCACGGATCACTGTTGCTTCCGAAATGCCCAATACTTCAGCGGTCTCGGCGACGCTCAGTCCTCCAAAAAAACGGAGCTCGACGATCCGGCTCTTCCGTGGATCAATTGCAGCCAGGTCATCGAGGGCCTGGTCCAACGCAACTAAGTCGGGATCGGACGCCTGACATAACTCAGAAGCCGCTTCCAGAGACACTTGCTGAGCGTGCGTTCCCGCGATGGTGCGGGGACGACGTCTTGCGACGTCAACCAGAATTCGACGCATCATCTGGGCGGCGACTCCTAAAAAATGCTTGCGATTCTGCCAGTGCGCATTGTTCCAATCGATAAGCCGAACATAGGCTTCGTTTATCAATGCGGAGGTTTGCAGCGGATGGCCAGGGCTCTCACGGCTCAGATAGCCCTTGGCGAGACGGTACAGCTCGGCGTGGATCAGAGGAGCAAGCTTTTCCAGAGCCAATTGATCGCCATTACCCCAAGCCACCAGCAGGTCTGTGACGTTGTGCTCTGAGGGATGCATGATACTGCTGCCTTCTGCCGGGGGGTTGAAAATTTATCATACGCAGGTGCCGAACGATAGGTGTTTG
>CBFGMX010000045.1:0-32750 GCA_965649955.1 uncultured bacterium
TTGAACCGCTCCGGATGTTCCTGCTCGGGCATCACCCGGCAGTAGTCGAAAACCTCCAACCGCGCACGCGGGTTCGAGTCCATCAACGCCATCGCTTTTGAAACAGGCGTGCCGGCGTCTTGTTTACCCCACACAAGTACTATCGGTTGGACCAGACGCGCAAACGCGGCGCTCATGTCGCAGTTCAGATAGCCCGACATGAACGCAGCGATCGCATGCTGCGCTCCCGGCTGATGACTCGTGGCGTAAAGATGGGCCACAAGTCGATCGGTAACGCGCCGGTAGTCGTAAAAGAGGGTGCGGTGAGCGTAGTCGCGAATACTCCGTTCGCTGGCCATCACGTTGTAGAACGAAGTACCCAACACTGGTGATTGCAGCAATCCGTAGAACGCCGCGCCGGTCATACCCGGTCGCGTGTTCATCGTGTCGTAGCCGGCAGGCGCGTTGAGAATCAGCGCGTCGATCAATTCGGGATGTTCGTCGGCGACACGTACGGCGTACGACGCGGCCAGCGAACTTGCAACGACGTTGGCACGTCCTCCTGCCACCTCGCGAATGAAATCGGAAATCAGTTCAACGTAAAGATCCGCGGAATAAGGCGCCGCAGGAGGCTTGTCGGAAAAACCAAACCCCAGCAGATCGAAAGCAAGTACGCGGAAGTCTTTTGCCAGCTCGTCGAAGTTCTTGCGCCACATGAAGCTCGACACACCGGCGCCGACGCCGTGAATGAAGACAATGGGAACGCCGCGATTGTTGACGCCGGCTTCCTTGTAGAATATTTGACCGTGCTTCCAGGAAAAGAGTTTCGCTTCGCCGCCGAGCGCGCTGTCGTCAGGCTCGAGCGCGCGCCGCTGGATCGAGGCGTTGACGGCGGCAAGAGCCGCAACGCCCGCGCTACCGGCGAGAAGCGTTTTCCACCAGTTTCCTAGCTTACCCATTGTTGTTCACGGAGAAGCGGAGAAGGGGCGACGCGGAGACGTAAGCGGAAGCCGTTGCGGCTCCCCGCAACCCCGCTTCTCCGCGTCTCCCCGTCCTCGTTAGTGGCTTCAAACCACAGCAAAATCGTATTGTTCCTGATGAATCGTCTCGTCGCTCGTGATGTCGAGTGGTCCAAGATAATCTTCGATCTCGACCAGCACGTCGCGTTCGCTCGAGCGCAGCACTTTAGCTACTTCGGGATTGATCCGCAACGTGACTTGCTTGTTGTCGCCATCGCCGTTCATTCCCTTCGCGAGTCGTCGTGCCTCTTCGAGCAATTCGTAGCAGATCGTCTGCGGCGACTTGATCAATCCCGCACCCTGGCAATACTGGCAAGGCGAGCAAAGCGTCCGTTCAAGCGACTGCTTGACGCGCTTGCGCGTCATGATCACGAGTCCGAAGTCGTTGAACGAAAGCACCTTGGTCGGCGATTTATCGTTGCGCAATGCTTCCTGCAACGCCTGCATCACCTTCTGCCGGTTGCGTCGCTCTTCCATGTCGATCAAGTCGAGCACGATGATGCCGCCGAGATCGCGCAGACGAATCTGGCGCACGATCTCGTCGACGGCTTCCACGTTGGTGCGCGTGATCGTGTCTTCCAAACGGCCGCTGCCTCGACCCACGAACTTGCCTGTATTGACGTCGATCGCGACCAGAGCTTCGGTCTGGTTGATCACGAGATAGCCGCCCGACTTCAGCCACACGCGCGGCTTGATCGCTTTATCGATCTCGGCCTGAACACCGTACGCCTCGAGAATCGGCTGGTCCTTCGTGTAAAGCTTTACACGCCGTACCAGACGGGGCTGGATGCGATTCACAAACTCGACGATCGCCTGATACTCCTCTTCGGAATCCACGCGTATCGATTCAAAATCATCCGACAACTGATCGCGCAACAGTCGTTGCACGAGGTCGAGATCGCGATGGACCAGCGCGGGCGCTTTCGCCTTCTCCGCCGAGCTTCTGATGTCGAGCCAGGTGCGAACCAGATACCGGACGTCCTCACGCAACTCTTTCTCGCTGATGCCGACGCCAGCCGTGCGCACGATAAAACCGCCGGACGGCACGTCTTCTTCGGCGCGGAGTGTTTGAATCAGCTTCCGCAGGCGATGACGTTCGCTGTCTGACTCGATCTTTCGCGAAACGCCGACGTGCTCAACGGTCGGCATGTAGACCAGAAAACGTCCGGGCAGCGCGATGTGCGAAGTGATGCGCGCGCCTTTCTTGGCGATCGGCTCCTTCGCTATCTGGACCAGTATTTCCTGGCCCTCGCTCAGCAGGTCGGTGATTGCCGGTTGATAACGCTCGCGACGCGATTGCCCGCGGTGTCCGCGTTGATCTCGCCGCTGCTCGCGGTGATCGCGCTGGCGCCGTTCCGGCGGTGCAACGACGACCTCTTCCGGCGTTTCGATCGGCTGCGTTTGTTCGACCTCGTCGTCCTGACCATCAGCTTGCGAGGCATCCGTGTCGACCGGCGACGATCCCACTTTGTTCTTACTGGGCCGGCGGCGTCTTCTTCCACCGCGACGGGTCGCAAACTCGCCGCGCGACGGGCTCTCACTCAAACTCGCTTCCGAATCTGTGTAAAGTTCCGTCTGCTCTTCCGTGCCTTCGCTTTCGGCAGCGCTCGCTCGCTTTTTCGAAGCTTTCTTGCTCGGCGCTTTCTTCTTCGACGCAGCTTTGGTCGTGGCTGTAGATCGCGAACGCTTCTTGGCGGCCGGCGCGGGCTTGCGCGATCGTTTGCCCGGCTGAATGTCCGCTTCGCCCGCTTGCAACGCCGCCTCTTCTTCGTCGTCGCTGATCCGTTCGAAACCGGCGCTGCTCACCGGCTCGCTGGAAACGTCGTCGATGAAACTCGAGACGTGCGCCTCGCGCGGTCGTTGACCTTCGCGCACGATCGGTTCACCGTCAGTATCGCCGTCGTCGATTCGTTCGAATGTATCGCTGCCGAAGCCGCTCGATAGTAGCGACCCGACTTCAGCCGAGCTGAAATCGTCTTCCATGTTGAACTCGACAGCGTGAATCTGATCGAAGATGCGTTCCTGGAGTCGCGCGTCTTTGAACATCTCGCCATTGACCGCGGCAGTTTCCTCCTCGTCGATGATCCGCTGGATCGACGGATCGGCGGCGACGAACGGCGTGTCGGGAACCTCGAACTGCGGCGACTGCGGCGGAGCTGAGGCTGTCCCTTCGTCGGTTTTTTCCCAGCGACCTCGGCGCCGGCCGCGACGGCTGCGGCGGCGTCCACCATCAGACGTTTCCGCCACCTCTTCCGTTAGTCCGGCTTCGCCTTCCTCGGCCTCTATACGTTCCTGAGTCGCTTCGATCTGTTGTTCGCGTTCGACACGATTGAGTGCGATTTCCTGAGCGGCGGCGTGTTCGGGTTCCGGCGCGCCCTTCTTCGACTTGTCGATGACGATGCGTTCAAATTCTTCTTCCTCGTCGAAGAAGTCGGAAACGTAAAGGAACGCATCGCGTTCAAGTCCGATGTCTACGAAAGCCGACTGCATGCCGGGTAGAACGCGCATGACGCGCCCTTTGTAAATGTTGCCGACGATTCCCTGATGTTGTTCTCCACGTTCGATGTAGAACTCCGAGACCTTATCGTCTTCAATGATCGCGATCTTTTTTTCTCGTCCGTTGACGCTAACGATTAATTGTTTTGCCATTACCAGCCTTTTTTCAGAATTGTTTACGGGCAGCGATTGCCTTCAAGCTGCTTAGCGAGGCAGTTGCGCTGCACAGGATCGGCGACACGAGTATCCGAGTCGCCACGAAATGAATGAAATGAAATCCGGCCGAGGAAGGGATAGTTCACGACCGGCCTGATGTGGGTAGTGTTGTAGGTAGTTTTGAAACGGCTCGCCGACCGGCGCGCCATTCTCGTCGTGAGCGGATCAAGTGTGTCCGCGGCACGACGGCAATTTCTTTCTCTCAACAGAAAACCTGACTAGCCGCAGGGCGCTCAGGACCCCGAGATTGCTGACCGGGAGCATTGGCAGCTAATGAGCAGTGGACTAGCGGTCGACTGCGCTTGCTGCTGTCTGCTCTGAACCTGGTTAGATCTCGCGGAGCCGCTCGGGATTTGAGGTCCTCTACACGCCTGGTTTAGCTGGCCGGTGGCCAGGTCGGCGGCTGCAACCGAAGTTAATCTAAACCGTCTTAACAGACGATCATAAAACCGGGCCTCGCCAGTTTAAGTGCGACGAGCACTTCATCGCTCCCCTGCACTCTTTGAGTCTTGTTTTGACCTTAAGCGCCTGAAAAAGCGGGGCGGGGCTGCGGGGAGTATAGCAGACGACGCAGATCCGCGAAACATCCTCGGGAACTCGGGTTGTCCGTGATCAGTTTTGGCTGCGGTACTGTTTGTACTTGGGAAGCGATTCGACGAGGTAGTCGAAACCGAGCCACAAAGCCCAACTGTGATGATAGAACGCAACCGGGAAGATCAGCGCGACGATGAACAACACCACCAGCACGCTCTCGTAATTCGCGCCGAGGACCAGCAGGCAGAACAAACAAAAAAGCAGAATCACCAGTTCGGTTATGACGACGTTTGCCAGGATCGCGCCCACGAAAAAGCCGTCCTCGCGTTTGTAGAGCGACAGGCAAACGGGGCAATGATGCCGGATATGAAAAGGGCGTTCTGCGATTGAGGTCTCGCCGCATGCAGGGCAACGCAGCTTGAGGCAGCGTTTAAAAACCCGAATTGCTTGTTCTTTAGTGAAATTCACCGTGGTCCCGCTATTCTAAGCCCCCGATGGCCCGATCCCAAAGCCTAAGCCGTAGATAACATGGATTTTTAACAATGTAGCTCCAAACCCGACAACCACGGCCTTGACAGACACAAATCGGTTTAGTAGATCAATGCGCGAGTCCTCGACTACTCAAACTCCAAGACTTTAAGGATCAGCGAACCATGTCCTGGCAACGAATCGTGCTTCCTTTTACCACTGAAATCAGCCCCGATATCGTTGAAATCGGCAGACGAGCCTGGGAATGTTATCGACAGGAAAACCAACCTGAAGGCTTTGCAATGTTTCACGCGACTGAAGGTCCGGGACGAGGAGACGACGAGGATCGTTGGATCGTCTACTTCTCACCCGTCGCCGCCGACGTGTGCAGAGAAGCGGTTTCGGACTACACCCTCGAACCGTGCGAGGTGCCACACCACAACGAACCAAATATCGCTTATGTCTTCGGCGATCCGAAGGTCATGAGCGCACTTCGACGGTAGTCATTTGCTCCACCTCTGGCCGGCGCCCGTAGCCGGCCAGTTGAAACGTTTTTTCCGTCTAGCTGCATTTCTATTGGACCGAATGCTGACGTATGAGGTCCGCCCAAATATTCCCTTCGAGGTGACAAAGTGCTTGTCTCTCTCGGCGCCATCGGCTTTGGCCTGGTATTCGGATGGTTACTCGGTCTGTACGACGTGCCCCCGGAAAAATTGCCGAAGGCAATAGCTTCATTGACCGGCGCCTCAATCGCGGGCGCGGGCGTAACCGCGTGGCTCGGCGGCTTATCGGCAGCCGCGCCGTTTTCCGTCGCCGCACTCGTCGCCCTGTGGGTGCATTCACAATGGCGTAGCGAACTTCGCAAACGCCACTCCAATTCAACTAACACTTAGACGAAGGAGAAACTCATGCTGCAAGAAGCCGCTCAACCCGCCGCCGAAATTGCCACAGTCCTGCAAAAAGTCGGTGCGGGAGCTTTTGGAGCAGTAGTCGGCTGGTACGTTTACTACATCAACCGGTGGCGCAAGGACGATGTGCAGTTGAGTGACATCGTGACCCTGATCGGCGCCATCGGCGGCGCCGCGGTGCTCGCACTGTTTCCCGAACGGTCCGACCTGTTCGGCGCGTACGGTATCGGTCTCGCCGCCGGGTTCTTCACGTATTTCTTCATTCTGGTGATCCTGGTTAACAAGGCGCCGGGATTCAGTTCCGCATGGTTCCTCGATGGTCGTGCGCCCAAGCTTACTGGTGACGAAGTAACGACTCTTGGTCACGGCATGGGCCGACGCGATCAGATCGATAGTTAAACCAGCGAACTCGTTTTACTGCCTCATGAGGTTTTAAGAGATGCCGCAAGATTCCTTTGAGCGGGTCCAGGTTTTGCTGTCTGAAACGAGGGCCAACCCGCTGGCCCTCCTTCTGGATCTGACCAGGCTGTTGCCGGAGAGCTTACTCCAGCGCGCCATCTGGCTCGCGCAAAACGCGAGTGACGAGACGCTAAAAGCCTTTCTGGTCCACGCACTGGCGAAACGTCTGCCCACCCGGGCTGACCGTATTGAGTTGACTAACCGGTATCCGATGACGGCCGGCACCGCGATCGACGACGTATTAACGCCAGAAGGCAAGGAAGCGAAGCGGCTGATCGCCAAACTTTCTGAGCGGCAGCGTTACGAGGTCTTCGACCAACTGTTCGTTGCGGTCGAGAGCGGCACAACAGGTGGCGCCGCGTCGCTCGACCCGCCGGATATCCCAGGCGGTAGGGATCTTCCGTTTACGGTAGAATTGCCATTCACTGGACCAGTGGATGAAGACGAGGAACTGGAAGACTTTGATGATGAAGAGTTCGAGTCGGACGGTGGTGGATTCGAGTCCGTAGGTCACGCTGAGTCCGAGGATGCGGATGGAGGCGGAGCGGAATTCGACGTCGACGACGGCTTTGAAGCAGTGCCTTCTGCTGCTGAACCCTCACCAACGTCTTCACCTCAATCTTCGACGGCCGACAAGACGTCGGAACCCCGCGATGTCGTCAACCTCGGTTTCGCACACAACGACGCGGCCGACAACACGGTAAAACCCCACGAACCACTCCAAACCGGACAGTCGTATTACTTCTGGCTCAACATCGGCCGGAAGCATAAAGACGCCATCGGCGCGACCACGCGGATCGACCTGGAGAAACTTCCGGAGGAAGCTGTCCTGACCGTCGCCATCTTCGCTTTCGAGAAGGAGCTCGCGATCGCGCCGGGCCAGGACGTCGGCGAGTTGAAGATTCAAAAAGACGGCTCGGTAAAGGTACTGCGCCAGCCGGTTGCTAAGAAGTCGCTTCCGTTATCGACTAACGCACCGGCCGATTACCTCGACGATTTCCTGCTGTTTCCGATCAGTGTGCCGAACAACGAGGCCATTCACCGGCTGCGGTGCAATATTTACTGCGCGCAGGTGCTGGTCCAGTCTTACGTCGTCTCCGCAAACGTGAAAAGCACACCCGATCCGGTTGACGAAGCCTGCACGAAAAGGCTCGACTACGTTCTGTCTCAATCCCTGCGTGCGAGTCATCTGGCCAGCATGACGAAGGAACCGCATTTGTTGAGCCTGATGGTCAACAACAACGGCGACGGTTCGCATAGTTTTCGTTTCTTCGGCACTGACGGCGCGGCCCCGTACAAAGACGACGCGCGTATTGACGGGCAACAACTCGCGGGCTTCCTCAAACAAGCCCGTCGCGCAATGCACAAAGTTTCCTGGGGAAACGAGAACGAGTGGGACGAAAACAGCGGCTTCGCGTATCGCTATCAGACCAAAACGTTCGATCGAAAGAAACTGACCAAGGATCTGGCGTATCTTGCCCGTGCAGGTTGGCGCATCTACAGCGGATTCGTCTCCCACTTGAGCACCACCGCCGCCAATCTCGAAATATTGATGGCCAATCCCGGCCTGCTTCAGATCGCGTTGAAGCTTTCGCCGCGCGCTGTAGTTCCGGCGGCGGTCATTTACGACTACGCCTGGATGCCGGACAACTTTGATTTCGAAAATACCGACTTTGAACTGTGCCCGACGTTCTCGGATGCCCTCGACAAGGCCCGTGCAGGTGGACCACCGCTCGAGGAGTGCGACTGTTTCAAAGGCGGTTGCGCCCTGAAGAAGATGATCGCGGAAGTCAGAGATCCGGATTCCGATAAAACGCTTGGCGATCTGCCGCCGATGATCTGCCCGAGTGGCTTTTGGGGCTATCGTCACTTGTTGGGCCTTCCGCTCACGCTCGACGGCGCGAACAAAGATCTCCCGCCGGTGATCGACTTTAAAGGCGACCTGCAAATGGTCGCGTGCGTTTCGACGGATCCGTTATTCGTCGAGCGAGATCCGCATATCGGCAGGCTGCAAACGCTGAAGAGCGCGTTGAAACTCGAGCGTGACGAAGGGTACAAGGCCATCGTCAAGCGTCTTAAGAAGACGACACCGCACTTGCTTTACTTTTATTGTCACGGTGGCATACGAGCCAACACCGAGCTTCCGTATCTCGAGATTGGAGTGAAGGATCGATTTGGACCAGAGGCGTTGATCGGCGAGGGTATTTCCTGGAAAGGACCAAACCCGCTGGTCTTCATCAACGGCTGTCACACGACGTCGCTGAATCCTGAGATCACGCTCGACTTCGTTAGTTCGTTTGTGCAGCAGAGTGGTGCGGCGGGTGTGATCGGCACGGAGATCACGATCTTCGAGCCGCTGGCGGCGAAGTTTGCTGAAGAGTGTTTCGCCAGGTTTGTAGGCGCGCCGCCGCATACGGAGAGTATGCCGATCGGCAAAGCCGTGCGCGGTGCGAGGCTCGAACTGTTACGCCAGGGAAACCCACTCGGGTTGGTCTACATACCGTACGCGGTGGCGAGTCTGCGCTTGCAGGAAACACAGCAGAACTGATCGCTGCTACAGCTGATTTGTCTTGCGCGGGCGCAGGGCAAATCAATTTGGTATGCCGACACGATCTAACAACGTGGCGAATCGCTTGTCCGAACGTAATGGATCCATCCGCGGGTCGACTTTCAGCCAGATCAGGCCTCCTGAGCGTTCCGCGTAGGCTTTGTCCAACCAGTTGAAAGCCTGTTCTTTGTCATCCAGCGCAACATACAAGGTTGCCATCCAGTACGGTGGCACATAGCTGACCCTTGATCGTTCCTCGAGTTCATTTGCGATCTTTATAGCTTCTGCCTTCTTGCCACCGGCAGCGTAAGCGTGGCCCAACGCGGCCACGAAGACGGCGTTTCCTCCCGAAAGCTTCATAGCTTCTTCAAATTCGGCGCGCGCTTGTTCGAACGAACCCTTGCCCTCGTAAGCCAAACCCAAACCCCAGCGCCCCTGTTCGAAATTCGGATCCATCTCCAACAGAGCGTGCAGGCGATCCACCGCGAGGTCATATTGTCGCGACCACTGATACTGCCATCCAACATTCATGTGGGCCGATAAGGAAAGCGGATCCAACTCCACGCTCTGGTTTGCGCGTGCAATCGATTCGTCAGTTTGTCCCCGAGCCATCAGGAGGTGAGAGTACCACTGATATGCCGGCGCGTATTTTGGGTTGAGTTCCAGCGCGCGCTGAAACCCCGTTTCCGCTCCACTCCAATCCCAGTCGTAATAGAGTCGCACGAACGCGAGCGACGTGTGGGCTTCGGCAAGCGATTCGTCGAGATTCAGGGCCAGGCTGGCAGCCGACTTCGCTTTCGGCATTGTCTCGCCCGGGGGCATGATTGCGATGCCGAAAGCCCCGAGAAAATTGTAGCAGTCAGCGAGGCCCGCATACGCTCGAGCGTAAGTCGGATCCAGATCAATAGCCTGCTGAAAGTTCTCCATGCCTTTTCTAATTCCCTGTTCGTTTCTTTTTCCCCAGAAGTAACGGCCCTTCAAGTAAAACTCATACGCTTTCGGATTCTGCGTGTCGCGTTTGTTCAACTGAACGCGGTCGGCATCGCTCAGTTGCAACCGCAGCTTCTCAGCAATTCCAGCGGCAATTTCACTCTGAATGGCGAGCAGGTCGGTGGCCCGTTTCTGATACGACTCTCCCCAAACCTGCGACTGATTTTGCACGTCAATCAGTTCAGCCTGAATGTTCAGTACATCGCCGCGTTGCCTGACGCTGCCTACGATCACCCCACGCACGCCCAGCGCACGGCCAATAGCTTGTGGATCGGTGAGTTGACCTTTGTAGCGAAAGGCGGTGTTGCGCGGCACGACGCGAAGATTCCGGAGCTGCGATAGTCGATTGATAAGACTTTCGCTGATCCCATCTGACAGGTATTCCATATTCTGATCGTTGCCGTCGTTCGCAAACGGCAGAACTACCACGGAATCGATGGGCAGTTGTTTCTGGCGGAACCAGTAGGCAATTGAAGCAACCAGGACGACCAAAACCGCGAATGACACAAACCAAGTCAGGTAGGCACTGGATCTTGGCTTACGCACGTCGCCCGCGCCGGAGCTTAACGAAATGTCCCGGCGAAGATTCCGCAGGTCCGTCAATAACTCTCGCGCAGACTGGTAACGTCGCTCGGGCTCCTTTTCGAGAGCCTTTCGAATCACGCGCTCCAACTCGGGTGTCACGTTGTAGTTGAACCGGGCAATTGCATCGGGTTGGGCGTGTACGATTTGATCGATTGTCTCGGTGGCCGTCTTACCGGTGAAGGGTCTTCTACCCGTCGCCATTTCATAAAGCACAAGACCGAGCGAAAAGATGTCTGAACGAGGATCCACGTCCCCGCCGAGAGCTTGCTCGGGTGACATGTATGCCACAGTCCCCACTACCGCACCCGTCGCTGTCTTAACAGCTGTTGGTATTTCACTCTCAAACTCACTCGTTGTATCGGACGAAACTTTCGCAAGACCAAAATCAAGGACCTTCACGCCCCGCGGCGTAACGATGAGGTTCGAAGGTTTGATGTCGCGGTGCGTGATTCCCTTCGCATGGGCTTCCGACAGCGCATCGGCTGTTTGTTCCCCGATTGTTATGATTTCCTCCAACTCCAAGGGACCGCCGGCGATGCGATCGCGAAGCGTTTGGCCTTGAACAAACTCCATGACGATGAAGTTCGCGCCGTCCGCTTCTCCAATTTCATAGACGTGAGCGACGTGAGGGTGATGAAGACCAGCCGCAGCCCGCGCTTCCTGCAAAAAACGTTTTAGGCGATCGCGATCATGACTCACGGCGGGCGGAAGGAGTTTTAACGCTACGCGCCGGTTGAGTTTGGTGTCATGAGCCAAATACACCTCACCCATACCACCCTCACCGAGCTTCTCGATGATCCGGTAATGTGAGATCGTTTCCAGCATGGTCGCAGTAGAACTATCGGGTCAGGCACCCGATTCTACACAAGGTCGCCGCCCGGCGTGACGCGTTCACCGCACGAACCGATCGAACCACGCAATTGTTCGTTCGAGCGCGTCGATGCGGTGCCTTGGTTCGCGCAGGCTGTGGCCTTCGCGCGGGTAGCGCACCAAGAGTGTCTCGACCCCTCGTCGTTTGAGGGCCATGTACATCTCCTCCGCCTGCGTGATATGCACGTCGTTGTCCAACTCACCGTGAATGAACATCGTCGGCGTCTGGACCTGCCGCACGTATCGCAACGGCGACCATTGCCATAGGGCTTCGAAGTTGTCCCACGGAAACCCGCCAAATTCCGCGTGGATCAGATCCTGGTATAACGACGTCGAGTAAAAGCTGATCAGGTTACTAACACTCGCCACCGCCACGCCTGCTCGAAAACGCGGCGTTTGCGTGACGATCCAGTTGGTCATAAACCCGCCGTAACTTCCTCCGGTAACACACAACCGGCCACCATCGATCCACGAATTGCGTCGCAGTGCCTCGTCGACGCCAAATATAAGATCGCGATAATCGCCGCCTCCCCACTCGTTCAACGTCCCGTCAGAAAACTTCTGCCCGTAACCACTCGAACCGCGCGGGTTCAAATACAGGACGCCGTAACCACGCGCGGCGTAAACCTGGAACGACGCATTGAACGACCAGCCAAACATCCCGTGTGGTCCACCATGAACGCTCAGGATCAACGGGCACTTGCGATCACTGGTGCAACCCGGAGGTCTCATCAACCAGCCTTGGATCTGCGTGCCGTCGAAGCTCGGAAAGGTGATCTCCTCCGGCACGACAAGTCGCACCGATCGCATCAGAGCGTCGTTGTGCGCGCTCAAGCGGCGCATCGGGACCGAACTTCCGTATCCGGCCCAGACTTCCGCCGGACGCAACGCCGTACCGAATGTCACTACAAACGGAAACGAAATCTCTCGTCCCACGCTCTGCGATCGATGGCTGAAACTGAAGCTCGTGATCTGAAACGCGACCGGCTGCGTGAGCGGCGCCACCGCGTCAGTTGACTTCGCGTCGAGATCCGAGAAACTGCCGACGACCTCACCGTGCCAGATATGGATCGAAAAGCGGCTGATCTTTCCGCCGTCGGCGCCGATGCGGAATATCGTGGTGTAACCCTGATCGCCTGCGAGATAAATGATCGACCGGCCGTCCGCCGACCATCGTGGATCGCGAACACGACGATCCTGATCCGACGTCAGTTCTTTGCCATTGCCGCCGACCGCGGGAATGACCCAGAGATGTGGGTCTTCGGCGATGCTGTCGATCGTCGTGACCTCGCGTTTGGTTGCCGTGTAAGCGATGGTCCGTCCGTCGGGTGACCAGACAGGATCGTATTCGCAACCTTTCGTTTGCGTGATCTGCCGGATTTGTCCGCCGAGATCGACGGCGAAGATGTCGGAGTTGTTAAAAGCATCGGGATCGGGTTCGTGGTTTGAGAGAAAAACGATCTCGTCGCCGCGCGGGCTGAAACTGACGGCGTGATCGTAAAACGCGCCGGAAGTGAGTTGCAGCGGCACCGGGCGTTCGACGTCAACTACCCACACGTGCGTCCGGCGATTGTCGGAAAACGAAGTGCGCGACTTGTATTGGATGCGATCGATCACGCGTGGATCGTCGCCTCGCCGTGACCGGTCAACCGGTTCGGGTGCTTCCGCGCGGGCTGAGATGTAGGCGATGCGCTTCGAGTCTGGCGACCAGGACAGCGGTTCGCCGGCGTAAGCGATGAAGAAGTTGGTAGAAGTGACAGGAGCAATGAAGCGTGGCTCGGGCTTGTCGAGTCTGACGACCCAGAGCCCGTCCTGTTCGTCCTGCTGAGAGAGAAATGCGATCGAATTACCGTCCGGCGACCAGCGGGGCGTGGAAGCCGACCAGCCCGGCGGCAATAATGTTCGTGGCGGCAAACGGAGTTCGGGCCACTCGAGATACGGCACGGTGCGTGGTGAAGGCGAGCGTGGCGTCGGTTGGGCGGTAGGTTGGACCGGCACGATCTCGGGCAGCAGACGCGCGATCCAGAGCGTGCTTACGTTCTTATCCTCCGCCACCGAAGAGACCGTATAGACCACATACTGCCCATTCGGAGAGACCTGCGCATCAGTGACATTCGCCACCCTCACAACATCCGCCGGTCTCATCAACCCACGCGGTTGCGCACACGTGACCACGCTCGCAGCCATGATGAAGACTGCGACCACGAACAATTTCATCGTCGTCATATTGGCCTGCCTGTTTTGAGTTACTGTTTTACGCTTTTTGGCGAAGGAGACGCTGCTGGTTTTAGGTCTTCGATCTTTAAAGTGGTGCGTACCAGGTCCAAAGCGGAGGCGACGACGACTATTAACTTCACTGTGAGTCTCATCTTTTTCTCCGATTACTTGAGCGATCGTAACTGTTCGTTCAATAACTCCCACACCTGGCGCACATGTTTTTCCGTGGTGCGAATGTTCCCGATCGAAAGCCGCAACGTTAGTTTGTCGTGCAATCGCGTATGCGAAAGAAGCGCGCGGCCACTCGCGTTGACGCCATGCATGATCGACTCGTTCAACGCATCCAATTCACCGGCATCGAAACCATCAGGACGCGCGCGAAAACAGACCAGCCCCAACGGCACCGGCGCCAGCAACTCCCAGTCGCTCGACTCGTCGATCCACGACGCAAACACGCGCGCCAACCGACAGTGTTCGCGAATGCGAGCCGCGAGGCCATCGTGTCCGAAGTAGCGAATCACCATCCACAGCTTCAGCGCGCGGAAACGGCGGCCGAGTTGAATGCCGTAATCCGATCCACTTCGCACCTTCTCCTGTTCCGGTGTTCGCAAATACTCAGGCACCAGCGAGAACGCGCGTCGCAGCAGATCCATGTGACGACAATAAAGCACCGAAAGATCAAACGGCGTGAACAGCCATTTGTGCGGGTTCACCACCAGCGAATCAGCTCGTTGACAACCCTCCAGAATGTGCTGCAACTCAGGTACGACCGCCGCCGAACCCGCGTAAGCCGCATCGACGTGCAACCACATCGCGTGCTCCTCGCCTATCGGAATGATCTCCTTTACCGGATCGATACTCGACGTGGAGGTCGTGCCGACAGTCGCAACAATGCAGAACGGCAGATAGCCGTCACGCTTGTCTTCGGCAATCGCTGTCGCGAGAGCATTCGCGTCCATGCGGAAATCTTTATCAGTCGGGATCTTTCGCAGCCCGCGTTGACCGAGACCCAGCGTGATCACCGCTTTTTCGATCGACGAATGCGCCTGTTCGGAAGTGTAAACGCGGAGCAGAGGCAAGTCGGACCGCCCGCTCATTCCTTCTTCGCGAATGCGCTGCTCGACACCTTCGCGCGCCGCGGCGATCGCGTGCATGCTCGAAACCGATGCCGTGTCGTAAATGATGCCGATCATTCCGGGATCGAGACCCATCATCTGACGCAGCCAATCGAGCGTGACCTCCTCGAGTTCGGTGGAGGCGGGCGACGTCCGCCACAGCATCGCTTTGTTATCAAATGCAGCAGTAAGCATTTCGCCGAAGATCCCCGGCGCGGAAGTTGAGGTGGCGAAGTAGGCGAAGAACGAAGGATGGCTCCAGTGCGTCAGAGCCGGAACAATGAGGCGATCGACGTCGCTGAGGATGCGATCCATCGGTTCACCTTGTTTCGGCGGCGCATCCGGAAGTTGCGCTTTCAAATCGCCGGGCTGGATGGCCGCGAGCACCGGTAAATCTTCGACGCGCTCGAAATAATCGGCAATCCAGTCGACAAACTCGTGACCGAAGCGTCGAAAGTCTTCCTTGTTCATGTCGCCGAAATCGGGGGCGAAGCCGCTTTTGGCAGGTTTGGACTGATTCACGGCGCCTTATCTTACAGGCATAACCCAAAGATCTGCACGGCTTACAGCGCGTGCGCACTCGACAGTTCGGGCGAAATCGCTATAATTCGTCGCTGAACCAAAGTCACAGATTGACCCGAGCCCGCTCGTAAATCCAAATCGCCGTTTGTGAGGACCACATGAAACGCACGCTACTCGCGCTTTTGTTGATTACTACTCTATTTGCCAGTTTTGCCTGCGTCGTCGAACGCCGCAATGGCGGAACAAACGCAACCGACAACACCGGTGAAATCATAGTCGGCTACTACGGCGATCTTACCGGACGCACCGCCAGCTTCGGGACGTCGACCAAGAATGGCGTCGAGATGGCGGTCGATGAGATCAACAAGGCGGGTGGCGTCATGGGACGCAAGGTCAGGGTCATTATCGAAGACGATCAGGGCGAACCCAATAAAGCGGCAACTGTGGTCAGCAAGCTGGTGAATCAGGACAAAGTTCACGCCGTACTCGGCGAGGTGGCCTCGTCAAATAGTTTGGCCGCGGCGCCGAAGGCACAGGAAGCACGTGTGCCGATGATTTCGCCATCGTCAACCAATCCGAACGTTACTCAGGTGGGTGATTACATCTTCCGCGTCTGTTTTATCGATCCGTTCCAGGGAGAGGTAATGGCAAAGTTCGCTGCCAACAATCTGAAAGCGAAAAAAGCTGCGATCCTCTACGACTTCAATGCCGACTACAGCCGCGGACTACGCGAGTTTTTCACACGCAGTTTTACGAAACTCGGTGGGCAAATCGTGGCTGAGCAGTCGTACACGCAGGGCGACCGCGATTTCAGCGGTCAGTTAACGCAGATTCGTGCGGCAAACCCTGACGTGATTTATGTGCCGGGTTACTACGGCGAAGTCGGCGTAATTTCGAATCAGAGTAAACAGCTCGGAATTAGAGCGCCATTGCTGGGCGGAGACGGTTGGGACGCTGAGCAATTGTGGCAACTCGGCGGCGCATCGCTGAACGGCAATTACATTTCGAACCATTACTCCGTCGACGATCCGTCTCCGGCAATTCGGAAATTTGTGGCTGACTACCAAGCCCGCTACCAGGCCAAACCCGACGCACTGGCCGCGCTCGGCTACGATTCAATGCGGGTTCTTGCTGACGCCATCACTCGCGCCGGCGGCACTGAAAGCGCGAAGTTGCGCGATGCGATTGCGCAGACCAGAAACTTTGTAGGTGTGACCGGATCGATCACGATCGATAAGG
The DNA here is from genome assembly GCA_965649955.1 of uncultured bacterium. Taxonomy (GTDB): domain Bacteria; phylum Acidobacteriota; class Blastocatellia; order Pyrinomonadales; family Pyrinomonadaceae; genus PSRF01. The sequence goes on from CBFGMX010000045.1 coordinate 16,166, forward strand.
ATCGAAATGCTGTGAAGCCCGCCGTCGTTCTGAGACTTCAGGATCAAAAGTTTGTTTACGACACCACGATCTATCCGGAAGGTATGACTCCACCGCCGTCGTCCGTTGCATCACCGGCAGCAGGCGCCGCATCACCGGCAGCTCCGGCGCCACCGGAGCCGGCTAAGGCTGCGAGCCCGGCGTCAGGAAGCAACAGGTAAGCACCTTCGATGGATACCTTCGTTCAGCAACTAATTAACGGTCTCAATGTCGGCGCCATCTACGCCCTGATCGCACTGGGCTACACGATGGTGTACGGCATTCTCCGTCTGATCAATTTCGCGCACGGCGACGTTTACATGGTCGGGGCGTTCGCCGGTTTTTATATCGCACTCTATGCGGGGTTCGCCGCCGGACCATCGATGGGTACGCTGATCGTTGTGCTATTGGGCTCGATGATCATCGCAGCGATCGTGGGCATGTTCATCGAACGATTCGCGTACCGGCCCGTGCGCAAATACTCGCGCATGACGACGCTGATCATGGCGATCGGTGTCTCGTTATTGATCGAGAACCTGTTTGTAGCTCAAATCGGCGCCACGCCCCGCGCCTTTCCCGATTTCCTGGGGTCGCAGAGTCAAGCACCTTATGGGCTCTTCGGTAACGCCGCTATCTCGAAGGCCCAGATCGTCATCTTTCTTGTATCCATCGCATTGATGCTGCTTTTGCAATGGATTGTGTTCAAGACGAAGGTCGGCACCGCGATGCGCGCGGTCTCGTTCAACCTGAACTCTGCGAAACTGATGGGCATCAATACCGACGCGATCATCAGCCTGACATTCGCGATCGGTTCGGCCCTGGCGGCCGCAGGTGGCGTTCTGACCGCGCAGTACAATCCGAACATCGATCCGTTGATGGGAATCCTGACTGGATTGAAAGCCTTCGTGGCCGCGGTACTCGGCGGCATCGGAAATATACCCGGCGCCGTGCTCGGCGGTTTGCTTATCGGGGCAGCCGAAACTTTCGTCGTCGGTTACGGACATCACATCGGCATCGCTTCCACTTACCGCGATGCAGTGGCCTTTGCGATCTTGATCCTGGTTCTTTTGCTTCGTCCCTCAGGTCTACTCGGATCAACCGTACAGGAGAAAGTCTGAAGGAATCGCAGGTCGACATCCACTGAATGCCAACCTTCATTAAACGGATTCTGGGTTTAGTCGTCATCGTCGTACTGCTGGTAGGCTTAAACGCCTTCATGAGCAGGGACGGCCTGTTCGGTTTTGGACTGCCCTACTATTACGCCGAACTCCTTAACCTGACAGGCATCAGCATCATCCTCGCTGTTTCGCTGAACCTGATCACCGGATTCACCGGACAGTTTTCCATCGGACACGCGGGATTCATGGCCGTCGGCGCTTACTCGTCGGTCTTCATGACTGTTTACTATTCACAGTCAGCGGAGCAGTGGTTGACGGGCTTAGTCGGTTCAACGGTCGCACAGGCGCTCGTTTTTCTCGTCATCGTACTGTTCGGGGCGTTAATCGCCGCACTGGCTGGATTGGTGGTGGGGATTCCGAGTTTGCGACTGCGCGGCGATTATCTCGCGATCGTCACTCTGGGGTTCGCGGAGATCATCCGCATCATCATCCTGAACATCGATCGCGTCGGCGGCGCAACCGGTTTTCGCGGCGAGGTTGCACCATGGGAAGGCCGTCCGATTATTCCGCAGTATGCAGACTTCCTCTGGATCGGCGGCTTCGCCGTAATCACGATCGTCGTGGTCCACAATATCGTCCGTTCCGACGTCGGCCGCGCGCTGATCTCGATTCGCGAAGACGAACTCGCCGCCGAAGCAATGGGCATCAATACGACCCGATACAAAGTGCTGTCGTTTGTTATCAGTTCCGCATTTGCCGGCATCGCGGGCGTGCTTTTCGGCCACTACCGTCAGTTTCTGCACACCAACGACTTTCAGTTCATCCGCTCGATCGAGATCATCATCATGATTGTGCTCGGCGGAATGGGATCAATCACCGGCGCGGTACTGGGGGCCATTGTGATCACGATACTGCCGGAGTTGCTGCGCCAGTTGCCTGGTAATCTCATTCACTATCGCCTCGTAATATATTCGGCACTGCTTGTCGTGATCATGCTGACGCGGCCGCAGGGTGTGATGGGCGCGCGGGAGTTTGGCATTCCATGGTTGAAGCGGCCGCAGCGACGGCCCGAAGGCGATAAACCGGCCGGTGAAAAAGGTGTGCCGATTGCGCAGAACGTTTCCTCCAGCGCTCTCGACGGAGCCGAAGAGATCGAACACAGGTAACCAAACATGGCGGACGCAAAGACGACAGCAAACGGAGATCATCCACTCACGACAAACAAGTGCACGATCCGTTTCGGCGGCCTGGTCGCCGTAAACGAGCTCGACATGAGTGTCCGTGAGGGAGAGATCTACGGTCTGATCGGTCCAAACGGCGCCGGAAAAACTACAATTTTCAACCTGCTGACGGGTGTTTACACGCCAACCTCCGGCGAGCTCTACTTCCAGGGCGAGCGCATCGATGGATTGAAGCCTTACGAGATCTCGCGTCGCGGTGTGTCGCGAACTTTCCAAAACATCCGGCTGTTTCCAAGCATGTCAGTGCTGGAAAACGTTATGACCGCATGTCACCGGCACGCCAAACAGAACCTGGTCGACGCCGTCCTCCGTTTGCCGCGATTTGAACGAGACGAACGCGAGCATCGCGAGTTTGCGATGGAGCTGCTGGACATATTCGGCCTTGCGCGTTTTAAGGATGAAGGCGGAACGAGTTTGCCGTACGGTTCGCAACGCCGGCTCGAGATCGTGCGCGCGCTCGCTACCAGGCCCACGTTGCTATTACTCGACGAACCCGCCGCGGGTATGAACCCGTCGGAGCAGGAAGACCTGATGAACTTGATCAAACAGATTCGCGATCGGTTCGGACTTACGATCCTGCTCGTCGAACACAATATGAAGGTCGTAATGGGCGTTTGCGAACGAATCCAGGTCGTCGACTACGGAAAGTCAATCGCGCTCGGCCTTCCCGAAGAGATCAAGAACGATCCGAAGGTGATTGAAGCCTACCTCGGAGACTAAGAAGAACGAATGCTCACTCTCGAGAACGTCTCAGTAAACTACGGCGCGATTGAAGCTCTGACAGGCGTGTCGATGCACGTCGAAAAAGGCGAAGTCGTGACGCTGATCGGCGCAAACGGCGCCGGCAAGACGACAACGCTGCGCACCATCACCGGACTGCTGCAACCGCGCCACGGCCGAGTCGTTTTCGAAGGCGAAGATATCAGCGCCAAGCCCACGCATAAACTCGTCGCACGCGGGATCTCGATGTCGCCCGAGGGACGCGGTGTGTTCGCGAACCTTTCCGTCCGCGAAAACCTTCAAATGGGCGCTTACCTGAAAAAGAACAAAACCGAGATCGCCGCCGACATGGACCGCGCGTTTAAGATGTTTCCACGTTTGAAAGAACGTGAGGCCCAAAAGGCGGGCACGCTTTCCGGCGGCGAGCAACAGATGCTCGCGATTGGACGCGCTTTGATGTCCAGCCCGCGCCTGCTGCTGCTCGACGAACCGTCGCTGGGACTGGCGCCGCTGGTCGTGCACACAATCTTCGAGGCGATCGACGAGATCAAAAGCAAGGGCACCACGATTCTGCTGGTCGAACAGAACGCGCACGCCGCGCTGGGCCATTCCGATCGTGCTTACGTACTGGAAACGGGAAGAATCGTCATGGAAGGTCCTTCGAAGGATCTCGCCAGGGACCCAAGGATAAAAGAAGCTTATCTCGGTGAGTAGATCACGCGTCAGCGAGTCCATTTCAAACGTACCCAGGCATCAGCAGACCGCTCTACACCTGCAAAAGATAATTCTCCCTTTCGTACTCGTGCTCCTGGCACTCGCCTTCTCGTGCTCGCGCGAGAAATCTGAGAACACTAACCAGCCAGACCGCTCTACGATCAAGATCGGCTACTTCGGCGATCTCAGTGGCCCAACGTTCAACTTCGGTCAGTCGGGAATCAACGGCGTGCTCATGGCCACCGATCAGATCAATCAGAGCGGCGGTATCAACGGCCGGCGCATCGACGTGGTGATCACGGACGATAAAGGGAGTCCGGAAGAAGCCGCGCGCCTTACGGCTAAGCTGATCGACCAGGACAAAGTCGTCGCAATCATTGGCGGCGGCACGTCCGGCAACAGCCGCGCGGCGGCGCCACGAGCGCAATCGTCGCACGTGCCGTTGATCGCGCCTTCGTCGACCGACCCGGCCGTTACGCTGGTCGGCGATTACATTTTTCGCGCCTGCTTCGTCGACGAGTTTCAGGGCGAGGTGATGGCGAGTTTTGCTTTCAACTCGCTGAAAGCGCAGAAGGCCGCGATACTCTACGATTTCAATTCGCCGTACGGCCGCGGTTTGACGAACTTCTTTCAGGACAGTTTCAAACGACTCGGTGGACGAATCGTCAACGAACAGTCGTACACTCAGGGCGATGACGATTTCAGAGGACAGTTGAGCTCGATTCGCGCGTCGGAACCCGACGTGATCTACATTCCGGGTTACTACGGCGACGTCACGCTCATCGCCAAACAAGCACGCCAACTAGGTCTGACACAGCCGCTGCTCGGAGGCGATGGTTGGGACGCGCCGGAACTGTGGCAGTTGGGCGGCGATGCTCTGAACGGCTCGTACATCTCAACACACTACTCAGTCGACGATCCTTCGCCGGCAATTCGCTCATTCGTGGAGGAGTACATGCGGCGTTACGGCAACCTGGCGCCTGACGCGCACGCCGCGCTAGCGTACGACGCTACACATATCCTCTTCGATGCGATCAACCGCGCCGGCACGACTGATGGTCCAAAACTTCGCGACGCGCTTGGCAAAACGAAAGACTTCAACGGCGTGACCGGTATGATCAGCATGGACGCACAGCGCAACGCCGTAAAACCCGCTGTGGTTCTGAAGTTGATGGACGTGAGATTTATCTACCAGGAGACGATCCAGCCAACGCGTCCCGCGCCTTCGCCAGCGACTCCTTCACCGACGACCTCGCCGTCCCGCCGATCTGCGACTTCGAATTGATCGTTTGTTCCAAAGAAAGCGCCTCGTAAACATCCTCGTCTATCAGCGGCGAAAACTGCTTTAGTTGTTCGAGACTCATTCCTTCGATCTGTGTTTTTAAATCGATTGCGCGGATCACGATCTTTCCAACTGTGTCGTGTGCCTCTCGAAAAGGAACGCCCTTTCGCACCAGATAGTCCGCGAGTTCGGTCGCATTCATGTAACCACCAAACGTCAACCGCTCGTGGTTGACACGGATGTGCCGAAGGACGGTGCTCGTCACCATCAACGACGAATTGACTGAGTCAAACGCATCGAACACCGCTTCCTTGTCTTCCTGCATGTCTTTGTTGTAAGCGAGCGGTAAACCTTTCAGCGTCGTCAACAGTCCGAGCAAATCGCCGAACACACGGCCGGACTTGCCGCGCACCAGCTCCATCGAATCGGGGTTCTTCTTCTGCGGCATCAAACTCGACCCGGTCGCAATCGCGTCCCCCAACTCGAAAAATCCAAACTCGCTCGTCGCGTAAAGAATCACGTCTTCCGCGAGGCGCGAGAGGTGGACCATGATCAACGAACACGCGCCGAGAAACTCGACACAGAAATCGCGGTCGCTCACTGCGTCGAGACTGTTTCTCGACACGCCTGCAAAGCCAAGCGACTGGGCCAGTGCTTCGCGATCGATTGGAAACGACGTGCCGGCCAGTGCCGCGGATCCCAGCGGCATGACGTTCACTCGTCTTCGCGTGTCAGTCAGGCGCTCGCGATCGCGTGTGAGCATTTCGAAGTAAGCGAGACACCAATGCGCCAGAAGTACCGGCTGCGCGCGCTGGAGATGGGTGTATCCGGGAATAACGACTTCGCTGTTCGACTCGGCAAAGTCGAGCAGCGCTGTTTGAGTAAGCCGTAGTGTCGAGTCGAGATCGTCAATGGCCTGGCGCAGCCAGATCCGGAAATCCGTCGCCACCTGATCGTTGCGGCTACGACCAGTGTGCAGCTTCCGTCCCACGTCGCCAATCAACTCGACCAACCGTGCTTCGACAAAAGAGTGAACGTCCTCCGCCTCCGCGTGTTCAGGGCAACCGCTTTCGAGAATCGCCTTCAGCGCATCACGGATTTCGGTTCCTTCGACAGCCGTAATCACACGCGCATTCTCGAGCGCCAGGCTGTACGCGATGCTTGCCGCGACGTCCGCCTCAAACAACCGGCGGTCAAAGCCGAAAGAGCTGTTAAAGGCCCCAAAGCCGGGATCGGTTTTGCCGGTGAATCTCCCACCCCACATAAATCACAAGGTCTCCTTGACCACGTCCAACTCGCATGCTAGTTTATGCATCTATGCAGCAATTATGCAAGTCTGCTGCATAACTAACCATGAATAAGCGCGATCGGCAGCAAAAGATTTTGAGTTTGATTCGGGCCCGGCCCATCGGCACGCAGGAAGACTTGCGTGCCTTGCTCGAACGAGCCGGCGTGCCCGCGACGCAGTCGAGCGTGTCTCGCGATTTGGAAGAACTGGGCGTCGTCAAGCACCACGGCCACTACACGTTGCCGCGAACTAACGGCGCAGCGGCGCGCGGCCTGCTGAGTTTAGACCACGCGGGCGAGAGTTTGGTAATCGCCCGCACCGTGCCGGGGCTCGCGTCGGCCGTCGCGGTAGAGATTGACGGCGCCGCAATACCGGAGATCGTCGGCACGATTGCGGGCGAAGACACCATCTTCATCGCCGTGCGCGACGCAAAGTCACAGAGATCGACCATAAAGAGTGTTTGGAAGCTGTTTGGAAACACGGATGACCAAAATTAACAAGATCGTTCTTGCATACTCCGGCGGACTCGACACTTCTGTCATGCTCCGCTGGCTTAAAGAGCACTACGGCTGCGAGGTCGTTTGCTATTGTGCCGACGTGGGCCAGGGCGCCGAACTGTCGGGGCTCGAGGAAAAAGCGCACGCCACCGGTGCGTCGAAACTCTACCTGGAAGATCTGCGCGAGGAGTTTGTACGCGATTACGTTTGGACCGCCGTCAAAGCGAATGCTGTCTACGAAGGCGTTTACCTGATGGGCACTTCTCTCGCCCGCCCGGTGATTGCGAAGCGGCAGATCGAGATCGCGCAAAAAGAGGGCGCCGATGCGGTGGCCCATGGCGCGACCGGCAAGGGCAACGATCAGGTTCGTTTTGAGCTGACTTACTACGCTTTGCAACCGGACATCAAGGTAATCGCGCCGTGGCGCGAGTGGGAGTTCAAAGGACGCAACGACTTGATGGCTTACGCAAAGCAGCACGGCATTCCCGTGACTGCCACTGCCGAGAAACCGTATTCGACCGATGCGAACCTGATGCACATCTCTTACGAGGGCGGCATTCTCGAAGACCCGTGGGCCGAACCGCCGGAGAACATCTTTCAGATGACGCGCTCTCCGGAAGACGCGAGTGCCGAAGCGCAGTACGTCGAGATCTCTTTTGATAAAGGCGAGCCGGTGGCGCTTGACGGGCGCAAATTGGATCCGGTCGCGCTTCTCGAAACGCTGAACAAACTCGGCGGCACGCACGGCATCGGTCGTGTCGATCTCGTCGAGAACCGCTTTGTCGGCATGAAGTCGCGCGGCGTTTATGAAACCCCCGGCGTCACGATCCTGCACGCGGCCCATCGCGCGCTCGAGTCGATCACGCTGGACCGCGAGGTGATGCATTTGCGCGACTCGCTCGGCGTGAAGTTCGCCGAAAGCATCTACTACGGATTCTGGTTCGCGCCGGAGTTCAAACTGATGCGCAAGATGATTGACGAGACGCAGGTCAGGGTCAACGGCGACGTTCGTCTCAAACTCTATCGTGGAAACGCGATCGTCGTCGGGCGTCGTTCGCCGAATTCGCTGTACGACGAAAACGTCGCGACGTTTGAAGCTGACACGGTTTACAACCAGCGCGATGCCGAAGGGTTCATCAAGCTCAACGCGCTACGCCTGAGATTGGGAAGGGGGCAGGAGCAATGACGAAGCAAATCACCGTTCTTGACGTCGATAAGATCGGATCCGCCACATCGCCGCTCGGACTGTCGAAGACCGTCGGTATCGTGAGTTCCTCGCTATCGCCAAGCGCCGGAGACGTGGTCGTCGTGCGCGCGCTGACTGACAGTGCTACGTACAACATGCTGGAGCTGCCTACGGGCCGGCTGGCGAAGATCAATCCGGGCGATCTGTTGATCGGCGTGCTTGGCCGAAGACGTGCGTTGAAGGGTTTTGTCGGCGACATTCCCGCGACCGTGCAGAGCGGCGACGAGCTTCATCTGCTCAACATGGGTGGCGTGATTGGTTGTTGCACCGGGCATCATTCCAGTCTCGGCGACGCGATCAAGCTCGAAGTGAAAGGGCTGGTGTGCGACGAAGACGGGCGCGTGCTGAACATCGCAAACGCAGGCTTGCCATTGCGCGCTCGACTTGGGGAAACAGCGCCGATCGTAATGATCGCCGGTACCAGTATGAACAGTGGCAAGACGTACGCCGCCACTGAGTTGATCAAGCAAGCGACACGGTCGGGATTGAAAGTTGCGGCGGCGAAGTTGTCGGGAGTGGCGTGCCTGCGCGACACGTTGAACATGGCAGACCACGGTGCCGTTGCCACGGCGAGCTTTCTCGATTGCGGTCTGCCGTCGACTGTCGACGTCGAAGATCTCGCGCCGATGGCGAAGGCGATCATCGCCAGGCTGAATGAAGTGTCTCCGGATCTGATCGTCATCGAGTTGGGCGACGGCATACTCGGCGGTTACTCAGTTGACACGGTTTTCGCCGATGCTGAGTTGCTTGATGCGACCGCGGCACTCGTGTTTTGTGCGTCCGACTACGTCGGTGCATGGGGCGGGATTGAGCTGCTGCGACGGCGTGGAGTCGAGGTCGACGTCGTTTCCGGCTCCGTTACGGACTCGCGTATGGGCGGCGATTACATCACGTCGCAGTTCAATGTTCCTGCGGCTAATGCGCGCCGTGAAGGCGAGACGCTTTTTCAGTTGGTGATGAAGAAAGTCGAAGCAACTGTACCCGTCTGACGATGAATAAAATCCGTGTTGCAATTTTTGGTGGTTCAGGTTACGGCGGCTCCGAGTTGCTGCGGATCCTGCTGTTTCATCCGAACGTCGAGCTGGTGTTCGTCACAGCAAACGAGCATGCGGGTAAGCGTGTCGGCGAAGTGCATCGTAATCTTCAAGGTTTGACCGAACTGAAGTTCGTCACGGCGCCGGAAAACATCGTCGACGTCGACTGCGTTTTCCTCGCGCTCCCGCACGGGCAGGCAATGGACATCGTCCCGCGCCTGCCCGGTGAAATTAAAGCGATCGATCTGTCGGGGGATTTTCGACTGCGCGATCGGGACGTCTTCGAGAAGCACTACAAACAACCGCACACGGCGATGCAAGCCCAGGCTGAGTTTGTGTACGGGTTAACGGAAACGAATCGTGAGGCGATCAGAAACGCACGATTGATCGCGAACCCCGGCTGCTTCGCTACGGCGACATTGCTCGGACTAGCCCCGCTGGTGGCGAACGGCGCGATTAACGGTCGCGTGATCGTCGATGCGAAGACTGGTTCCTCCGGATCCGGCGCGAAAGCCGCCGCCAACACGCACCATCCGCAGCGGATGAATTCGTTCTACGCTTACAAGCCGTTCACACATCAGCACGTGCCGGAGATTGAACAGGAGCTCGAACACGTCGGCGACTGGACCAACGAGCTGGTCTTCATGACGCACTCATTGCCGGTCTCGCGCGGGATCTTCGCTTCCATCTACGCGGAAACGAAGACAGATTTTACCGAGGACCGGTTGCAGACGATGTTCGCCGAATACTATCGCGACTCCTTCTTCGTGCGGCTCGTAAACGGTTCACCCGACATCAACTGGGTAAAGACGACAAACTTCTGCGATCTCGGATTCGCAGCCCGTGGAAAGCAGATTGTCGTCTTCTCTGCGATCGACAATCTCGTGAAAGGCGCTGCCGGACAGGCGGTACAGAACATGAACCTCATGTTTGGCCTGGACGAGAAAACCGGTTTGTTATTGGTGGGAACAAATCCGTGAAATCAGTGGTTGAAGTCGAGGACCAGTTTCAACTCGCGACATACAAGAAAATGCCTATCGCCGCGGAACGTGGCGAGGGTGTCTGGATCTACACAGGCGAAGGCGACAAGTATCTCGATCTTTATGGCGGGCACGCTGTCGCCGGCACCGGCCACTGCCATCCGCACGTGGTCCAGGCCATTCGCGATCAGGCAGACAAGCTGTTGTTCTATTCCAATCTCGTTTACTCGGACGCACGCGCGCGCGCAGCCGCGCTGCTCGTTTCGATCGCTCCGGCGGCCCTGACGAAGGTTTTTTTCTGCAACTCCGGTACTGAAGCAAACGAGAACGCCATGCGCATGGCGCGGATGGCGACAGGCCGCGAAAACGTCATCACGTTCAGCGGTGGTTTCCACGGCCGCACGGCAGACGCCATCAGCGCCACATTCCTCGGCAAGTATCGCGAACTCGGAAGACCGAACGTTCCCGGACATCTCGCAGCCACGTTCGGAGACATCGAATCGGTACGCGAGCAGATCGACAATGACGTCGCCGCAATCATGCTCGAACCGATCCAGTCGATGGGCGGCGTTCACATGGCCCAACCCGCTTTTTATCGCGAGTTGCGGAAGTTGTGCGACGAGCACAGCGTCGTGCTGATATACGACGAGGTGCAGACGGGCGTGGGCCGTACCGGCGACTGGTTTTTCGCGGGTAGCGCAGCCGGCGACCGCGTCGTGCCTGACATCGTAACGCTGGCGAAAGCGCTCGGCAGTGGCGTCCCTGTCGGCGCGTGCCTGGTTACCGACGCAATCAGTTCGCACATCAAAGAGAACGATCTGGGCACGACCTTCGGCGGCGGTATGCTGGCCATGGCGGCTGTGACCGCGACAATCGAGGCGATCCGAGACGACGGGATGCTGTCGAACGTCAAAGCGGTTGAAGCGCACCTGAGAGAACGCTTGCATGAAATCGAAAGCGTAGTGGCGGTCCGCGGTATCGGTTTGTTATTGGGAATTGAGTTCAACGATAAAGTCGCGCCGATTCACAAGGCACTGCTCGAGCGAAAGATCATTACCGGTACGTCCAGCGATCCGAACGTGTTAAGGCTCTTGCCGCCGCTCTGTTTAAGCGTTGAAGACGTAGACCTGTTCGTAACAGAGCTGGAACGAATATGCACTTCTTAACTACGAAAGACGTCGATCTAAATGCGCTGATCGATTCGGCGTTGCGTTTCAAGCGCGGCGAAGATCGTTCGCAACCCCTGGCGGGAAAGTCAGTGGCGCTGGTGTTCTTCAATCCCAGCCTGCGAACCCGCGCCTCGATGCAGGTCGGAATCTACCAGCTCGGGGGAAACGCGGTGGTCCTCGAGCCGGGCGGTACGAGCTGGACGCTGGAGCATCGCGCAGGCGCCGTGATGGACGGCGACAGGACTGAACACGTCGCCGAGTTTGTGCGCGTCCTCGAGCGTTACTGTGTCGCCATTGGAGTGCGAACGTTTGCAGCGTTGAAAGACTGGCAGGAAGAAAGAACTGATCCGGTCCTGAATTCTTTTGCGAAATATGCGTCCGTGCCAATCATCAACCTGGAGTCGGCGATGCACCATCCCTGCCAGTCGCTGGCCGACATGATGACGATACGAGAGAAGCTCGGCGAGGGTCGCAAGCGGGTGGTGTTGACGTGGGCGTGGCACCCGAAACTGCTGCCGATGGCGGTACCGAACAGTTTCGCGCTAGCGGCGGCGCAGATGGGCCACGAGCTGGTAATCGCCCATCCGCCGGGTTATGACCTCGACGAAGAGTTGATCGAGAACTCGCGTCAAATTGCTGCTGATGCTGGTGGAAGCGTGACAATCATGAACGACATGGACGCGGCGTTCAATGGCGCCGAAGTCGTGTACGCGAAGAGTTGGGGCGCGAAACAGTTCTACGGCCGCGACGAACAGGACACGATCACGCGTGCGCAGTATCGCAACAAGTGGATCGTAAACGAACGCCGGATGGATCGAACGAACGACGCGATCTTCATGCACTGTCTGCCCGTGCGACGTAACGTGATCGTCACTGATGGCGTGATCGACTCGCAGGCGTCGGTTGTAATCGACGAAGCTGAGAACAGGTTGCACGTCCAAAAAGCAGTCATGGCTCAACTGATATGAGCGAAACGAAGCCAAGTGTCGACGATCAACTACGTCTCGATCTGTTGCGTGAAGCGCTGCCGTACATTCAGCGCTTCAAAGGACAAACGTTTGTCGTCAAGCTCTCAGGAAAGGTTACGGAAGATCACGAGAACCTGACGTCGCTTGCCGAAGAACTTGCTTTGTTGCACCAGGTCGGCATCCGCATCTGCGTTGTCCACGGCGGCGGCAAACAGCTCAGCGACCTCGCGACGAAGCTCGGAATTGAACAGACGATCATTGAAGGTCGTCGCGTCACCGACGATGCAACGCTCGAAATGGCGAAGATGATCTTTGCCGGGAAGATCAACACCGACATCCTGGCGGCGCTCCGCCAGCGCAGCATCGAAGCCGTCGGCCTGTCCGGCGTGGACGGCAACATCGTCCACGCGGAAAGGCGACCACCTAAAGAGATCGTGAATCGCGAGACCGGCGTCCGCGACAAAGTCGATTTCGGACACGTAGGCGACGTCGTGCAGATCAATTCACGACTGCTGACCGTCCTGTTGGACCACGGTTACCTGCCCGTCATCTCTTCTTTGGGCGCAGACGATGAAGGCATGGTCTTCAACATCAACGCCGATACGATCGCCGCCGAGATTGCGGTCCAACTCCAGGCCGAGAAGTTGATCCTGCTCAGCGACGTAGACGGCATCTACCTGAAGCCCGGCGACCCGCAGACGAAGCTCTCGCGCCTTACAGCGGCCGAGACTGATGACCTGATCAGCAGCGGCGCTGCGACGGGCGGCATGATTCCCAAGCTACAGAACATAGCCACGCTGTTGCGCCGCGGTGTTCACAGCGCCCACATCATCAGCGGCTCCAAACGTAACGCGCTCCTGTCCGAAGTCTTCACCGACAAAGGCACTGGAACGATGATCGTTGCTTAACGAAAACAGTTCCCGCAAAGACGCAAAGGTGCAAAGGCGCTAAGGTGCAAGGGTGCAAAGAAGAGACTTGTACGTGTCTCCCCTTACAACCTTTTGTGCCGTTTGTCTTTCGCGTTCCTGCCTTTGCGCCTTTGCGGGAAACAATCCCAACTCACCCGATCGGCGATTTAGGAAGTAACCGATCGCGATCGAATGGCGGATCTTCGTGATCCGGCATCGGATCGTCGGGCCAGTCCTCCGCCCAGCGCTTCCGGTGCTCTTCGTCTGCGTAATACTTCAGATAGAGCTGGTTGTCGGTATCGCTGCCACTTCCCGTGAGGTCGATCATGTACGCGTAGCTCGGGTTCTCCGGAAAAAGCACCGCCTCCTCGCGCAAACCGTCGGCATACAAATAGCTGTAGAGTTCACGATCGGTCAGATGGTTGGTGTGCAACACGTACGCGCCGAGCGACGCCATGCGTTCGATGATCTCCTTGAGTTTAACCGCGAGCGACACATCGTCGAGTTGGTCCGGCGGCGGAATCTCGAGGCCGGAGTTTTCGAGTAGACGAAAGAGGCTGATCGGTTCAGCGGTTTCGTACTCCAGTACCTGCCGGAGAAACTCTTCCTCCATGTCGGCCGGCATCGAGTCGAGCGACATGGCGCTGCCGCCAATTTTTTCCAGCTCCTGCCGCAGTTTGGCGATGCGTTCTTCCTGATCGGGTTCGTCGGCGAATTGAATAGTCGTCATTCCTGGCTCCTTAAGAATTCGAGAGGTTTAAGGACAGGCGCCTGGAGGCGATGAGGCCCTCCGTCCGAGTTATGTTTTACCGTGGGTGAGCGCGCATTGTCTTACTTGCGGTCCAAAAAGTAAAGCGCGTTTCAATTGGAAGGATGCGCGGGCGCGGGCGCCGTGAAGGTTGCAAGATCACTCAAACCCATACTCGCTTCGATCTCCTGCATTCGCGCGACGGCGGATTCGAAGCCGTGGTCGTCGCCAAAGTGTTCCACCTCGATATCTTCAAACTTCGCGCCCAGCTCTTCGAGCTCGGCTTCTCCGAGCGATGCCTTCCAGGCGGGAAATACGATCGTGTCTTCGATCGCCGAGTGGTAGTCGTACATTCGCGCGAACGATTCCAACGCTGTGACCAACACGCTCGCTGCCGTTGCTGGAATGCGGTCTCCTTTTGTCACGGACAACACGTAGTCTGTGATCTCGCGGCCGCGCGCATGTTGGCCCAGCAGCACGTCGACGTATGATTCGGCGGGATTCCGAAACTTCTTGATGAGTGGCAGGATGTATGCCTCTTCGAGTTTCTTCTCGTGATAGTCTTCGCCGAAGACACGGACCAGTTGCGCGGTCTTTTCGAGCACGTCCGGGGGCACTGAATTCGGATCCTGGCGCAGGCGTGTCGCGGCCTCGCGATAGACGAGCAACGCGCGGCGCAAAACACCGTGTTCGCGCATGAGATCCTCCGTAGCCGTGACGTCAGCGGGACCTAGTTCACCCGCTGTCGGTTCACTCTGGTTAGCTGTTCCACCGCCCTGGTTCGATCCGCGACCACAAGCAACCAGCAAAGCACCTGCGCCGGCGAAAGAAATCCCCGCCAGCAGTTCTCGTCGTGTCTTGTTCAACTATTGTTCTCCTGAATGAAGCTGAAGTCTGTGTGCTGCTTGAGCCCTTTGATAATACTCTGCTCGTGACGTTAGACTAAGCAAAATCTCAACTGCTGATTCGATCCATGGACAATGAAGTCATCGCCCGCCGGTTTTATCGTCTCGCTGCCCTGATGGAACTGCGGGGTGACGATCCGTTTCGCTGGCGCTCGTATCGCAACGCGGCGGAAGCGATCGAAGTCTGGCCCACGCCACTGAAAGACATCGCGGAGCAGGAAGGCGTCGCCGGATTGCAGACCATCCCCGGCGTCGGCAAAGCAATCGCCGGCAAGGTGATCGAACTCCTGCAACGCGGATCGTTTGACGCGTGGGACCGCCTGACCGCCGAAACACCTGAAAGCGTACTCGACCTGATGGAGATTCCCGGCATTGGTCCAAAGACGGCGGCGTTGCTCCATCAACGATTCAAAATCTCAACACTACCGGAGTTCAAGAAGTTCGTCGCCGGCGGCGGCCTCGATATGGTCGACGGCATCGGTCCAAAAACCGCCGAGAAGATCAAAGAAGCCCTGGAGTTTTATTAAACACCGGAGCGCCGATCCGTATTGATCTGCGATCCAACATCGTGATTGAATGGGCCACCATGACTAAGAGAATGAAACGTCGTGATTTCATGCGCACGGGTGCAGTCGCCGGCTTGACGCTGGCGGCCACCAAAAACGAGGTCGCCGGTTTCCCGATGATTCTCGAACAGAGCCCCGTCAAACCCCTCGTCATCTCATCTGCGAACGGCAACCGCTTCAAGAACGGCGGGAACGTCACCGCGGTGCAGAAGGCGTTCACGATGATGACCGGCGGTTCGGACGTGCTCGATTCGGTGATCGCCGGCGTGAACATCGTCGAGCTTGATCCGCTCGACGACAGTGTCGGTTACGGCGGGTTACCGAATGCCGACGGCGTCGTGCAGCTGGACTCTTCGGTGATGCATGGTCCGAAGAAACGAGCGGGCGCGGTCGGCGCGCTCGAAGGCGTGCGCACGCCGTCTCTCGTTGCTAAAGCGGTGATGGAAAACACGGACCATCACCTGATCGTCGGCAAGGGCGCGCAAGAGTTCGCGCGTAACATGGGATTTAAGATTGAAGACGATCTAAACACGGAAAACTCGCGCCGCCAGTGGCTGGAGTGGAAACGCAGGACCGATCCCGGCCACTATCTCGATCCGAAAAAACGTGCCGAGGCCGGACGCAAAGCGGCGCTGGAGATGCTCGCGGAAGGACTGATTCGCGAGGAGAACATGCACGGCACGATCAACTGCGACGGCATCAACTCTAAAGGCGAGATCTGCGGCGTCACCACCACCAGCGGTCTCGCGTGGAAGATACCGGGACGGCTGGGCGATTCGCCGATACTTGGCGCCGGTCTTTACGTCGATGGGTCGGTCGGCGCCGCGGGTTCGACCGGCCGCGGCGAAGCGAATCTTTTCAACCTCTGCTCGTTTGTGATCGTCGAGGAGATGCGTCGCGGCGCTCATCCGAAGGATGCGGGCATGGAAGTGTTGAATCGGATCAAGAGCAACACGATCGAGAAGCGACTGCTCAACAGTCGCGGCCTGCCAAACTTCGGCATCACTTTCTACATTCTCAATGCGAAGGGTGAGTACGCAGGCGTGACGATGTATGAGGGTGGCTCGTTCGCGATGTGCAATGAGAACGGCCCGCAAACATTGAAGTGCGATGCCTTGTTGACGGGCCGTCCAAGTGACTAACCACAAAGCGGTAACACAAAGAGGCACAAGCCACAAAAGGC
>CBFGMX010000046.1:0-32333 GCA_965649955.1 uncultured bacterium
TTGTGCCTCTTTGTGGCTAAGTGGCTAAGCTTTTGGCGCCACTGCGCGCACAGCTTCCGACACGCCCCCTTCGTACTTCTTGAAGTTCTCGTTGAAACGTCGCGCCAGATCGTGCGCCTGACGATCGTAAGCGTCCTTGTCTTCCCACGTGTTGCGTGGCTGTAGGACCTCGTTCGGCACCTCAGGACACGATACCGGAACGTTAACTCCAAAAATCGGATCCGCTTTCGTTTCTACCTGTGCCAGCGAGCCGTTCAGGATCGCTCGAATCATCGCTCGCGTGTAGCTGATCTTCATGCGATGGCCCACACCGTATGGACCACCGCTCCAACCAGTATTCACCAACCAGCACGCCGCGTTATGCTTCGCCATTTGCCGGCCCAACAGGTCCGCGTACACACCCGGATGCAGCACCATGAACGGCGCACCGAAACACGTCGAGAAAGTCGCCTCCGGCTCTTTGATTCCCTTCTCCGTGCCCGCAACTTTCGCCGTGTACCCGGAAAGGAAGTGATACATCGCCTGTTCCGGCGAGAGCCGCGCGACGGGCGGCAGTACGCCAAACGCATCCGCGGTCAACATGATGATGTTGCGTGGATGACCGGCGCGTCCTTCAGGCACGATGTTTTGGATGCTGGTGAGCGGATAGGAGGCGCGTGTGTTTTCAGTCTTACGCGCGTCGTCGAGATCGATCTCGCGTGTCACGGGATCGTAAACGACGTTCTCCAGAATGGTGCCGAACATCCGCGTCGTGCGATATATATCGGGCTCGGCCTCGGCCGACAGTTTGATCACCTTCGCGTAGCAGCCGCCTTCGAAGTTGAAGACGCCGTTGTCAGACCAGCCATGCTCGTCGTCGCCGATCAAACGTCGTTCGGGATCGGCGGAGAGCGTCGTCTTGCCGGTTCCGGATAGACCAAAGAAGATCGCCACATCGCTTTCAGCGCCGACGTTCGCGGAACAGTGCATACTCATCACTCCGCGTTGCGGCAACAGGTAGTTCATGATCGTGAACGCGCTCTTCTTGGTTTCGCCTGCGTACGACGTGCCGCCAATCAGGACGAGTCGCTGGCTAAAGTCCACCAGGATGAAAGTTGGCGAACGGGTACCGTCGCGCTGCGGATCGGCCTGGAAGCTTGGAAAGTTGATGATGGTGAACTCGGGCTGATGCGGCTCGGTCTCGTTGGTTTTGCTGATGAACATCGTGCGCGCAAAGAGCGAATGCCACGCTAGTTCGCTGATGACGCGAATCGGCAGGCGGTACTTCGGATCGGCTCCTACGAACGTGTCCTGCACAAAAAGATCGCGGCCGTTAGCATGGGCCATCATTCGTTCTTTGAGTGCGTTGAACTTATCCTGCGGGAAATCTTTGTTGACGTCGCCCCAAAAAACTTTATCTTCACTGCCGGGTTCGCGCACGATCGCTTTATCTTTCGCGGCGCGGCCGGTATGTTCGCCGGTGTCGACGATCATGTTGCCGTGGTCCGACAGGACGCCTTCGTTGCGGCGTGCAATCTCTTCGTATAGTTCGGGTGTGTTCAGGTTCCAATAAACACGCGCGGGCGCGGCGATGCCGTAGTTGTCGAGTTCAAACGCTGTGTTTTTGCGGCCCAGGTGTTTAGTGGTGCTTTCAGTGCGAGTGGAAGCCATTAAATCGTCTCCAATTCAAAAGGGGAAACCGTGCGCGGCCTGATTACTCTTCCGCAGCCTGGCGCTGTTCGGCGAGTTGCCGTAGCGCGTCGGCGAGATCGCGAGCGGCGCGTTCGATTCGGTCGGCGGCCATGTGCAGAGAATCGACCTCGTCGGGTGAACGCAAGTTGACGACGGCGAGTGCGGCGTCGACCTGCTCTCTCAAACGGTTTGCCTCATTTTCGGTTTCTTGTTCTGCGCGGGATTTTTGTGAAGCTGCGGCCTGCTGGTTCATGCTTGAAGTCATTTGTAAAAGATATGAATGCTACTAAAACTTATACTGGCGTTAGATTTAGTTATGCCAGGCAGGTAAGTCTGACATTTGCCGGTGATTCAAGCAAGTGCAGGTCTGGGTTTTGTAAACAGTGCAAACAAAGTCCCGTTTATTCGTGAAAACTGAGCCACCTGACAAGCGATCTTTCACCGCTCGAGAGTGGAGGCTGATACAGCAGCTCAACACGCCGGCGAAGGTACAGCGCTACTTCAGTTCCCTGCCATACAACTGGGAGCGTGACGGTGGGACGATGCGCTCGTTTCGCGAGGTGGTGAGAAGAAACGAGGCGCACTGTCTAGAGGCTGCCGTTGGTGCTGCCGTGATTCTGGAACAGCATGGATATCCACCGCTGTTGCTGGACCTCGAATCCGTCGACCTGCTGGACCATGTGCTCTTTGTGTTCATGGAAAATGGCGGATGGGGATCGGTCGCGCGCTCGCGTGATATCGGTTTGCATGGACGTAAACCGGTATACCGCTCGTTGCGCGATCTGGTGTGGAGTTATTTCGATCCTTATGTCGACTTCTCAGGCCGTATCAAGGGCTACGGTCTGACGAGCCTGTACGAACTCGGCAATTACGACTGGCGCTTTTCCTCGCGGAATATGACCAAAATCGAGGACCACCTGCGGTCGATCCCGCACAAACCGCTGCGCTCTTCTAATGCACGTTACAAGAAACTCCTCGCCAGGTATCACGCCTATAAGAAACGCCACCCCGATCGCTCCCCAAGTTATTACGACAGCCGTCCGAAGTGGATGTTATAATGCGCCCACCCACTTAAACCTCATCGGAGAAAACACAATGGTTTGGGTCAATACATCACCTCTTGTTAAGACTTACACGCTCGAGGAGTTTTGGGAGCTTCCTGAGCCGCCAGACCACTCAAAAATTGAATTAATCGCAGGAGTCCTCTTCATGACACCTCCTCCTGAGAAACCTCACGGCAAGGCCGTAAGCCGCATATTGCTCTTACTGTCTAACTTTCTCATTGAAACCGCAGATAAAGGCCGTTACTACGTTCCTCGCCACGCCATCGCGCTCTCGCCAAACACGTGGCTCGAACCAGACCTGTTCTATGTCTCTGCCGAAACCGAGGCGCAAAGTACCACCAGGTATCACACCACCGCTGACCTCGTAGTCGAAGTCATTTCACCAGGTTCTGCAATCTACGATCGCAATACCAAAGCGGATACTTACATCGCGCTCGGTGTCAAAGAGTTGTGGCTCGTGGACGAACTCTCGGGAATTATCGAGGTCCGTATACTCAAGGGCGATAGTTACCAGTCACATGTCTTTGAGCGCTATGACCGGTTGATCTCAACCATCCTGCCAGGATTCGGTTTTAAAGTCGGCGAGATCTTCGAAGACTAACCGTGGGCGGCTTCGAGAGGCGGACTCCGCTTGAATCGGGCGTCCAGCAACATGTGGATGATGACGGCCGTGATGATGATCGCGCCGCCCAGCAAGGCCCAGCGAGACGGGCGCTCGCCCAGGACCAGAAAGACCCAGACGGGATTCAAGACCGGTTCGATGTAGCAGATGATGCCGGCGTCCAGTGACCTCACACCGCGCGTCATGCCAACCGTAAACAACGCGTAAGAAACCCCAAGCTGGACCACGCCCAAATACATCACGCTCAATAAATCGTGCCGGCCCACACTTGAGAGCGCGGCTAACCCCCACGGCGCGCATACCAACACCACCAGAAGGTTTCCGTAAATCACTGACGAAGCCCGGTTAACCTCTCGCGCTCGCGGATGTCGCAGCAACAGAAAATAGAGCGCGAAGAAGAAGCCCGACGCCAGCGCCATCAAGTTACCGGCGACGTCCTGCGGCCGCAGTTGGCCCACAAAAAACAACGCCATTCCGCCGATGCACACCAGCACCGTGACCAGGTCGCGTCCGCGAAACTTTTCCTTGTAAACAAGCGGCTCCAGTATCAATAAATAAACCGGCGCCGTGTACTGGAGAAAGATCGCGTTCGCTGCCGTGGTGGCCTTCGTGGCCAGCACAAACAGAATTACCAGCACTGCATAGAGTATCGCGGCGGCTGCGGTAAGACGGTTCAGACCGAAACCTTCATGCCGCGTCACAACGGCAACAGTGACGAGAGCGAACAATGAACGGAAGCAGGAGAGTTCGAGGCCGGCTAGTGAGGTCCACTTGATGAAGAGTCCGCCCGTGCTCCAGAGCAGCGCCGCGGCAAGCACGAAAAGCAACGGTGACACGGCCGGCGAAGACGCGTTGTGATTAGTTGCATTCGTCATTCGCCAGTTCTGATCTAATGGCCTCTATGCGATCAACTCCGGCCGCGAGACCGGTGCACAATTACGAATTGTTTTTCAAATTCTTTAGATACTTTCCGAAAACACCGTTCCACGGCGGAATCACGATCGACACCGCGCCATGCGTCTGCGCCTGACACGCAAGCCGGATCAACGGCTTCGGCTCAGAAGTATCGATGTAGCCAAACTCCTTGATCTTCTTTCCTTCACGCGCCGCCACGTCCGACAACTTTTCCGCTCCACCGAGCACGCCAACCCAACACGTTCCACACGACGCCGAGCGACATTCGACCGGAATCGGTCCTTCGATCCGTCGCGGATCGATCTCACGCCAGTTGCGCGAACGGTCCTCAGCGGCGCCCCACGCGAGATCCTGCACGTGATTCATTCGATACCTGGCGCTGTCGTCGTTTTCATCGTACGTCACGGTCCATTTCTTGTTCACGGTTCGCAGGAACCCTAACAATCCCTGGCTATCGTCCTTTGCCCGTTCGCGCAGCACCTGATCGGGCGACTTACGAGCGTGTCGTCCATCGATGAGCAGCTTGCCGGGCGCCTTTTCAAACGCTTCGAGTCCCGCCTGCTGAACGGTCATAAAAGCCACGGCCGTGATGCCCACTGTCAACGACTTGTCCGTCTTGACCTCCTGCGCCACCTGTTCGGCCACGGAGAAAATTTGGTCCGGCAGGGACTGGTCTGATGGACGAAACTCCCGTGCATGCTTCTCGACCGCCTTTTTCACTTGCGGCCAGTAACGGTGCCCGTACAGAAACGTATGCGACGAGTCGATCTGGTCCTTCAGATAATACCTACCCTGCATCAACAACTGCTGTCGGAGCTTCTCCGGATCCTCCGACTGCTGTAATGCCTGAAACAACGCCAGCGGGTAAAAAGCGAACCAGATCTGCGTCGCGTTCTGGTCGACCTCGTGAATCGAACGCAGCAGCGTGGTCAACGTAGCCGACCAGGATTCCTCGTCGTGTTTTGCAAGAAAATTATCGAATGGAGTCATGTTATTAGCTGTAAATCTGTGGTAAAGTTTGTGGCCGAAATGGACCCAAATCGGCCTCAAGTCGCCAAAACGGGACGAACTTTCGACAGTGCTTATAGTTTTTCGTTCAGCATTGCCGTAGGGCTCGTTTTGTTCATCGCCGGGCTGGTCATCAGCCTGACCCTCGGCCAGGGCGCCACCATCGGTCTCATCTTCGGCATCCCGCTGCTAATTGCCGGTCTGGTATTGCCGCTGTTCATGATGCGCGACCTCTTCCATCACAACGAAATCAACAGCACGTGCCCGTATTGCGAGGCGCCGATCAAAACGTCAGACGCCACCATTCGCTTGAATTGCCCATCCTGTAAGCGCGTGATAGAAGTGCGGGAAATGACTTTGCAGCGCGGCGAGTAACACGTCTCTCTTACATACCGGTCGATAAGTTCCCTCGCGTCAAATAGTCCGCGAACGTAAAAGAAAACAGTATCGCCATCCAAAACAACCCGGAACCGACGATCACCCAAACAAGTCGTGCACTATAACGCACGTGCATGAAGTAGAGCACGACGAACGTGGCCTTCGTGACGGCGATCGTCATGGCGATGAAGGTGTTGAGTCCATACGGAAAGTCAACGAACGCGGCCCACACCGTCAGCGCCGTGCCGACCAGTAGCACTAAGAAGATCGTGAAGTAAACCCTGACTGAAACGATGTGCTCGCTCATCCGTCGTTCCTAATGGTGCAAGAGGTGTCGCCCGAGCAAGTAAAGCAACGGAAACAGGAAAATCCAGACGATGTCGACGAAGTGCCAGTACAGTCCTATGATCTCGACAGGGCCGTGATACTCCGGATCGAATCGCCGCTTCAGCGAAAAGATAATCAGATAAGTCAGCAGGCCCGCGCCGATGACCATGTGCAGCGCGTGCATGCCTGTCATGGCGAAGTAAATCCAGTAAAACATCTCCACCTGCTTGACGGTCGCTCCCTCCATCAAGTGAAGCTTGTGCGGATCGAGATCGCCTTCCTGCGCGACGACGGGATCGAAATGAGCTGAGGGAATTAACCGGCCCGGGATCAATCGATCCTCGTATTTATCGTAGTACTCGACCCCCTTGATTCCTAAAAACGTCAGACCAAGAAGCAGCGTCAATACCAGGCACAACACCTGGGGACGATGTTTTCCGATTTGCGTGAAATACACCGCCATCGCCATCGTGAAACTGCTCAGGATCAGCACGCCTGTGTTCACGGCGCCGAGTGTGATGTCAAGGTGATTGCTGGCGGAGGCAAAGGCAGCGGGAAACTGCGTTCGGTAGAGCGTGTAGGCGAGAAACATCCCGCCGAAGAACATGAGCTCGGTGACAAGAAAGATCCACATGCCGAGCGTACCCGCTTCACGCTGCTGCTCCATGTTTTCGAAATGGTGCTGCAGAGCCGGGTGGCCGTGAATCTCTGGTGTTGCTGCGTGACTCTCGATCAAGTTGCTCGTTGCTCCTGCAATCCGTATCGCATTCTCAAAATTCGTGTTATCAACTCCTCACGCTCGTTCGACTTCGCCGCGAAACTTACCGACGATTTCCGTCTCCTCGGGCGGAGCAAACTCATAAGCGTCCCAGGTGACGATCGGGGTTGTTTCGAAGTTTTCGGTAGGCGGCGGCGATTGCGTGCGCCATTCAAGACCCGGGAGGTGCCAGGGATTTGCTTCCGCGTGTCTGCCGTAACGCATGGACCAGACGAAGTAGATCGCCGGAATCAACAAGCCGAATCCGAGAATTGACGCGCCCGCCGTTGATAACACGTTGAATACCTGAAACTCCGGCGGATACGCGTGGTAGCGTCGCGGCATACCGATATAACCAGCGACGAACTGCGGCAGGAACGTCAGGTTGAACCCGACGAAAATCACGAGCGCACTAAACCTTCCCCACCCTTCGGGATACATGCGGCCGGTCATCTTGGGCCACCAGTAATGAAGCCCGCCGAGATAGGCCATCAACGCTCCGCCGACCATGATGTAATGGAAGTGCGCGACGATGAAGTAGGTGTCACTCAAATGCACGTCGGTAGCGAGCGACGCCAGGAAGAGGCCGGTCATGCCGCCGACCGTAAACAGCCCGATAAACCCAAGGCCGTAGAGCATCGGCGTGTCGTACGAGATCGACGACTTATAAAGTGTGGCGGTCCAGTTGAACACTTTGATTGCCGACGGTATCGCCACCGCGAAACTGAGAAACGAGAAGATCATTCCCGCGTAGACCGACTGCGGCGTCACGAACATGTGGTGACCCCAGACGAGAAAGCTAAACACGGCAATCGCGATGCTGGAGAACGCGACGAAGCTGTAGCCGAAGATGTTCTTGCGCGAAAAGTTTGCAATCAGCTCGCTGACCACTCCCATTCCCGGCAGGACCATGATGTAAACCGCCGGATGCGAGTAGAACCAGAACATGTGCTGGAACAGCACCGGATCACCGCCCAATGCGGGGTTGAAGATGCCGACGCCTGACACGCGTTCAAACGCCAGCAACAGCACAGTGATCGCGATCACCGGAGTGCCCAGGATCATGATCAGGCTGGTGGCGTAGTGCGACCAGATAAACAGCGGCAGGCGAAACCACGTCATGCCGGGCGCGCGCATCGTGTGAATTGTGACGATGAAATTCAGACCGGTCAGGATCGACGAGAAGCCGTTGATGAAGATCCCGAGGCCGGTGGCGACAACGTAAGAGTTCGAAAACGTTGTGCTGAAGGGCGTGTAGAAGGTCCATCCGGTATCGACTCCGCCTGCGAGCAGGGCGTAGATGGTGATGAGGCCACCGACCAGGTAAATGTACCAGCTAAGCAGATTTATTCTGGGAAACGCGAGATCTTTCGCTCCGATCATCATTGGGATGAGGAAGTTTCCCAACGTCGCCGGTATCGACGGGATCAGGAAGAAAAAGATCATTATGATGCCGTGCTGAGTGAAGACCTTGTTGTACGTTGTCGATTCGAGGAAATCGCCCTGCGGCGTCAGGAGTTCCAGGCGAATCATCAGCGCGTAGATGCCGCCGATGAAGAAAAAGAATGTGATCGAGCCAAGGTAAAGCAGAGCGATACGCTTGTGGTCTTTGGTCAACAACCACGACTTCAATCCGTAAACCGCGTTCAGGTAGTTGACCTTCGACGGCGACGGTAATTCGAATGACTCTATTGGCTTCATTACAATTCCTTTAATCCGTGTTCCACACGCGGCTACAACAACAGCCTAACGGATGTTCTGCGCCGGCGATGGCGCCGTGCCTGCTCTTGCAGGCGACGGGCTGGCGGCGGTGGCCGGCGTCTGCGTCCCGCCCGCTACGTGCAACGACTTGATGTACGCCACCAACTGCATCAACTGGTCCTCGCTAACCTGTCCCTGAAACGTCGGCATGATCGGCCCAAATCCCGCAACCAGTTTCGCCTGTGGATTTACGATCGACTCGCGCAGGTACCCCTCGTCGGCGGTAACGGTTCCGCCGCTCGCCAGAGTGATCTGACTGCCAAACGTGCCGGTGAGCGCCGGCCCACGCCCGCCTTCTCCATTAGCACCGTGACACGAAGCGCAACCGAGCGTTTGATACAGTTGCTGTCCGGCAGTCGCAGGCGTCATCGATCCGGTGTTGCCGCTCAGCCAGTTATCAAAGTCGCGCGACTCCATGACGATCACCGATCCGATCATGCCCGAGTGATTCATCCCGCAATACTCAGCGCAGAACAGGTGATACCTGCCGGGCTTCGTGGCTTCGAACCACATCGTCGTGTATCGGCCTGGTAAGACGTCCGTCTTCGTGCGAAACGCCGGGACGAAAAAGTCGTGAATCACGTCCTCGCTGGTCATAATCAACTTGATCTTCCGTCCGACAGGCACGTGCAGTTCGTTGATCTCTCGCTGACCGGTCGCGTGTTGCAGCTTCCACATCCACTGCTTGCCGGTGACGTAAACCTCGATCGCGTTTTGCGGGGCCTTGTACTGGTCGAAATAAACGGTCGCGCCCCAAAAGAAAATCGTCATCGCGATCACGAACGGAATGATCGTCCAAACCGTCTCGAGCTTGTGCGAACCTGCAACCGGACGCGGAATTTCGTAGGGCGTGCGTCGCCGGTAACGAATGACGAAGAAGATCAGCGTGCCGGAAATGAGCAGCGTAAAGAAGAGCGTGACGCCGGAAAGATAAAAATAAAGGGCGTCGACCTTCCACGAAACCGTGGAAGCGCTTTCAGGAACTAATGGAATCCACGACTGCATTATTGGACGGCACCCCTGGTAACTTCGGACTCTTTGCGAGATCGCTGCGAGTAACGCGGCTTGAGGAAAAGGATCATCGCGATGATTCCCAACAACGTGATCACGCCCGCAACCCTCATCACTCTCATGATCGCGGCGCCATATTTACCAGTAGCCGGATCGTAGTGATAGCAGTAAAGCAACAACTCATCCGACAGCGACCCGATCTTGTGTTGCGACGATTCGATCAATCCGAGACGCAGATCACGCGGCGGATATTCGACGCCGTAGAAGTATCGCGATAGTTTTCCCTCGGGCGTCGCGACCATGATCGCGCTGGCATGAGCAAACTGTTTCGTCGATTCGTCGTAGTGATAACGAAATCCGACGGCGTCGGCGATACGTTCGATATTCGCAGGGTCGCCCGTCAGAAAGTGCCAGCCGGCGTTGGCGCCCGTCTGCAGCTTGTCAGGCAGATAATCGATGTAGATCTTTTTCTTCGACGCCGCCAGCGCTGCTGTTTCCCGCGGATCGAAACTTATAGTCACCACGTCAAACTCGTTTCCAATCTGAAACGGCAAGACGCGAAACGATGTGACCATGCCGTTCAGGATCTGCGTGCAAAGCATCGGACAGTCGTAGTAGACCAGCGCCAGTACGACCGGCTTGTGTCCAAAGTATTTGCCGAGCTTTACCTGCTCGCCGTTCTCGTCGCGAAACGCGAGGTCGAGCGGCAACTGCTGATTGAGTTTCTGTTCGATACGGACGTCGCGCAGTGCAGTGGGCAAGCCGGTTGATGGGCTGCCCGTGGACGGTCGCGCACCATAGAGCGGCGAACTCGGGCCCGGTTGGTTCAACTGCGCAAACACCGGTGACGCCGTGCCGAGGCAGACTACAATCATTACGACTCGCACTAAACAACTCATTTCAACTTCACCGTCTCTCTACCCGAACTCGAATCGGTCGGAACGCTGATCCCGAAATCATCGACTTTACCGGGCGCCTCTTTCGTTCTAACGGGCAACCCCTGGCCCGACACGACCTGCTTGATCGCATCTTCAATCGGCATTCCCACGACGTTGCCGGATGAATCTTTCACGCCGGTTTGCAGCGCGGTCTGCCACTGTCGCAGTAACACTTCGTATTCGGCCTGCGGGTGCGTCAACTCGAGCTGCACCTTTTGACCATCCTCGAGCGTGACTTCGAAGCCTTTCGATCCCTGGAGCCGCGGCTCGGGAGGAAGCCGGTCACTTTGGTTGCGGATCGCCAGCGGGCCGGGCGCACGCTCTCTTCCCTTCTGTGTGTTGAGATACTTGAACAGGAACCACAGTCCGAATGAAGACGCAGCCATTATCAGCGACAACACAACCACAAACGACAGCACACCGCGCACGTTGACGTCACTCGTCTCGTGCGTGACTTCCACGTTACGAATGTGCGACACGTCGGGCGTCTCCGTCCGATGCCCATTCCCACCACGATGGCCATTACCAGTACTCATTAGTGACCCATGTGTGCCTGTTCCAGCACCGATTCATATTGCGGATCGTTGATCGGAATCAACGATCGCTTGCCCAACTGCCAGGTGAAAACTGCCAGCCACAATCCGCCAAAACCCAACAACGCGATCGCATCCAGCCATACCCAATTGTGTCCCTCGAAAGCGGGAGCGATCATCCACACCAGGTCGACCATGCGCATCACGATGATCAGTATCGCAACCATCATCAGCGTGTTCGGGTTGCGTTTCAGGCTGCGCGACAGCAGAAACAGAAACGGCGCCGCGAAATGAAGTAACCCGATCGCGATCACTGTCGCGCCCCACAAACCGGGGATGCGTCGTAGATACCAGACGATCTCCTCGGGAAGATTGCCGGACCAGATGATCAGATACTGCGAGAACGCGAAGTAGGCCCACAGCATCACCAGCGCCAGCAGCAACTTGCCGAGATCGTGAAAATGCAGCGGCGCCACGATTCGTCGCAGCGGTTCATCCTTCGAGAGCACAGCCAGTGCCGCGATCGTGAACGCGAGCGCACTCAAGCTCCATGAAGCGACGAAGATGAAACCGTAAATCGTGGAGAACCATTCCGGTTCGATCGACATGTACCAGTCGATCGACGCGAAGGTGACGGTAAAAATCAACGCCACCATTCCCGGACCACTCAACACGCGCATCTTTTTCGCGAAACGGTTATCGGCGGTGCGATCCTGCGCCAGCGACCATTTGTTCAGGAAGTATGCGAGCACGAGCCACACGGCGAAGTAAATCACCGCGCGCACTGTAAAAAACGGAAAGTTCAGGTACGCGGTCTTGGACCGGATAACCTCATGTTTCGCCGCTTCCGCCGAGTCCATCCAATGGTGATACAACGAGTGCGCGCCGAGGATGACCGGAATAAACAGCACGGCCATCACCGGAAGTGTCCTCGTCGATGCCTCGAGTATTCGCCGGATGACGAACCCCCAACCGCCGCCCGTCATGTGTTGCAGCATCAGCAGCGACAGCGAACCGATCGCGATCCCGGTCCAGAACGTCCAGCCAATCAGGTAAGCCTCGAAAAACCGATCATGGTTCCAGGGGACGAGCATCACCAGTATCAGCACCACGCCGGCGATCAACGCGCGCTTCATAAACCGCGACATGTCCGCAGGATGAAACGACGTGCTCATCAGTCGTTTCCTCCGGCTCGCGGCGAAGGTGATGCGACCACGGGTGAACCACCAGGAGAGACGCCGGGCGACGCGATTGGCCCGGGCGAAGCGCCCGGAACCGGAGACGCACCCGGTGTTGCATTCGGGTTCTGCTGACTCAACTGCAAGGCGCGGACGTAGGCGATGATGGCCCAACGATCCTGCACAGGAATTTGCGCCGCATACGACGGCATCGCCCCCCAACCATTCGTGATCGCGTCGAAGAAGTGACCGACCGGCGCCTGACGCAGCCGATCGTCATTGAACGACGCTGCGCGACGAAAACCACGACGCACGATCATGCCGTCGCCGTTTCCGGTCATCCCGTGGCATACGCTACAGAAGATCTCGTAACGCTCGCGGCCGCGTCGAACTGTGTCGACCGTGATTGGAAACGGGAACGTATCGACGTCGTCCGCAAACGCATTGGCTGTAGCGCTTTGCGGAGACGCGGATGGCGAGGCACTTGCCGTTGCCCCTGTTTTCTTGCCCGTGTAGTACTCGGTATCGCTCCGCAGAAATCCGCGTGGGACGGTTCCCTGGATCGGCTGTCGCGCCGACAAGCCGTCCGTGAAGAACGTGGTCCCGCGGTAAGGCTTCATCTTGGGCTGGTCCTGCATGTCGCGGCGACACCCGGCACTCACCGCGCACACGCCCGCAATCAGCAACAAGACACGAAACCTTTGACTACACTTCCACATCGCTGACTTCCATCGCATTCAAACTCTGCAAGAGCGACACCACCTTGGCGTGGTCGAACTTCGGATCGTTTGCTTCCACCGCCAAAAAGAACCGGTCGCGTGTCGCCAGCGCGAAATTCGGTGTATTGAAAACCGGGTGATACGGCTGCGGCAGCTTATTCAGTATCAGCATGCCCAGCACTGCCGAGAACGCCGCCGCCAGCACGATGCATTCAAACGTGATGGGTATAAATGCCGGCCAACTGTTGAACGGCTTACCGCCGACGTTCAGCGGATAGTCGACCACTTCCATCCAGTACTGCATGCCAAACCCGGCGATTCCGCCAAGCACCCCGCCGATGAAAACGATCAAAGGCAAGCTGGTGTGCGTGAACCCAATCGCTTCCGACAACTCCTCGATCGGATACGGCGAGTAACCGTTGATGCGGCGGTAACCTGCTTCGTAAACCCTTCGCGCTGCCTGTACCAGATCGTTGGGACTGTCAAACTCCGCAATGACTCCGTAAAGCGGCGGAGCATGACGTCGATGCGGGTGATGCGCAGACGATGCGATCGGCCCCGACAACGACGACGGGCGCTCGGGCTCATCGTGCCGTCCATGCGTCGGGTTTTCTTTATCGTCGTTCGCCATATCGCTCGCGCTTTACTCCTCAACTTCGGCGCTCGGCAGAATCGTCCGCATCTCGAAGATCGAAATCATCGGCAGGAAGCGAATAAACAGAAACAGCAGCGTGAAGAAGAATCCGATGGTGCCGATAAACATGGACCAATCCCAGACCGTCGGCTGGTACATTCCCCAGGACGACGGCAGATAGTCGCGATGCAAACTCGTCACGACGATCACGAACCGTTCGAGCCACATGCCGATGCTCACGACCAGGGAAATGATCCACAAAGCGAGTAGGTTCGACCGTATCTTCTTCGACCACAAAAACTGCGGCGCAACGATGTTGCACAGAATCAACGCCCAGTAATACATGCTGTACGGGCCGTGCATACGGTTCCAGATCATGAACCGCTCGTACCTGTTGCCGCTGTACCAACCAAAGAAGGCTTCCATTACGTAGCCGTAACCCACAATTAGTCCCGTGGCGAGCATCACCTTCGCCATGTTGTGCATGTGGCGCATGGTGATGAAGCCTTCCAGCCCGTAGAACCGTCGCAGCGGGATCGTCAGCAGCAGCACCATGGCAAAACCCGCATAGATCGCGCCCGCGACGAAATAGGGCGGAAAGATCGTCGCGTGCCAACCCGGAATGATGCCGACCGCGAAGTCGAAACTGACGATCGTGTGCACTGAAAGCACGAGCGGCGTCGCCAGTCCCGCAAGCAGCAGATACGCCATTTCGTAGCGGTGCCAGTGACGCGCGGAACCACGCCAACCCATCGCGAGCATGCCGTACAGAATCTGAAACGGCTTGCTGCGCGCGCGATCTCGCAAGGTCGCGAAGTCGGGAATCAGGCCAACAAACCAGAACATCGCCGACACGGTCGCGTAAGTCGAAACGGCAAACACGTCCCACATCAGCGGACTGCGAAACTGCGGCCAGATGCCCATCGTGTTGGGATACGGGAACAACCAGTACATCAACCACGGGCGGCCGAGGTGGAAAATCGGGTACATGCCCGCCTGGGCCACCGCAAAGAGCGTCATCGCTTCCGCGAACCGGTTGATCGATGTGCGCCATCGTTGCCGTAGGAGCAGCAGGATGGCGGAGATCAGCGTGCCCGCGTGACCGATTCCGATCCACCAGACAAAGTTCAGAATGTCCATGCCCCAGGCAACCGGAATATTGACGCCCCACAATCCGATACCGACGAACAACAAGTTCGTGATCGCCAGCAGCATCAGTTGGAAAAGGGCGAAAGAGATCGCGAAACCGAAGAACCACGCCAGCGACGTCTTTCGTTTCAAGACGATCGAGCTGATCTTGTCGGTGACCGAGGCAAACGTCATCGCCGGATCGATGACCGGCGCCGTCGAATGCATCGGGCCTTCCATGTACGGTTTTTGCGGATCTTCAGCCACGGTGTTCAGTAATTTCCGGATTCGGGTTCTTCAAATGCGACAAGTACGTTGTGCGCGGTTTTGTGTTCAGTTCCTCCAAAAGCCCGTAGTTTCGTTCGTTCGCTTTCAACTTGTTGACGCGGCTGTTCGGATCGTTGATATCGCCAAAAACGATTACCTCAGTCGGGCAAACTGCCTGGCACGCCGTCACTATCTCGCCGTCACGCACGCGGCGCCCTTCGAGCTCTGATTGAATCTTTGCGTTTTGAATGCGCTGCACGCAGTAGGTGCACTTCTCCATCACGCCGCGGCTGCGCACACTGACTTCGGGATTACGCATCAGTTGATACAACGGCGTGTCCCAATCCTGGTAAAGGAAGAAATTAAACCGGCGCACTTTGTACGGGCAGTTGTTGGAACAGTACTTCGTGCCCACGCAGCGGTTGTAGACCATGTCGTTCAAGCCTTCCGCGCTGTGGACCGTGGCGTGGACCGGACACACCGGTTCGCAAGGCGCGTTCTCGCAGTGCATACAAGGCACCGGCATGAAGCTCGTGCCTTCGGGATGCGAGGGACTATCGCCCTGGTAATAGGTGTCGACTCGAATCCAGTGCATTTCGCGACTGCGAATGACTTCTTTTTTTCCAACTATGGGGATGTTGTTTTCCGACTGGCAGGCAATCGTGCAGGCATTGCAACCAATACAGTTGTTCAGATCGATGGCCATGCCCCAGGCGTAGTTGGGCGCGTTCTCTGCCTGGTTCTTGTAGTCGAACTCCGGATAGATCGACGGATGTTCGTGTTTGTCCGCGTGATGATCGCCGTGGAGAAACTCTTCGAGTGTTTGTGAGCGAACGACGTCGCGCGGCTGATTACTGAAGTTCGGATCCTCCAGGTTGAAATGGAGTTGGGTCGTCGCGAGCGGATACTCACGGCCCGTGTTGCGGGCTTGCACGCCTTTCACGAACCACGGTTCGAAAGCAGTGCGCAGCTTGTATGCGTCGAACCCAATCGCTGCTTCGTCAGGATTGCCGCCGACTAGTCCGGCAAGGCGTCGGCCATAGCCGAGATGGATGGTGATCACATTGTCGGGCTGGCCCGGCATGATCCACATCGGCGCCGTGATCGTCTTGCCTTGTGGGCTGACGATATCGATCAGCGGGACGTAGTGTTCGCGGCCCTGGACTGCGCCTCGATTTATCGAGACACCGGCGATCGACTGGGCCGTATTCGGGCTGACGATCGCAACGTTGTCCCACGTGAGCTTCGTTAACGGTTTTGGCAACTCCTGCAACCAGCCATTGTTTGCGAACCGGCCGTCGTAGATCGATGGATCGGTGCGGTACACCAGTTCATACCCGTTAGCAGCGGCTGCCGACGCAGCCTGGCTTTGACTGCTTGTTTGAACGGAAACGCTCTTCGCTGGGAGCGCGGAATTGGTGATGAACCCATCGTGAATCGACTGCCGCCACCATTTTTCAAAATCGGCGTTACCTGTTTGCTGTGACTGCCAATACGCTTTGACGATGTCGTACGGGCGGCGGTCGTATTGATCGGAAAAAACCGCCAGCAGTTCGTGCGCCGACTTCCCTTCGTGAAGCGGCTCGATCAGCGGCTGCATGATCGTCACGGTCCCGTCGTACGAGCGCGTGTCACCCCACGTCTCCAAAAAGTGGGCCGCGTTGACGTGCCAGTGACACAGCTCCGACGTCTCATCTTTGTATTCACTCAGATGGACCCGCAGCTTCGCCTTCTCCAACCGCGTTAAGTCGAGCTTTTGATCGATCGGCGTGCTGTGGACAGGATTGCCGCCGATGATCACCAGCAGCTCAACCAGGCCGGCCTCGAGATCGTCAATCAGGTACTGCAGCGACTGCCGCTGATCGACCGGGACGACTTCCAGCGGATCGGTGTAAAAAACCGTCTTTCCAACGTTACCGAGCTTGTTGTTCAGCGAATGGACCAGTGCGTGGACCAGCGGCGGTTGACTCTCCCCGGCGATGACGATGCTGGAACCTCTGTGCTGCTCCAGATCGCGCATGAGAGGCTCAATCCACGGAAACTGCGACAGACCCTGGCGAGACTCAGCCGCCAGTTCTGTGACGATCGCTTCGATCTCGCTTGGTTTCACAGTCCATGCATGGTCGGCGCACGCGCCGGTATTCGACGGCGTCGGCTCGATCACGTAAAGCCGGTTCATCTCGCGGTTCGACTCGGTAACTCGTCGCCGCGCAAAGAACTCGCGCGCATAACGCAAGGTACCCGGCATCGCGGACAGGAAATCGCTATCGATTGAAACCACTCGTTGCGCCAGATCGAACCGGTAAGTCGTGTTTACCGGTTGGCCCAATGCGCTCTGCGCTCCGGCGAGCGTGTTGTCGCGATTTACGGGTTCCCACTGGTACCATTTCGCCCCCGGAAACGCGCGCAGCAGTTCGTTCATCTGCGCGCCGAGTGACGGCGAAATGATTGTTTCGGTCAAAAACCGCAGACCCGCGCCTTGCTTCGAACGTTGCTCGTCGAGCGCTCCTCTCATCGCACCGACAAACTGCGTCCAGGTGCGAATGTCTTCGCGGTACGTAATCGTCTGCGATCGATCGGGATCGTAAAGACTCAATATCGCTGCTTGCGAGAAGATGTCGGTCGCGCTCGATCCACGCGGATCGCGATACGGATCTTCCGCCGGAAAATCGAGAGGTCTGTTGTTCGGGTGGTCCGGATTGCCTTCGATTTTCGTGGGCCGGCCTTCATTGCTGCGCACGAGCACGGGCGTCGCTACTCCGAAAAGCGGCACGGCCGTCGCAAAGAACAACGGCTTCCCGGGAACATGTTCCTCTGGTTGATTGACGAACGGAACGATCTTCTCGGGCGGTTGAAAAACGCAGCCACTCATGCCCGCCAGCGCCAGCGACGCGCCCATCAACTTGATAAAACTCCGGCGCTCGAGGGGATCGTTCCACCCTTCCGCCTGTTGCGGAAACTCACGCGCGACGAATTCACGAAACTGCGGCGTGTCAGCCAGCTCTTCGAGACTGCGCCAGTACTTCTTGCCTGAACGCGGGGTCTCAGCATCCTGCAACGACAGGATGTGGTCGCGCATCAGTTTGAAGTTTATGTGACGATCGCTCTCGCTCATTTCCGCACTTCTGAATTCCTAACGATGACAGGTCGAACAACTCTCGAGGACAGCACGTCCCTGAACCTTGTAGTCCGCTTTCCACGTCATGCCTTCTTGCAACTCTTCGGCGCTCTTGTTTTCGGTTCGCCACGTCATGTCGAAGATCTTCTCCTTCGGCCGCAAAAATCTTTCCGGCTGGCGATGACACGCCAAACACCACTCCATCTGTAATGTCGCGGCCTGGTACGCGATCGGCATGTCGTCGACTCTGCCGTGACAGGTCGAACAGCCGACGCCTTTGTTCACGTGAATGCTGTGATTGAAGTACGCGTAATCAGGCAGGTCGTGTACGCGAATCCATCCGATCGGCTTGCCGGTGCGAAAACTCGCCCGCACCGGTTCGAGGTATGGACTGTCGGCCCAGATCTGTTTGTGACAGTTCATGCACGTGTTGGTTGAAGGCATGCCCGCCGATGCGGCCGTTTCAACCGACGTGTGACAGTAGCGGCAATCGATACCGTCGTCGCCGACGTGATGTTTGTGGCTGAATTGGACTGGCTGTTGTTTTTCGACCCACTGGCCGGTGTTCCACGACGAACGATTCAACTCAACGGCGACCCACAACAACGCAACACCAATGAAAACGGCGCCATAGATCGTAATCTTCGCCAGCGCGTTAGTACTGTGATGGAAGATCTGGGGCATTGCCGCAGGATTCGTGAGGGCACGTCACACCGCTACAACTGGGAGACACAATCGCCCACAAACCTTTCGCAGTTCTAAATGTTTATTGCAAAGTGGTCGTACTTTACCAAATAGATCGCGATTTTCAAATTGGGTTAAATTCGCACGTGCAGAGCGAGGATTTTGTGCGGGTGGGTTAGGCCACAGCATCGCGGGCGAGAAGCGCAACGCCAATCGGCGCGGCATCGGGTCCGAGTTTCGCGGCGACGATCTCGGTCGCTTCGAAACAGCGCAAAAATGCGCGGCGTTTAACTTCCTGGATGATCGGGTTGAGAATTAAGGCCCCGGCGTCCATCACGCCTCCACCAAGGACGATTCGCTCGATATTCAACAGGTTGATCACGGTTGCGACGCCCGTCCCAATGTACTTTCCGGTGCGCTCAATCATCATCAACGCGAAGTCGTCGCCTTCGTTTGCTGCGTGTGCGACGTCGTCGGCGGTGAAATTTTTGTTCAGTCCGAGTCTAGAAAGAGATGACGTGGAGTCGCGATTCAACCGCTCTCGAGCGCGGCGCACGATGCTCGGCGCGGAAGCAACCGTTTCCAAACACCCCGTGTTGCCGCAAACGCACTCGAGTCCTTCCGTGTCGATTGTGATGTGACCGACTTCCCCTGCGAAACCCGAAGCGCCGGTCCAAAGCTTGCCGTCTAGAATGATCGCACCGCCGATGCCGTTTCCGATCATCATGTAAAAGAGATTACGGCTGCCAACACCCGCGCCGGCCTTGTATTCTCCGTAAGCTTCGGCGTTTGCGTCGTTTTCGATTTCCACTCGCACGCCGGTGGCGCGCGTCAGTTCGCCATGAAGGTTCTCGACGATCGGCGACGGAAGATCGCGTGCGACTACGACGCGATCGGTTTGACGGTTCACCAGTCCGGGGATCGCCACGCCAATAGCGGCGACATTTTCTGCGGACGAACGCAGTTGCGCCACGACCTCCGCCAATTGACTGACGATGTTGTCCGGCGTGATGTCAGCATCGCGCCGTTCGACGATTTGGCCGTTGTTGTCTACGAGAGCGGCACGCGCGTGGGCGCCTGAAACATTGATCCCGATGAAAGTTGTTCCCGGAGCGGTCATGTCAGTTAGCTAGGTCTGGGACGGTTGCGTTGCGTTGAGCGAAGCATAGACGAGGGTCTCAGGGCTGTCAAACAGGTGGTTCTGAGGGTAGAATTGCAGCGAAACT
The DNA here is from genome assembly GCA_965649955.1 of uncultured bacterium. GTDB lineage: Bacteria > Acidobacteriota > Blastocatellia > Pyrinomonadales > Pyrinomonadaceae > PSRF01. The sequence goes on from CBFGMX010000046.1 coordinate 19,940, forward strand.
CTTGATTTGTTCTTCGATCCGTGTTTTTTGAACGTAGCCGATGCAGATTCGAACCATACTTCTACCCACGGATTTCAGTGAATGCGGGAACTATGCCCTGTCGTACGCGGCCTCGCTGGCCCGGACGTTTCGCGCTTCGATCATCTGTATCAACGTTATCGAGCCGATCGTGCCGACGGTCGGTTACTCAGGAATGGCCGAACCGATGCCGATTGCCGACATAGCCGAGCAGCTTGAAGACTCCGCCGAGCGCGAGTTGCCGAAACTCGCCGAGTGCGAGGAGTGCACGGGCCTCGATATCGAGGAACTGGTTGTTCACGGTGAAGCGGCTTCGGAGATCGTGCGCGTCGCGAAAGATCGTCAGGTTGACCTGATTGTCATTTCGTCGCATGGCCGCACGGGTCTGGGCCGAATTCTTTTCGGATCAACCGCAGAATCGGTCGTGCGACACGCCCCATGTCCGGTGCTGGTGGTGAAACCCCCGCAGGAAGAATCGCCTGAGGAGTAGGCCCGAAAGAGCGGATCGAAAACAGTAATAGTCAATAACGAGCCCTCCAGTTTATTCTTGTCGCCGCCAGCCTGACTGGCAACATGGATCAATCCCGGATCTTGCATGCACCTCGACTTCCTTAATCAACTGCTGCTTCAGTACGGAGTGTACGCAGTGCTCATCCTGGTGATGATCGAGGGCGATATTACGCTGCTGATTGCCGGAGTGTTGGCGCACAGTGGCTTTTTCGGTGACTACAGCTTTGCGCAAGTGCTGATCTGGGGGACGATCGGTGGGTGTGCCAGCGATAATCTTGCGTACTTCGGCGGACGCGCATTCTGCGAGGGAGTGAGGGAGCTCCGTTTTTACCGCGCTGCGAAGCCACGACTCGAACGACTCACCAACAAGTTTGGTCCGCTCTCCATTTTTCTTTCGAAGTACATTTACGGACTGCGCTGGGCGGCGTGCGTTTTCTACGGCGTCGGCCGCATGCCTTACCTGCGTTTCCTGCTGTTGTCGTTTGCGAGCTGTTTCCTGTGGGTGTTTGTCCTGTCCGGGGCCGGGTATTTCTTCAGCGGCGCGGTCATGGGACTGATCGGCGACTTCCAGCGTCTCGGCAAGGTGTTGCTGGTGATCGTGGTGATTGGTATCGCAGGTTTTTATTTCGCCGAACGATTCTGGATTTCGCGAAAAGTCGAGGAAGCCGATCCCGAGCGCTTGCAGGAACTTGAACATGCGGCGACGGAGAAGTTGCAGGACCTTCGCGAGGAGATCCAGGAACACATGCCCTTCAAGCAGCATCGCGGCGAGCATAAAGAACGAAAGAGCGACGGCGATTAAATTCCTTCTTTGCGTTGTGCCTGGTTGTTGGTACTTTGTTGTAGTCGGAAACAAAGATCTTCATCAAACACTAATTTTGGCGAAAAGATGATTATTGAAGCTTCAGCACCACCGCGCGTCGACCTGGCGGGCGGCACGATCGATATTTGGCCTCTTTACCTTTTCCACCCAGGCGCAACCACAGTCAACTTCGCACTTTCACTGCACGCTCGCTGCCGCATCGAGACACGCGACGACGGCCGCATCGTCCTCGAATCCCGCGATCGAAAGGTATCGTTCGAAACTGAGCTTTCCGCGATTGAAGACTTGTTACTGGAAGAGCGACTGGAACTGGTTTCAAAGCTCGTCCACTTTTTCAAACCGACTACGGGGTTTCATCTGGTTGTCGATAGCAACGTGCCCGCCGGAGCGGGACTCGGCGGATCGTCGGCGCTGGCCATCGCGTGCATCGGCGCGTTGAACCGGCTGGTCGGCAATCGTTACCACGAGCGAAAGTTCATCGCTATCGCGGCAAATATCGAGTCCACCGTGATCAAAGTGCCGGCAGGTTTTCAGGATTACTTTCCGCCGATGTACGGCTCGGTGTCGTGCGTGCATTTCCGCCCGGATGGGATGGAGCGCGAAGCGCTGGACGTCAACATCGACGAGCTCGAGCGTCGCATCGCGATTTGTTACACGGGGGAACCGCGGCTTTCGGGAATCAATAACTGGGAGATCTACAAGCGCCACATCGACGGCGACCCGGAATTGTTCGAGCTGTTTGACGGCATTCGTGATTCCGCGCGCAACATGCGCGAGGCGCTGCTGGCCGACGATTGGAACCGCGTCGCCTCAGTGATGAAGAATGCCTATCCGAACCGGAAGCGGTTGGCGCCGACTATCACCACGCCGCAGATGGACATGCTCGTTGCGAAGGCGATCGAGAACGGTGCTGAAGCGGCGAAGGTGTGTGGTGCGGGTGGCGGCGGATGTATTGCGTTCCTGTGTGCGCCGGGACGGCGTGCAGACGTCGAGGCGGCGTTAGCGAGGGAAGAGGGCGCTGAGGTTTTGGATTGGAAAGTCGCGCGTGAAGGTTTGACGGTTACTGAGAGCTTCTAGCCACAAAAGAGGTAACCTCTTTGTGGCTTAAACCGTTGTACGCTATCCGCCCTCAGCACGTTGTTTTGCGGCGGCTGAAAGAGCAGCCAGTCGTGCGACCTTCTGTTCGAATGTCTCACCGGGAACTGGTCCGGTATCCACAACCCCACAATAAGTAGAACGCTTCATCAACGTGCGATCCGCGTTGCCGGTCGGTTTGTGTCCGCTTGCCGGCGCTGCCGGCGCGGCAGTGGCAGCGGGAGCGGGAGCGGGAGCGGCCGGAGGCGTCGCAGCTTCAGGTTTCGCCACCGGCGCGGCTTCGGTTTCGACGACGGGAGCGGCAGCAGCGACCGGTTCACTTGGTCCACCACCTTCTTCCGCCCGTTGCTTCGCCGCGGCCGATAACGCTTTGAGTCGCGCAACCTTCTGCTCAAAAGTTTCGCCTGGAACCGGTCCCGTATCAGTGACGCCCACGTAAGTCGAACGCTTGAACAACTGGCGATTCGGATTCTGTCCGAGCGTTTTGTGTTCCGCTGGTTTCGCGGCGGGCGCTGCCGGCGCTGCGGGTTTTGCGGCTGCCGGCGATGCAGGTGCGGCCGTTTGCGGCGCTGCGGGCGCTGCAGGTTTCGTGGCCGCGGGTGGGGCGGCTTTCGTCGCTGCCGGCGCATCAGCTTTCGGCGCCGTCTGCGCACCAGCTTTCGGCGCCGCGGGCGCAGCATGACCGTGGCCGCCGGCAGTCTCGGTCTCAACCAGCACGTAAACGCCGCGTTCGTTCTTCTTGATCACGGGCAGCGTGCCACCGGCAGCTTGCAACAGCGCGGTTAACTCCGCTTCGACAAACCTGCTCTGCTTTTGCGGATCGCGAACGTGGCCCAATGGCGGACCCATGTACAGCGTCCCGCACGTCTGGCATTTGAAAAGCACGTCGTCGCCACGCAAGTGAATCTCAGCCGGTTCGCCTGCCGTTCGCAACTGCTTGAGGTGCCCGTTACAGAGCTTTCCCTTTTCGTTCTTCTCGTTGCAGACCGTCTGCGCATTCGTGATGCGTTTGGGCACGGGCGCGGACGCGGTCGCCGCAGCATCCTGCTTGCCTGTTGTCGTGTCGGTAGCTGCCATAGTTGGAATCGAATCTTAGAAATCACAAATGAATGTTGTCAAATGATATTCTCGCCGGAGAATGCTTAAAAATCTCAGCGGCACAGTCTGGCGACTTTTACCAGCGCGATTCCGCCGCTGGAGTATGCGTGTGACACATACGCGATTCACGGTCACAGCGGGAGCGATTGTCTTCAACGACGCCGGACAAGTGCTGCTGTTGAAACATCGTTTTCGCGCCGGCAGCGGTTGGGGACTGCCGGGCGGGTTTCTCGAAGCAGGCGAACAACCGCTCGAGGCTCTGCGCCGCGAGTTACGCGAGGAGATCGGAATGGAAATCAAGGACGTGGAAGTATTCGCGGCGCGATCGTTTCGCAAACCGCGACAGGTGGAAGTGCTCTTTCGTTGCCGCGCCAACGGTTCGGCGCGTCCGCAAAATTTGGAAATCGAACTTGCGGAGTGGTTTCCAGTGACGGCTTTGCCGGACGGCTTGCCAAAAGATCAGCGACTTTTCGTCGAACGCGCTGCTGCCAATGGAGCAAAAGGGCGGGATTGATGTATGCTCTGCCGGCTACGCCGGGCAGGTACTTTGTGCTTTGTTTTTTGTACTTGGTGTGATTCGCGTTTGAAACAAAGCACTAAGCACAAAGAACCAAGCACAAAACAGGAGAACCCAATGGTCGAGCTGATTCCATCGCAAGATTCCGTAATGCAGATTTTGAAAAAGACGGGCGCGTTTCGTGAAGGCCACTTCGTTTATCCAAACGGCAAGCACTCCCCACACTACTTTCAAATGCCACTGGCTTTTCGCTACTACGACACCGCCCGCGTTCTCGCAGTCGCGCTGAGCCGGAAGTTTCGGCTCGAAAAGGACATCTCCAGTCAACTCCCCAAGATCGCCGTCATCAGTCCCAGCTCGGGTGGGATTCCAGTTGCGTTTGGCGTGCGTGACGCGCTCAACGCGGAGCAGATCTACTGGGCTGAACAGGAAAAAGGCGAGCGCGTGTTTCGACAGTACGTGAACCAGGGCGAAGTGAATCCCTGCATCATCGTCGACGACATCATCCGCAGTGGAAACGCGATCGAAGAGACGGTGTCACTGGTGAAGTCAGTCGGCGCGCGAATTCTTGGGTGCGGCGCGATCGTTCGTTTCGACTCGGCACCGACCGAGATTGAAGGCGTGCAGATCAAGTCGCTCGTCGATTTCAACGCGAAGATGTACGAAGAAGCTGAGGATTGCGTGGAGTGTAAGGACGCCGTAGGTCCTGAGACGGTTCGATTCTAAAGGTCAGAAGAGCATCATTTGTCATTAGTCATTTGAAATTCGCGAATGACCAATGACAAATGACTAGATCTCATGCCTGTTGGACAGCGCTTTGTCCATAGTCACTTCATCAACGTATTCGAGATCGCTTCCCACCGGCATACCCATCGCGATGCGCGTGACGCGTATCCCCAACGGTTTCAGCAAGCGGCTGATGTAGTTCGCAGTCGCTTCACCTTCGGTCGTCGGATTCGTAGCAAGTATCACTTCCGTCACCGCTACGCCTTCATTGTTTTCCGGTTTCAAGCGCGGCAGAAGATTCGCCAGGTGCAGTTCGCCTGGACCAATGTGACGAATCGGCGAGAGACTGCCGTGCAACACGTGATACACGCCTTTAAAGCTGCGCGTCTTTTCCACCGCGACCAAACTGTGCGGCTCCTCGACAACGCAGATCACGGAACGATCTCTTGTCGGCGACGAACAAAAGCGGCACGGATTCACTTCCGTAAGATTGTTGCAGATCGAACAAAGAACGATACGCTGCTTGACATCTCGCATTGCCTCGATCAGCCGTTCCAAATCCGTGTCAGAAGCGCGCATCAGATGGAATGCTAAACGCTGAGCAGATTTTTGCCCGATGCTTGGCAGTCGTTTCAGTTCGTCGATCAGTTTTGTTACTGGTTCGGCGTACTCTAACATTTTCAAAAATTACCCAAGCATTCCACCCAGTCCCGGCGGCAACATTCCACCTAACTTTCCTTTCATCGCTTCATCCACCTTGCGATTGGCTTCGTTCGCCGCGGCCACGATCAGGTCCTGAAGCATCTCGACGTCGCCGTCCTTGACTGCCTCGGGATCGATCTTCAGCGCCGTGATTTCATGATTGCCTTTCATCTGCACCGACACCACACCGCCGCCGGCTGAAGCTTCGACGCGCAGCTCTTCCATCTCCTTCTGCATCTTCTCCTGCATGACCTGCGCCTGCTTCATCATCTGCTGAATGTTCAAACCACCTGGAAATTTCATTGCGTGACACCTCTCCGAAAATTGGCTGCTGATCTGCGGTCATCCTATCCGTCAATCGAGTCGGAATGCAATACAATGCCCCACCGATGAGCAAAGCAATCACAGATCAAACTCTTCAGGCGCGCATCAATCTCTACTACGATTTCCAACCGGCGCTAAAATCGCCCGCACCGCTGCTGATTGCGCTGCACGGTTACGGCGCGTTCAAGGAGCAGATGATGCGCGAGGCGCAACAGATGGCGCCCGACGGTTTCGCGATCGCTTCGTTGCAGGGATTCCATCAGCATATAAAAGAACCACGACAACCTGGTGGTCCATTGCGATACGGGTTCGGTTGGTTGACCAGCTATCGCAGTGAAGAATCGGTCGCGGTCCATCATCAGGCGCTGATCGATCTCATCGACAAGCTCGCGGGCGAAGGCGTTGCGGACCCGTCGCTGGTGTTCTTACTCGGCTTCTCGCAGTCGTGTGCGTTGAATTATCGCTTTGCTTTTACACATCCGGAACGTCTGCGCGGTGTTGTCGGCATCTGCGGCGGGCTACCCGGCGATTGGGAAACGAGCCCCATTTATCGAGAGGCGTCGATCGACGTGTTTCACCTCACCGGAACCGAAGACGAGTTCTACCCGCCGTCACGCGTTGCGGATTACGAGAAACAATTGGGAACCAGGGCCCGCACTGTAGCGTCTAAGAGCTACCGCGCCGCGCACGAGATCGTTCCGGAAATGCGCAGCGACGTGAAGCAATGGTTGGCCCAACATGCAACTGTCTAAGTCCACAAGACTAAAACTCGCACTCGTTTCCGTGATTGCGCTGGTGCCGGCGAGCAGTTGCGAAACGCGATACGAAGTACGCAATTTAAATCAGGGCCCACCGGTACCGCAGAATCCGAAAACCAACCCCCTTCCTGACAATGCCTCTCCGCAACTGAAACAAATGCTAGACGGCGCCATCGCGCAGGCAGGCGTAACGACCGGATACGATCCTGCCTACGTCGCACTCGAATACCCCAACGGCGATGTACCGGAAAAGACCGGCGTCTGTTCCGACGTCGTCGTCCGTGCTTTTCGTAAAGCAGGGATCGATCTGCAAAAAGAAGTTCACGAAGACATGAAGGCGGCCCGCTCAGAGTACCCGACTAAATGGGGCGCCATCGGTCCTGACAAGAACATCGATCACCGGCGCGTGTTGAATCTGATGAAGTACTTCGAGCGACGCGGAAAATCGTTGTCGATCAGCGACGTCGCCGCCGATTACCAGCCCGGCGATATCGTCGCCTGGGAGTTGACGAACGGTATCGATCACATCGGGATCGTGACAAATATGTTGTCAGAATCCGCGGATCGTTATCTAATCGTGCACAACATTGGGGCGGGAACACGCATTGAAGACGTAATGTTTGCCTGGACCATCAAAGGCCATTACCGCGTCTTTTAATCAAGCCTTTACTAACATCGGATCCGAAAAAACTTGTCCACCTCCTCTGAACACGTTGCCGAACTGGAGCGCGACGTCGAGGCGCGTAGCGGCGTCTTGAAGAAAGAGCTCGGACTCTTCGATCTCGTGCTCACGCAGGTAGTGTTCGTCGTCGGCACGATCTGGGTCGGCTGGGCCGCAAAAATCGGCAACGAACAAAGCGTCTTCTGGATACTCGCGATCCTCACGTTCTACGTGCCGCTCGCAGTAGCCGTCATCTTTCTGAATCGACTCGCGCCCCTCGAAGGGGGTCTCTACCAGTGGGCCAAGCTCGCCTTCAACGACTTCGTGGCTTTCATGGTCGCCTGGAACCTGTGGGTGTTTGCGATATCGATCATCGCCGGCATCGGTCTCGTGATAACGACGAACATCTCCTACGCCCTCAATATCGAAAAAATGAGACATAGCGTGGGCGCGATCACGGCTATCAGCTGCGCGCTGATAGTCGGCATGGTCCTCGCATCCATGCGCGGGCTTGCATTTGGAAAATGGGTGCACAACGCGGGCGGCGTGATGCTGCTGATCACCTTTGGCGCACTCATTCTGCTGCCGTTGTTTGGGCTGGTGCGCGGATCGATCGGCGAGTACCACCCGTTCTACATGCAAATCCCGACCTTCTCGTCTTACAACATTAACGTGGCGAGCAAGCTCGCGCTCGGTGCGCTGACGGGATTCGAATACATCGCGATCCTCGCGGGCGAAACGAAGTCGCCCGCGCGAAATATCGGACGCTCCGTCGTAATCGCCGCGCCGGTGATCGCGCTGATGTTTATTCTCGGCACGAGCTCAGTGCTCGCTTTCGTCTCTCCTGACAACGTCGATCTCATCGGACCAATACCACAAGTGCTCTCGATCGGTTTCGGGTCGTTTGGGTGGGTTGGCAACATCGTTTCCATCGCGATCCTCGGCGTCGTCGTCAGACAGATCGCGCTCATGAGCATCTACTTCGCCGGAAACACGCGGCTGCCAATGGTTGCCGGATGGGACCGTTTGTTGCCGGCCTGGTTCACACGACTCCATCCTGATTACAAAACTCCGGTGAACTCGATCCTGTTTGTCGGAATCGTGGCCCTGGCGCTTGGGCTCGCTAGTTTGACCGGCGTCAAGGCGCAGGAAGCATTTCAGCTTCTCGACAACGCCGGTGGAGTCTTCTATGCGGCAACGTATCTCGTGCTGTTTGCGATACCATTGATCGGCATGAAAGCGTTTGGCGTGCGTTCGCCGTGGTGGCTCAAGATCGCGTGTGTGTCGGGGTTTCTGGCGACGGTCGTTTACATCTGCTATGCGCCAGTTCCCATCACGCCGGTCGAGAGTGACTTCTGGTTTGCTTTCAAGATCATCGCGACGGTGCTTGGCGCGAATGCGGTTGGCGTCGCGCTTTACGTCTTACGGAAACGATCCGCTTAAGCCGTGCTCGCAATAATCAACTGCTCTCAACTCGTAACACTCGCCGGCCCGCAGCGGCCGCGTGTCGGTCCCGAGATGCGGGAGCTTGGGATCATTTCGGATGGGGCACTACTCATTCGCGAAGGTTTAATTGAAAGCGTTGGAACATCTACACAGATCAAAGCCAGAATTCAGGCTGACACTGTAATTGTCGATGCCGGTGGACGTGTGGTGTTACCCGGCTTCGTCGATGCACACACGCATCCGGTGTTTGCCGGCACGCGCGCAGGCGAGTTTGAAGAACGCAGCCTTGGCGCAACCTACCAGCAGATTGCCGCTCGCGGCGGCGGTATCCAATCGACAGTCAATCAAACTCGCGCGGCGACGCTCGATGATCTCGTTTACGCGGGACGTCGTTATGCCGAATGGTTTCTGCGTGGAGGCACGACGACCGTCGAAGCGAAGTCGGGCTACGGCCTCTCACTCGAAGACGAACTCAAGATCCTGCGCGCGATCAGGAGACTCGACCAGGAAACGCCGCTGCGATACGTCCCGACTTTTCTCGGCGCACATACGATTCCAAAAGAGTACGCCGCGCGTCGCGATGAATACATTGCCCTGATCATCGACGAGATGCTGCCGCGCGTCGCGCAGGAAAAACTCGCGGAGTTTGCCGATGTGTTTTGCGAACAGAACGTGTTCACGACTGACGAGTCGTGGAAGATTCTTACGGCCGCGCGTTGTCATGGACTTGGGTTGCGCATGCACGCCGATCAACTCTCGCTCTCGAATGGGGCGCGGCTCGCGGCTGAGTTGGGCACGATCACCGCGGATCATCTCGAACACACGGACGCGGGCGGTATCGCGGCGCTGAAATCGGCGGGCGTGCAGCCGGTTCTGCTTCCAGGATCTGTTTACGCGCTCGGTTCGTCGCGTTATCCCGCCGCCCGCGAAATGATCGACGCCGGTCTGGCTGTCATACTGGCGACTGATTTTAATCCCGGGTCATCGCCGACGCCTTCGATGACAATGATCCTCTCGCTGGCCGCAACACACATGAAGATGACCCCGGCGGAGTCGATCACAGCGGCGACTATCAATGCCGCTTACAGTTTGAACCGCGGCTCGCAACTGGGATCGCTGGAGCCGGGAAAGATTGCTGACGTCGTGATTCACGACTGCGCGGATTATCGCGAGCTTGCGTACTTCTTCGGCATCGAACACGCGTACCAGGTTTATGTTTCAGGGGAGCCATGGATAGCGCGAACAAAAAGCGGTTGACGCTCTCTCAGTTGTAATTTATGATTCGGTGCAACACTGGAAAGGAGGTGATTCAAAAATTTATGAGTTCTTATCACAGTGAGGTGGCTGCGGCCTGACCTCTGAACCAGCTAACTCGTTAGGATTCTGGTTCGGTAGTCTCACTGAATAGTGCTCCTCCTTTCTGGAAGCTGCACACAGTCAGCCTCAGGCCAATCCCAACAGTTCACCGAAGCCGTCCACGGTCTCGATCGTGGACGGCTTTTTTATTCATTTAGTTTGCCGGCCTGGGTGAAGGTGTCGGCGTTGCAGAGGGCGAGGGTGTCGGCGTCGGGGTTGCCGACGGCGAGGGTGTCGCCGCGGGTTGTTGTTCCGAAGCGGGTACACGTGACGGATCCGGCGAGTCAGGCGACGAATGCAAATGAATCGCTTTCCACGCCGTACCGACCCGTTTGAACACGAGCGTCATGCGACCCGTCGCGGTTTCCGGAGTGCCTTTGTAGTTCTGCGACTGCGTCCACAAACACGTCACGATCGCGCCATCCCTTCCCAGCATGTGGACTGACTTGTCTCGCACCACCAGCTTCACGTCTTTGATCTGCGGATACGAGCTTTCCCGGTTCTTGCGAACCTGATCCCAACCCTTCGTAACAGTCCCGTTGTAATTGAACAGATTGAGCTGCGGATTGTTCCAATAAACACTCATCACCTCATTCACATTCGCGTGCTCGATGCCGCCAACCAACTTGTCGAACGCCGCGAGCACTGCTTGCGCGTCGGTCTGAGCGCGAGCCACACAGGGAACGAGCAAAAGAACCGCAATCACTAAAATCCGTGTTTTCATAAGAGTCTCCTTATTGAAACGGAATACCACTGCGCAACCGTTGCACCGACGCGTCGCGTCCGAGCACGTCGAAGATCTCGAACATCGATGGTCCGACCGCTTGCCCCGTCAGCATCGTGCGCGAACCATTGATCAGCAAACCCGCTTTCACGCCCGCTTCATCCGCAAAAGCACGCAACGCTGCTTCCGCCGTCTCGGCGTTGAATCGCTCGTCCGATTCCAGCTTGTCGGCGAGACCCGTCAAAAGCTCACGCAACCGCGGTTCCTTGCGCAGGTTTTTGTTCACCGCCGACTCTTCGAAGTCGAAATCGTCTGAAAAATACGCGCGTCCCTGGGTGGAAAAATCCTTCAGCGTGAAAAAGCGCTGACGAATCAGATCGATCGTCTTCAACAGCCATTCCCGATCATCCTCGTCATACTCTTCGCGCCACAGCTTGTTCGCCCGCAACTCCGCTTTCACCATTGGCAACAACTCTTCCAACGGCATCGTCCGGATGTACTTCGCATTCATCCACAGCGCCTTGTCGTCAGTCCAGCGCTTCGGATCGTTCTCGTGGAAGTTGAAGATCGCGTTTGCGCGCCCGATGCCTTCCAGCGAAAACGCCTCTACCAACTCTTCCTTGCTAAGCAGCTCTTTACCCTCGGGCGGCGACCACCCAAGCAGCGCGAGGAAGTTGCGAAACGCAGCCGGCACGAACCCACGGTCGCGATACGTCGTCAACGAAACGACTTCGCCGTGCTTGCGCTTCGAAAGCTTGCCTTTGTTAGGCGCCAGAATCAGAGGCAGGTGCGCAAACCGCGGGATCTTTGCGCCCAACGCCTCGTAAAGCAGGATCTGCTTGTGCGTGTTCGTAAGGTGGTCCTGGCCGCGGATCACGTGTGTGATGCCCATCTCGATGTCGTCGATCACGACCGAGAGGTTGTAGAGCGGATGACCGTCGGAACGGAGCAGCACGAGATCTTCGATCTCGGTGTAACTCCGCTCCTGTGGTCCATAAACGATGTCGTCAAACCTCGTCTGGCCTTCGACCGGCACTTTCAAACGCACCGCAAATGGTTCGCCCGCGGCTGCGCGCCGGTCCGATTCTTCTTTCGGCAGCTCGCGATACGGGTTGCTACGCTGGTCCACGCCTTCGGCTGCGTGCGCACGCGCGCGTTCCGCGATGTTCTGTTTCACCTGTTTGTCGTCGCGCTGTTCTTTCGGAGTGAAATCGCGATAGGCCTTGCCTTCTTCGACGAGCCGGTTGGCAGCAGCGCGATGTTGCGGCGCGTTGTTCGACTGAAAGACGAGCTCCTCGTCGTAGTCGAGTCCGAGCCACTCGAGTCCTTCCAGGATCGAGCGTGTTGATTCGTCGGTGGAGCGTTGCAGATCCGTGTCTTCGATGCGCAAGAGAAACTTGCCGCCGGACTTACGAGCGTAGAGCCAGTTGAAGAGTGCAGAGCGGGCGGCGCCGATGTGCAGGTAGCCAGTGGGCGATGGTGCGAAGCGTACGCGGACAGTCATGGCAATAAAAAAGTAGTCAGTAGTCAGGGTTCAGTGAGAAGGGTCTACTGAAAACTGGCTACTAACTACTGACCAAAGTCTGGCGGAGATGACAGGATTCGAACCTGTGAAGGGCTTTTGACCCTTAACGGT
>CBFGMX010000047.1:0-32074 GCA_965649955.1 uncultured bacterium
CAGAAAGAATGGATTTACCCGATCAAACCGGCGATGAAGCTGGTGGTCGATACGTTTGAGTTCTGCACGAACCACGTGCCGCGCTACAACCCGATATCCGTAAGCGGTTACCACATCCGGGAAGCAGGCGCGACCGCGGCGCAGGAACTGGCGTTCACCTTGCGCGATGGCATTGAGTACGTCGCCTGGGGCGTCGACGCGGGACTCGAAGTGGACCAATTCGTCCCGCGAATGTCGTTCTTCTTCAACGCCCACAACGACTTCTTCGAAGAGATCGCGAAGTATCGAGCGGCGCGCCGGATCTGGTCTCGTGAGATGAAGAACCGGTTCGGCAGTTCACACGAGCGCACCTTGCAGCTTCGTTTCCACACGCAAACGGCCGGCGTGTCACTGACGGTGCAGCAGCCGTTGAACAATATCGTGCGTGTAGCGATTCAAGCGTTGGCGGGAGTGCTCGGCGGCACGCAGAGTCTTCACACCGACGCCTACGACGAAGCGCTTGCGCTGCCGACGGATCGCGCGGCGCTGATTGCACTCCGCACCCAGCAGATCATCGCGGAAGAGACCGGCGTCGTGAACACGGTCGATCCGCTGGGCGGCTCTTACTACCTCGAAGCGCTCACGCAGAAGATGGAAGAAGAGGCGCTCGACTATTTCCGCAAGATCGACGCGATGGGCGGCATGGTCGCCGCAATCGAACGCGGTTTCCCACAGCGCGAGATTCAGGATTCAGCGTACCAGTATCAAAAGGCTGTCGAACGCAGCGAACAGGTGATTGTCGGCGTTAACAAGTATGAAATGACTGATGAGCCCGCGCAGGTGCCGATCCTGGTGATCGACGAGTCGGTGCGCACGCACCAGGTGGAACGACTCGAACGGACTCGCGCGAAGCGTGATGCAGGCGCCGTTGCGAAAGCTCTGGACAATCTGAAGCTGGCAGCAGAAAGACACGAGAACACGATGCCGGCCACGATTGATGCCGTTCGGGCGTACGCTACGCTAGGTGAGATTTGTTCCGCGCTCCGCGACGTCTACGGAATCTACGAAGAGCCGGCCTTTTAATAAGATTGGTGGCTGAGGGAGTTCAGCTACGAAGAACGCAGACATATGTCGAACCGAAAGATACGTGTGCTGGTAGCCAAACCCGGGCTTGATGGTCATGACCGCGGCGCGAAAGTGATCGCGAGAGCGTTACGCGATGCCGGCATGGAAGTGATTTACACCGGTCTCCGCCAGACCCCCGAGATGATCGCCGCCGCGGCGCTTCAGGAAGACGTCGACGCCGTGGGGGTTTCGATTCTGAGTGGCGCGCACAATACACTGTGTCCACGGATCGTCCAGTTGCTTCGTGAGAAAGGAATGGACGATTGCCTGGTGCTGGTTGGCGGGATCGTGCCGCAGGAAGACCTGCCGAAACTCAAGCAGCACGGCGTAGCGGAAGTTTTCCTGCCGGGAACGAACACCGAAGATATTGTGAAATTCCTACGCGAGAATGTGAAACCGCGGGATTAATTCCGGGGTTTTAAAAACTTCGCAATTCCCTGCTGACAATGATCGGTCATACGCGCAATCACATTGACGTCAGCGCCCGTTTCGAGCGCTTCGAGAAACGCCAGTCCATCGACCTGATACAGCAGGTTCTTTGTTAACCCGACGGCCGTACTGCTTACTTCCGTGAACCTGCGCACGTATCCCCTCACGTCGTCATCGAAACTGTCGTCACTGAAAACCTGATTGACCAGTCCAATCTCTTTCGCGTGCGGCGCATCGATCTCTTCGCCGCGCGTGATCAATTCGAAAGCACGTTTTTCAGAGACGTTGCGGCGCAGAATCGCCAGCACCATCGCCGGCACGAAGCCGATCTTCACTTCCGGATATCCGAAACGCGCGGACGCGGCAGCAAGAACCAGATCGCACGCCGTTGCCAGGCCACAACCTCCGGCCAGTGCGCGTCCTTTTACCGCCGCAATAACGGGAACATCGATCTGCCGGATTCTGACGAAGAGTTCCAGCAACGATCGCGCATCTTCTGCGTTGTCGCTAACCGATGCTTGCGCGATCTTCTGAAGCGCAGAAAGGTCCGCACCCGAACAAAAGTCTTTACCGGCGCCGGTGATAACGATTGCCCTGACGTCTTTGTCCTTCGATGCCTCGTCGAGGCCGCGCTTTATCGCCGCGATCAGAGCATCATTAAGCGCATTTCTCTTCTCCGGACGATTGAGAGTAATGCTTGCGACGCCATTGTTTACCGAGTAAAGGATCATCTCTTTAGCTTGTGAGAAGAGCGTGCGCTTCGTCGTCCGGTATGTCGATCTCCATTCGCAGCAGCGCGGTTGAAAACGTCTTTCCCTGCGCGTCAGTCATCAACGATAACGTACCACCGCCCCCCAGACTCTCGTGCAGCAGGAAATTGAGCGCGCCCAGGTTCGGCAGCTCGAATCTCTCCACGTCGCCGTGGCAGATGCCTGTGAAATGCTGCTTAACGCGCTCCGCAGTCACCTCGCGTACCAGCACGGGATAGACGTCGTCGCGGAACGCGATGAGGCCGATATTTGCGGTGTCGCCCTTGTCGCCTGAACGCGCATGGGCCAATTTTGCGAGTTGTACTTTCACGCGTCGAGCACCTCGACCGATGGTGTTATTTCTTCCTTGGGAATCAGCGCCGGCCAGTAAGCGACGATCTCTTCCACTTTCGGCCGGCCGCCCGCGAACCCCGTCACTGCCGGTGGACCAGTCAGGATCAGAGGAGCGATCTCTTTTGTAAATCGCTCGATTGAATTGCGGTCCTCGCCGCGAACGCCGACGCGCAATTGCACTTCCGGCGCATCGTCGCTCGGTGGTCCAGCCAACCTTCCATGCGTGGCACTCACGCCGACGAACTCCGTCAGAATCTGATCAAACTTAAGACCCAGCCGATCCAGGCGCGCGCGCAGAATGCGATCGGCCGCCTGCGCCTTGTCGTACGCGTCGGGCCAGGAGTAAACGAGCGTCCCAACCGCCTTGAATCCCGCGGAATAGCTGATCGACACTTTCAAAAACTCCGTCGCCGGACGCCCTTCGATGCCAAAAACTCGCACGCGATCGCGGCCTTCGTATTCGAGCTGTATCGTGGTGAAATCCGCGACGCAATCCGGCGTGATGTACTCGCGCGGATCGCCCATTTCGTAGACGAGTTGTTCCTTGATTCCGGGAATGACGACCCAGCCGCCGGTGCGTTCGTGCTTGGTGACGACGAAAGTTCCGTCCGGCGATCCCTCGACTATGGGAAAACCAACATCGGCCAGATTTGGAATACTGCGCCATTCATACTGGCAGTTGCCGCCGGACGCCTGCGCGCCGCATTCGATGATGTGTCCTGCGATCGTGCCTGCCGCGAGCCGGTTCCAATCGTTCGCAGCCCAACCAAACTCGTGGATCATCGGCGCGAGCGTGAGTCCCGTGTCGGTGGCGCGGCCGGTGATGACGATCCGCGCGCCGGTTTTCAGTGCTTCGACGATGGGCCACGCGCCGAGATAAGCGTTCGCGCTTTGAATACGATCGCGGACGGTCGAGAGAGGCTCGTCCGTATCCATGTTGCGCAATTCAATGCCGCGCGACAGCAGTTCGTCGAGTCGCGGCATGATGTCGTCTCCGGCGACCATGCCGATGCGGACCTTGCCGCTTAATCCCAGTTCGCGAGCAACGTCAATCACCGCGCTCGCGCACCCGCGAACATTTACGCCGCCCGCATTTGCTGTGACCTTGATGTCGCGTTCAACGCAGGTCGGAAGAACGCGTCGCATGAGGGGAACGAAATCTCGCGCGTATCCCGCATTGGGGTCGCGGGCTTTTTGCTTTTGCATGATCGACATCGTGACTTCCGCCAGGTAGTCGAGCATGAGGTAATCTATTGGACCACCTTCGACCTGACGCACGGGCGCGTCAGGAAGGTCACCCCAAAAGCCTTGTCCTGCTGCAATTCGAATTTTTTGTTTCATCGGTTGGTGGTGATTAAACAATCACCACCACACAAGAAGCAAATGGTCTCCTTTCTATCCTCGCAATCCCAGACCTCTCCTTATCCTCGGAATCCGGGGCTCGGAGTTGGACTCGGCGTCGGGCTTGGAGTCGCTGTCGGGCTTGGCATCGGACTCGGGTTCGGTGACGGAGCGGGACTTGGCTCCGGACTCGGTTGCGGTTCGGGACTCGGTTCCGGACTCGGTTGCGGACTAGGTTCCGGACTGGGTTCCGGAGTCGGTGTTCCAGTCGGGCTCGGCGACGGCGATGGTGACGGCGTTTGGGCCGGCATCGGCGATTCCGTTGGCGTTGTAGTCGGAACTGGAGCAGTCGCCGGGTTGCTTACTTCGCTTCCGGTCGCCGGTGGAGTGCGCGGTGTCCTTCGTCCGCGCGCCGAGGTCGAAACGGGCGTGAACGAGCATTTCATCGTCGCACCTGGCGCGGAGGTCAGGATCAAACGATTTCCACTCTTTCGCGCGCGCAGTGAAACGATCTGCGGCGGCGTCGTAGCGTTACCCTCCCCGAGTTGCAAAGCGACCGCCGTATAACCGCCGCTCTTTGAAGCGACAATGCGCCCGCTCTTTCCATCGGCAGTCGTGAACTGGTTGCCGACGATTGTGAGCGTAGTGTCGCCCATCAGACCTATCGACTCGCAATTGAAAGTGCCCGTGTAGGTGCCTGAAAGGTCGGGCGGTGCGGCTTGCGTAGCAGGCATGGTCTGTTGCGGATCCTGCGCAACAAAATCGCCCGCGTTCAGCAAAAGAAACAAACCTATCAAAAGCAGCAGTGAACCTGACAATCTGGTGCTCATGAAATTGTCCTCCCATGTTCGTTTGTGCGGCCCAATCGCGAAGATCGCGCCGGTAAACTTAGTTTGCGGGGGTTAAATCACAAGCAGGTGGGAACAGTTGATCTTGTACCATTCGAAGGTGCAAATCTCAAGGCTGAGAAGAATTCGTGTTACTTAAACCACACTCGGAGGTAAGACAAACTGGCCGAGGTGCGGGCCGGCGTAGTTTTGACTCGTTCGCAGCGAGAGTTCCAGCGCGAGAAGCGTATCTTCCGGCGCGATGACGGCATCGACAAACCCTCGGGCCGCCGCATACTTCGCATCGAGCTCCATATCGTAAGTCTCTCGGACCTTGTCCATCTCCGCATTCAACGCCGCGTCAGGCGACTGGCCGTTCTTCTTCAACTTCTCCAGTTGACTACCGAATACGGCTTGCACCGCCGAGTCGCCTTCCATGACGCCCATTCTTCCCGTGGGCCAACTGAAGATGAAATCGGGATCGAAACCCTGGCCCGCCATCGCGTAGTAACCAGCGCCGGATGCGTGGTTAATCGTCAAGACGATCTTCGGGACGACGGCCGTCGCCATTGCTTCGACAAATCGCGCGCCCGCGCGAATGATTCCCGAATGTTCGGCCTCTGGTCCAACCATGAAACCTGAAACGTCCTGCACGAATAAAAGCGGCGTCTGATGTCGAGTACAGGTCTCGATGAAATAAGCGACCTTCTCCGCCGACTCGGTGTAAATGATCCCGCCGAACCGTGGCGGCTTGCCGCCCGGCGCTCGCACCATCCCGCGATGGTTCGCGATCACCCCGACCTGAATCCCGCGAATGCGGCCATGCCCGGTGATCATCTCCTTCGCGTAATCAGCTTGAAACTCGTCGAGATGACCGTCGTCGAGCAAACACTCGAGCAGCTTTCTGGCGTCGTACGGCTGTCGATGATCTTCGGGAATGATGTCGTACAACTCTTCGATCGGACGCAGCGGTTCACGAGCCGGCTGGAGCGCGGCGGATGAGACAGACCTGGGCAGCTCTGAAACAAACTCGCGAATTTTCTCGATGCACGTCTGATCGTCGGCGACGCGATAATGGGCCACGCCTGAAAGCTCGTTGTGCGTGCGAGCACCGCCGAGTGTTTCGTTATCGATGGTCTGTCCGGTCGCTCCCTTGACGAGGTTCGCACCGCCCAGTCCCATAAACGAAGTTCCCTCGACCATGATGATGATGTCCGACAACGCCGGTAGATAAGCGCCGCCGGCAATGCACGGGCCCATTACGGCCGCAATCTGCGGAACTTTTAAGTAACGCCGCATGATCGAGTTGTAATAGAAAATCCGGGCAGCGCCGTATTGCCCCGGAAACACGCCGCCTTGATACGGAAGATTCACCCCTGCCGAGTCCACGAGATAGATGATCGGCACGCGCGACCGCATGGCGATCTCCTGCGCGCGCAGTATCTTCTTGATCGTTTCGGGCCACCACGATCCGGCTTTGACGGTCGCGTCGTTCGCAACAACCACGACTTCCCTGCCCTCGACTCGACCGACGACCGTGACCACACCCGCACCGGGCGCACCACCCTCGTACTGATCGTACGCGACCAGCAATCCGATCTCCTGCGCGTACGAGTTTTTATCAAGCAGCAGCTCGATTCGTTCGCGCGCGGTGAGCTTCCCTTGCTGGTGTTGACGTTCGATCTTGTCGGGTCCGCCGCCGAAACGAAGTCGCGTCTCGAGCTCCTTTAGTTCGTCGGTGAGCTGGCGCAGGCGTTTAGGTGTTTCGACGTTTGCAATCTTCATGATTTACGGGGTGTTCGTCGTGGTTGCCAGATCATGCTAAGCAGTCTGTCGACATTTGCGTTTGCGGGTATGCCCTCGATGATAGCAACGCGGGAACCGCGTAGCTCCATCACGCCGCGTCCTGACGAGTCGCGCCACTCCTGACGTTGCCCACCGTTACCCAGGCTAACGACCGGCGTTGACGTCGCATCGGGATAACGCTTCTGCGTGCGTTGCCAGTAAGCGTCGAAGAACTCACTCGCATCAGCCGCCGTGTCCCAGGCACTAACTTGCGCGAGAAACACATCCGAAGGTCGTCGCCCCTCGTAAATCGCAAAGCGATCGCCACCCCAACCCGCCGCTGCGCGCTTCGACTCCGTGACGCTGTTCAAATATTCATCGAGCACGAGGTAGTATCCCCACTCGCCGTTAACGTCATTATCGATGCTTTTCCAACCTGGTCCAAGCACCCGGCTGAAGTTCGGCAACGTAAGTTTAACCGGGGGCTCGTAGGCGAAGTATTTGTCAGCGTGAAGAATCTGTTCCGTCGACTGCGGCAACTTCGTGAAGGCTTTTGACACCATGGACCAACCACCGCGACGGTAAACCTGAGTGGCCCAGGTTGAACCCTCCTGGTACGGAAACAGCAGTGACTCGCGCAACGCTCGCGGTGCTTGTTTGAATTGTTCGACTGAAGTGTCCTGGGCGCTCCGGATGAAAGCGAGCGCAATCATCGGGTGTTTCGCGAGGTAGAGCGTCATTGCGAGCGTCGCGTCGCCTTCGATCAGCGCATGGGCGGCGAGTTCGGCGTCCGAATCACCCTTGGGCCATTTGTCAAAACGCTTGAGATTAAAATGTTGATCCTGGAGAGCGTGAGTCAGTTCATGGGCCATGACCGGCTTCTGGCCGTCCAGTTCGATCCAGTCCGCGAGATAAAACTGCTGTTTTTTGGGGTCGTAGTAGCCCGCGACCTGCTCGGTAAGTAGCTTGATAAGAAAAGAGCGGTAGGCGAAATCAGCCGGCGCGAGCCCGAACGCTTTCAGCAGCACTTCGGCAGCATGCATCTCGGCGGGAGTTGTATCGGAGTCGAGATTCCGGATGATCATACCCTCGATCTCGGACCGGGACTGGGCGCCGCTCTTCACTCCGCGCAGAATTGTGAGTTCCCTAATCTCGCTTGTTTCTTTCAGGACCGCGTCCGCGGTCGAGATAATTGCAGCGTTTTGGGCCGCACGGGCCGTGCCTGTTTGGCCCGCTACGGGCGGTAAAAAACTGCCTACCAGCAGACAGACCACCGCGAGCAGGGCCAGGACGCTGCTAAATTTCTTTGACATAATGGGCTTTCACTCTTATAGTCCGCTAAACGTTAACAGTTGAATGGATCGAGCTTTAGTTCCTTCTTGCCTATGGACGGTTCGCAAGGTTTTGCTCAGATGACCAGCCCTGCTCCTGAAGATGTATTCGGCGTTTGGCACGAAACGATGCTTCGTGTGCGTTATGCCGAAACAGACAAGATGGGCATCGTTTATTATGCCAACTATTTGGTCTGGTTCGAAATAGGCAGAACCGACTATTGTCGCGCGCGCGGTTTCTCTTATCGCGACATGGAAGAAAGCGAGAATGCGTTTCTCGTCGTCGCCGAGGCGTATTGCCGCTACAAAGCGCCGGCCTACTACGACGACGAACTGATCGTCCGCACTCACATCACCGAGCTACGCAAGCGATCGCTTCGCTTCGGTTACGAGATTGTTCGCGCTGCGAGCGGGCAAGTCGTGGCTGAAGGCGAGACGGGGCATGTCGTAACAGATGTGAACGGACGCGTACGCTCTTTTCCTGAAGGTTATGCGAGCCGCCTGTTATCGCCTCCTATAATCAAGCCTCATCCCGGTGCAGTCGTGCCGACTGAAACAGCCCCGGAGTAGTTTTCTATTCGCGGCTTTGCGGGAAACTGTTTCTCGTACTTCAAACCAAAAAATCAGACAATCGAGTTCCTGCCACAACTCTATCCGTCACGGTGTTTCAAAATTAAGGATCGCCCGCAAGCTTTTTGTAACTTTTCTCGATTGAGATCGTTTTAGAGAAAAGCCTCGTTGTTAGTTGCGATAACAACGAGGCCCAGGATGACAACACAAGTTCGATCGCCTCGCGGCGCTCAAAGCTGTATCGTCGACGCCCCGCATCTTAGCGCACCTGGTGGCGAGCTTCAATCGAAGGAGTCGTTCCCATGCGCCGCTTTGTGTTATTTCTTGCCGTCGCTACCCTCACGCTTTCGATACACGTTTCCATTCCGGCACAAACCCCCGAAGCCGCCGTAAACAATTTCAAAAACGCACTAAAGAAGGCCGGCAACGGCGATCTTGACGGTGCGATCGAAGACTACACCCGCGCCATTGCGTTGAGCTCCCGCCTCGACAGCGGGAAGTCAAACAACACCCGCCCCGCGAATTCGTTCACCGCAGTAACAGAAATCAGCGACGACAACGTTGTCATCGTTGATCCGTTCATTGCGAACGCCTATAGCAATCGTGGGCTGGCGCGTTACCAAAAAGGAGACCTCGAAGGTGCGCTGTCCGATCTGAACCAGGCGATCCGCATCAGGCCCACTTTGGCGGTCGCGTATCTCAATCGCGCCGCAGTGCTACGTGCCAACATGGAATCGACCGCGGCCATCAAGGACCTCGACCGCGCGATCTTGCTCGATAAAGACTTCTTCCAGGCCTTTAGCAACCGTGGCAGCATTCGATTGGAAATGGGTGACCCGCACGGCGCACTGTCGGATCTAAATCGCGCGATCGAACTCGACAATCGAGTGGCGGAGCCGTTCCACCAGCGCGGCTATGTCCACCTCGCTCTCAAGGATTTTGACGCGGCCGTCGTCGACTTCGAACGCGCCACCAAACTGTCGCCCAATATGGCGTGGGCGTTCCAGGGACTCGGCACCGCGTGGATGTACAAAGGTCAGATGGAACGCGCGATCGAGAACTTTGATCAGGCAATTGCGAAGGATCCCGCTATCGCGTGGGCATATTGCAATCGCGGCGTCGCGAACGTCTATCTCGGACACGAAACAAAGGCGGAGAAGGATTTCGAAGACTGTTTGAGATTGAGGCCGGATCTGAAATCGCAAGTTGAACGGCGTGCGGAGCTGGCGAGAAGTCTCCGGCGAATTGGCAAACAGGACTGATTAGACATTACTGGTCGTGACGCAGGTTCAGGCGCTCGATCGATCGCGCTCGTCCGGACGCTTCGTCGATGTCGATTACCGCCGCGCAGATGCGTACCTGCCCACTCGAATGCTCGGCGCGTTTCGCGATGACAGACGTGAAACGCGCAATCACGTCTGTTTTGTTCATTCCGATCACGCCCGCGTAACTGCCGGTCATGCCGAGATCCGTCAGATACGCCGTGCCCTCAGGCAGGATCCGCTCGTCAGCAGTCTGCACGTGGGTGTGTGTACCGACGACCACCGAGACGCGGCCGTCAAGATGCCAACCCATCGCTACTTTTTCCGACGTCGCTTCGGCGTGAACGTCTACGATGCGCACCTTCACGTCAGCGTGGACTGAGTTCAACACCTGGTCGATTACGCGAAACGGATCGTCAGACGGCGGCATGAACACTCGGCCCATCACATTTGCCACTGCGACGGGTGTGCCTTTTACTTCACCGACCCAGTAACCGCTTCCCGGAGTGTTCGGCGGATAGTTTGCCGGCCGGATCAATCGCGGCTGTTTGCGGATGTAGTCGATGGCTTCTTTTTTATCGAAGATGTGATTGCCGGAAGTCATCACGTCGATGCCGGAGGCAAACAGTTGCTCGCAGAGTGACGGGGTGACGGAAAAGCCGCCCGCGAGGTTCTCCGCGTTCATGATGGCGAGGTCAATCTCGTGTTGTTCGCGGAGATCCTGAATGCGTTCGAGCACGGCGATTCGGCCGGGCTTCGCCACCACGTCTCCGAAGATGAGGACTTTCATACGGGTGAACTTGATTAGAAATAAAAATCCGCAAATCACGGATCGCATGAACGTGATGAACGAATCACGATCTACGATTCACGATTCGCGGTATCTGGCAAGAGGGAGATCCGCGTTTGCCGTTCCGAAGCCGTAATTGAACCTGCATAGACAGGTGGGTGACCTCTTAATGACGCAGCCTCTGGCAATTCTTAACGATGAAGAATTGCACTGGCTAGGCGACCTCGGTCTCCCGAATCAACGGCGTTGGCTCAATCATCGTACACTCGGTGACGAACACCGCAGAACGTTTCCCTCCGCCGCGGGGATAGTAACACAAGAGCGCAAAGCGGAGAAACGACTCATAAATTTTTTGACGCGGATTTATGTGTTAACCGAGGGACAACTTACCGGCGCCGCCCTGTTCGTTTTCGACGGTGGAGCGGACTTTCAGGAGGCGGTCGAGCATTTCTGCGCACTCGGCGCTGCGTGCTGCGAGTTGCGAGTCGGCCTGCTCGTGCATGTTCTTGAGACGATGAAGTTCGTCGGCGATGTGAAGCGCGGCAAGAATCGCTACTTTCAACGAGTCGACAGTGAGAGTTCCGGACGAGATCTCGCGCATTCGGCTGTCGACGAATTCGGCGAGTTGAATGATGTATTCAGTATCGCCGTCAGACCTGATGTTATAGGTCTGGTTGTAAATCTCGACGCGAATGGTGGGACTACTGCTCGAGGCTTCCATGCTGCCCTTATTGATCATGCGGCCGATCCCGGAACTCATCTGAGCTCCTCAGCCATCTCCGGATCCAGAGCGGCCACGGCATCGAGCATCGCTTCGACTTTCATTCGGATCGTCTCACGTTCGGCGAGCAACTTTTCTACCTGACTTTCGAGTCGCTCTTTTTCATTCAACACGTTACCCATGTCCCGATGGATTAGCGACAACTCTTTTTCGAGGTTCTCTTTTTCCTGTCGCAGGGTTTTGGTAAGTTCGATGGTCCGATAGATCTTATCTTCGAGATGAGAAAACTTTTCCAAACCTGACAGGCCAACCATCTTTTGTCTCCCGTGAACGTTTCGACTGACGTGAAAATCGACAGCGATTATCCGCCTTCGCGGTTGCAAGCGCAAGACTCATTTCGCAATCGGAGGCGATTTATTTTGCTGATGTTCATTCTAGCGTTGCTCGGCGGCGAACGTATTCAATAACGACGACGTTAATTGCGAGTGTCGTTCCTCAACTTCTTCATCGCGCAAGGTGCGCTCGTCAGAGCGATACTCCAGCCGCAAAGTGACGGATCGCTTGTCAGGCGGGATGTTTGCACCCGCGAACGTGCCGACCAGCATGACGTTGCGGCAGTCTGCCACACGTTCGTTACGCACGGCGCCCAGGATCTCGTCGAGCGGGATCGTACGATTCAAGAGCAGCGAGATGTCGCGGGTCACCGACGGGTAACGAGGCAGCGGCGAGTATTGAATGCCACGCTCGGGTCCACTCAATAATGATCCGAGATCGAGTTCCATTACATAAACCGGCTGGCGAAACTTGTAAGCAGTAGCGACAGGTTCCGCAAGGCGGCCAATGGTTCCAATCTCAACATTGTCAGCGCGCTTGATCATCGCTGCCTGTCCGGGACGAAGGTGTTTCGCCGAGACGCTCGAGAAGACGAGCGGACTTACGTTCATCCAATCGACGGCGGCTTCCAGTGCGCCTTTCAGATCGAAAAAGTCGAGCTCGCGATCGGCCTGCGCCTTGCTCTCCTCGAGTGCGCCGCCGGTTGCAACCATTGCCAGCACAAGCGGCTCTTCCGGCAGTTGACCATCGCTCGAAATGCCAAAAACACGCCCGATTTCAAACAAACGAACGTCGCGAATGCCGTGATTGAAATTGTGCCGCAGCGAATTCAGCAGACCCGGCAGCAGACTGGAACGCATCCAGGTCGCGTCTTCGATAATCGGATTCTGGAGTTCGGTCTGTGCCTGGTCGTTCAATGCAGGGATCAGTGCAAACTGTTCCTCCCGCGTGATGAAACTGAACGTGATCGCCTCATCGTAGCCGCACGCGTTGAGTGCTCGGCGCAAAGAACGCAGCTTCATCTCGTCCGGTTGGTACTCGCCGGGGATGTTGGACGGCGGAAGTTCGGAAGCGATCTTGTCGTAACCCGAGTGCCGTGCAACCTCTTCAACGAGATCTTCCTCCTGCTCGACGTCGATGCGCCACGACGGAACTTCGGCAGTGAATTTCTCCAGCGGCAAGTAGTCGGACTTGAAACCAAGCCCGGTAAGGATCCGAACCATTTCCTCGCGTTTGACGTCGAGCGATGTCAGTTCCTTCACGCGTTGAGGACGGAACTCGACGACACGCGGTACAAACGGTTGCGGGTAGACGTCGATCGCGTCTTCGGTTGCAACACCTCCTGCAAGCTCGCAAATGAGTTCGACACAGCGTTCCTGCGCGCGCAGTACATTCTCGCGATCGGCGCCGCGCTCGAATCGTCGTGACGCTTCGGTATCCATGCCGAGGCGGCGCGCCGTGCGACGGATAGAATTCGGATCGAAGTAAGCGCTCTCGATTAAGACGTCGGTGGTGTCGGTGGAGATCTCCGAGTCTTCGCCGCCCATGATTCCGGCAAGCGCGACAGGCTTATCGGCGTCGGCGATCACGAGCATCTCGTTCGTGAGTTCGCGATCGACGCCATCGAGTGTTCGCAACTTCTCACGCGGAGCAGCACGGCGTACCACGATGCGAGGTCCGGATAGCCGGTGAAGGTCGAAGGCGTGCAGGGGCTGACCCATTTCGTGAAGGACGAAGTTGGTGACGTCGGCGACGTTGTTGATCGGGCGCTGTCCAATTGCCTCGAGACGCTTGGCGAGCCAGTCGGGTGAAGGGCCAATCTTCACACCGCGTACGAGGCGGGCGGCATATCGCGGACAAAGATCAGGATCTTCGATCACCACAGATGTCAGTTCCAGGGACTGACCTTCCGTCTTCGGCGGTTTACTCGAAGGCAACTGAACCTGCCGCTTTTCAATTACCGCAACTTCGCGCGCGATCCCCACGTGCGACAGACAGTCAGGCCGATTCGACGGCACTTCGACGTCGAGCACGGAATCGTCCGCGTGCGTTTCTACAGCGTCGATCGCCAGGCCGACCATCGTCAGCCGCTCGCGCAACTCCTGCGGTCTTAAAGAGGTATTTGTTAACTCACGAAGCCAGTTGTAACTGATCAGCATTTATTCAAACTGCTCCAAAAACCGCACGTCGTTCTCGAAAAGCAGACGAATATCGTCAAGCTCGTACATCAACGCGCACATCCGATCGATCCCCAAACCGAAAGCGAAACCCGAATACTTCTGCGGGTCGACGCCGACGGCGCGCAAAACGTTCGGATGCACCATCCCCGAGCCGCCCAACTCGATCCATCCGGAGTTCTTGCAAATGCGGCAACCCGCGCCCTTGCATTTGAAACAACTGAAATCGAACTCGGCGCTCGGTTCCGTGAACGGAAAATACGACGGCCGAAAACGCGTCACCGTCTCGGGACCAAACATTCGCCGCAGAAACTCCGCGACCGTCCCCTTCAGATGGGCCATCGTGATTCCACGATCGACACAGAGACCTTCCACCTGGAAGAACATCGGGTTGTGCGTCGGGTCTGGGGTGTCACGGCGAAAAACGCGGCCGGGCGCGATCATCCGCACCGGCACGCCGCGCCGTTGCATCGCATGTATCTGCACGGTCGACGTCTGCGTACGAAGTGCGAAACCTTCAGTCGTGTAGAACGTGTCCTGCGACGCTCGCGCTGGATGGTGCTCAGGAATATTGAGTGCGTCGAAATTGTAGAAGTCGGTTTCGATCTCGCGGTCGTCTTCGATCGCATAGCCCAATGCGACGAAGATGTCTTCGACGCGCTCGCGCAGAAGCGTGATCGGGTGACGATGTCCGGCGCGCGGGCGCCGGCCCGGCATCGTCACATCGATGCTCTCTCGGGCAGTTCTCTGCGCCTCGATATGTTCTTTTAAGCTTGCCTCGATCTGCTCGGCCATTTGGACCATCGCATCCTCATGCGACTGGACCACCTGGCCGAACACCGGACGCATTTCCGGAGCGACACGGCCGATTAACTTTTTCGACGCGGCGAGTGCGCTTTTCTTGCCGAGGTGACGCGCGCGCACTTCGGCGAAGGCTCGTTCTTCCGCGATCGCCGTCTCCAGATCGATCTGCGAGAGGTGCGCCGGATCACAAAAGCGAACAAAGCGTTCGATGTCATGGTCGAACGCTTTGCGGGCTTCCTGCACCTGACGTTCAGGTGATAGCTCTGATTGACTATTCGTCATCGATCAATATCAGTTAGTTTTTCCTTACCGCCACCCACTTGCCCTGCAACTGTCCGGCAAAATCGAATTCGCCCGAGAGTTTCCCCTCGATCACAACCGCGCTCATGGAGATCAAACCATTCTGACCTTCGAGTTCAAACACCAGTTTTCCGTCTTTCCAGGTACCGTTCTTGATCTGCGATTCGCCGAGTTGCGAGCTGCTGCCTCCGGTAACGGTCTCGCCCTCAATCTTCAACGTGAGCAGAAACGGAAACGGCTGGCCCTGGGCATCCGCGATCCCGTCCCACTCGCCATTCAAGTTGACGGCATTCGCTGGTGCAGCGGGTGTCGCATTCGCGGGTGCAGCCGCCGCAGCCGGGACCTTCTTCACTTCGAGAGAGCGCTTTGCTTCTCCCGCGGTCCAATCGCCGCTGATCTTGTCACCGTCGACGACGGCGCTGATCGTCCCTTCTTTCGCCGCTGCGCCCAGTTTGAGCGACAGCTTCGACTCCGTCAGCGTGCCTTCCGAAATGTCGATGGCAGTTTGGCCCTTCGTCAGACGGCCGGAGATCTTGCCGCCGTCGTTTTTGAGTTCGAGCCACACTTTTTCTTCCGCGGCGCCGGCGGCTTTCACTGTCCCTTCATATTTCCCCGACAGCTTGTCCTGGGCCAGTACGATCCCCTGCATCGAGGCCGCGAGCAAAAACGTGATCACGAACAGGCCAACCATCCAAAGGCGGCTGATTTTCACGATAAAGTTGTTCACTGCTTTCGTTCCTTTCAAAAACTATTAAGCCGCCTTGTTGCGCTGCTCGTTGTCGAGGGCGTTCTTTGCCTGCTCGGCGACGCTGGCAAACGACTCCGGCTGATGCACGGCGAGATCGGCGAGCACCTTGCGATCGAGTTCGATATTGGCCAGTTTCAGACCATGCATGAGTTGTGAATAGTTCAAACCATTCAAGCGGGCCGCTGCGCCGATGCGCACGATCCACAGGCTGCGGAAGTCGCGCTTTTTCAACTTTCGGCCGGTGTACGCGAAATTTAAGCCACGCTCGACGGACTCTTTCGCGGACCGATACAGCTTCGACTTCGTACCGCGATAACCTTTCGCCAGTTTCAATATCTTCTTGCGTCGTTCGAGACGCTTGTTGCCACGTTTTGCTCTGGGCATAATTAATCCCCTTTCTACTTATGAAAACTTTATTATCCGGGTTTTAGTCTCTGCCGTACGGCAACATGTCAGTCACACGATCGTGATCCGACTTCGAGACGAGAACGTCGATATCGAGATGACGTTTACGCTTATTTGTCTTCTTCGTCAGGATGTGTCGCGCGTGCGAATGACCGCGTTTGATTTTGCCGGTGGCCGTCAGGCGAAACCGTTTCGCCGCACCCTTGTGGGTTTTCAATTTAGGCATTAATTCTCTCCTTGTATGTGCTTCTAATTCACTGATGTCGGTGGCGCACTCGGGTGCGCGTCCTTCGCACCTCCGGACTTGTGTCGCTTTGGTCCGAGGATTATGAACATCTGATTCCCTTCCATTCTCGGACGGGCCTCGACTTCGCCGACGTCCGACAGGTCCTGCTCCAGTTTCTCGAGAATGCGCGCGCCGAGTTCGCGGTGCGTCATCTCGCGTCCGCGAAACCAGATGGTGGCTTTCACTTTGTCGCCATCCTGGAGCCACTGGCGGGCATGTTTCATGCGGTACTCGTAATCGTGATCGTCCGTGCCGGGCCGAAACTTCACTTCCTTGACCGTAATCGTGACCTGCTTCTTCTTGGCCTCGTTCGCTTTCTTCTTCGCTTCGTACTGAAACTTGCCAAAATCGATGATCCGGCAAACAGGCGGATCGGCGTTCGGAGCAACTTCCACAAGGTCCAGCCCTTTGTCGCGAGCGGCGCGGATGGCGTCGCGCACGTCCATCACACCGAGTTGCTCTCCTTCCTCGCCGATGACCCGAACTTCGGGCACTCGAATTCTTTCATTGATACGGACCGGCGGTACACGCCGGTTATCAGGACGCTGACCGCGACCGCGAAAGCCTGTAGCTATTTCTGCACCTCCTAAGTTACGTCTTCGAGTCGTGCGATCCTGGTAGCGAAGGCAGATCGCGCGACTCTAGACTAGTTGTGGGTTAACGCGCGCGTTTCAACCAAACGCCGCGCCATCTCCTGAAACTCATCGATCGACATCACACCGATGTCGCCCTTTGCGCGTTCACGAACAGCAACCGCGCGCTGTTCCTTCTCGCGATCGCCGACGACCAGCATGAAAGGAACTTTTTGTAATTGCGCGTCGCGAATCTTCGCGCCGATTTTTTCGCTTCGCAAGTTCGCTTCGACGCGGAAACCGCGCGATCGCAGTTCGCGCTCGAGCTCTTCGGCATAATCGTTGACTCGATCCGTGATCGGCAGTACGGCGACCTGCACCGGCGCCAGCCACATCGGAAACGCGCCCGCGTAATGTTCGATTAACACGCCGAAAAAGCGCTCCACCGAACCAAAAAGCGCGCGATGGACCATCAACGGCTGATGGGGTTTGTTGTCTTCGCCGATGTATTCCATCTGGAAACGTTTCGGCAAATTGAAGTCAAACTGCACCGTCGTCAACTGCCAGTTTCGGCCGATCGCGTCCTCGACTCGGATGTCGATCTTCGGACCGTAAAACACTGCTTCGCCTTCGACGCGCGTGTACGCAATCTTTCGCGCGTTTAGTGCGTCGACGAGAGCGGCTTCCGCACTGGCCCAGTCTTCATTGGAACCAAGATAGTGCACGTTGGGATCGTTGCCGCGCACCGAAAGTTCGACTTTGATGTCTTTAAAGCCGAAGACTTCGTAGACATGGAAAGCGAATTCGATGCAACCGAGAATCTCGCCGCGAATCTGTTCGGGCGTGCAGAAAATGTGCGCATCGTCCTGCGTAAACCCGCGTACGCGCGTTAGACCATGAAGCGCGCCTGAGAGTTCGGCGCGATAACACGTGCCGAGCTCGGCATATCGCAGCGGCAGATCGCGATACGATCGCTGCCCCGTTTTGTAAATACCGATGTGAAACGGGCAGTTCATGGGTTTAATCCGGAACTCCTGGCCTTCGAACTCCATGGGCGAGAACATCGAATCGGCGTAGTTCTCCTCGTGTCCACTGGTGAACCAGAGCTCGCGTTTCGCGATGTGCGGCGTGAATACGAGTCCATAACCTCGTCTCAACAACTCTTCTCGCAGGAAATCCTCCATCGCTTTGCGGACGGCTCCACCTTTCGGGTGCCACATAACGAGGCCCTGGCCGTATTCTTCCTGGATCGAAAAAAGATCGAGTTCGCGGCCCAACCGGCGGTGATCGCGCTTCTCGGCTTCTTCACGTTGTTTGAGCCACGCGTCGAGCTCTTCTGGCGAGAAGAACGCCGTGCCATAAATGCGCTGCATCTGCGGCTGCGACGCATCGCCTTTCCAGTACGCGCCGGCGAGCGAAAGCAGTTTGAACGCGCGCAGCTTGTTCGTGTTCGGCACGTGCGGACCGAGGCAGAAGTCGATGAACGGCGACCCGTCAATGTAGTAGACGCTGACCTGATCGCCTGCTTTTTCGTCGATCAGTTCACACTTGAGCGGCTCCTGGCGTTCGCCGAAGAGGCGCAGCGCCTCTGCTTTCGAGATTTCTTCGCGGCGATAGCCGAGGTTTTGACTCGCGATCTGCTTCATGCGCTTCTCGATCACGGGAAGGTCCGCTTCCGTGAGCGGGCGCGGGGTGATCACGTCGTAGAAGTAGCCGTAACGCGGATCGTCGAGCAATGCCGGACCGATTCCGAGCTTCGTGCCGGGGAAAAGGTCCAGAACGGCGGCGGCGAGCAAGTGGGCGGTCGAATGGCGGAGCACTTCCAGACCGTCGCGCGTTTGCGGCACGATGGGTTCGATTTGAACCACCGATTCTTCCGCTTTATCCGCATCCAACTGGGCGGTCAAATCGACCTCACGGCCACCGATCTTCGCGGCTAACGCTTGTTTGGCCAGGTCGCGGTCCAGTTTCTTCAAAGCTTCCGCCACCGTTGCCGACGCCGGCACGGGGACTGGAGAGCCGCCTTTCAGTTGTACGTTGATCTCACTCATTGCTAAATCGCCTCGTGGTTTCGTCAGCAGACGCTGCCAGACAGACCTGCGTCACAGGGCCGAAGACGATTCCTCACGATTTGCGATTCACTAATTGCTTACTTCAGTTGATCGGATTCGATAGGAGCGCCTTCGCATGCGCCCGCGTAGTGCGGGTCGCTTAAAAAGCAGTGAATCGAGTGAATGTTCGATTCATGACGAAGGTCTTCCGGAGCTCCTACCAAAAATTAGAAAATCGACGCCGGATTCTAGCAAAGCACTTGGCAACGGCGCAAGGTCTCGCCATTCACGGACCTTTGCGATAGCATGTGCCGGCCAAGGGCTTTCCATTTTTATCACCCACAATCTGTGTTCTGAGGAGAGAAGTATGCGATCAGTGTCCCAGGCCGGCGTGGTACTCCTGCTGTTGATTTGTCTTTTGATTAATGCTCCGGCACAGACGCGCAATGGCGGCACGCGGAGTAATGGTGCGCGGCCGAGGCCAGCAGCCACAGCACCAGCAGAGACGATGAATGGGAAGGCGGCGCCGGTCAGCGAGATGCGCGCCGCGATCGAACGGTATTCGGTTGACCGCGGAAGCCTGGCGCGATCGTATCCGGTTGGGATGTCCACGGCACGGCGTGATCGTTTTAAGAAGTTCTACAGCGACTGGCTGGCCTCGCTGAAAACGCTCAACTTCGACTCGATGAGCCAGGACGGTAAAGTCGATTACATCCTGTTCAAGAACCACCTCGAATACGAACTGCGACAACTCGACATCCAGGCCAAACAACTCGCCGAGATCCAACAACTGATTCCCTTCGCAAAGACGATCATCGACCTCGAAGAGGCGCGTCGCCGGATGGAGCAGATCGACTCTGCAAAAATCGCCGCGACCCTGAACGAACTGCGCAAACAGATTGACGAACGACGACGTGCAGTCGAGGCGGGTCTGCCACGCACGGGGCGTGGTGGTGGCGACACGAATACAACAGTTGAACCAGTTCAAGTAAAGAAGTTTGTCGCCAATCGTGCCGTTCAGGCGATCACCAGCCTGCGTGGCAATCTTAGAAACTGGTACACGTTCTACAACGGCTACGATCCGATGTTTACATGGTGGAACGAGGAACCGTATCGCTCCGTCGATCAATCGTTAACGAACTATTCGAATTTTATCGCTGAGCGAGTGGTAGGCATTCGCACTGAGGGTTTACAGACCGCACAAACAGCGGCGACGCGTGGTCCAGGTGGCGGTGGTCCTCAACGTGGCGCCCCATCAGCAGCACGCCCTGGTGACGCTAGCGACATCGTCGGCGATCCCATCGGAGGCGAAGCACTAATCAGCGAACTCCGCTCCGAAATGATCCCTTACACACCCGAAGAGATCATCGCTATCGGCGAAAAAGAGATGGCCTGGTGCGAAAACGAGATGAAGAAAGCGTCTCGCGAACTAGGCTTTGGCGACGACTGGCACAAAGCCCTCGAACACGTTAAGAACCGCTACGTCGAACCCGGCAAACAACCGGAAATGATCCGCGAACTCGCGTTCGAAGCGATCAAGTTCGTCGAAGACAACAATCTCGTCACCGTTCCCGAACTCGCACGAGAAAGCTGGCGCATGGAGATGATGACTCCGGAACGCCAACTCGTCAGCCCGTTTTTCCTCGGCGGCGAAACTATCCTCGTCTCGTTCCCGACCAACACAATGGCCCACGAACAGAAGATGATGAGCATGCGCGGCAACAACCGGCACTTCTCGCGCGCCACGGTCCATCACGAACTGATCCCCGGCCATCACCTGCAGGGCTTCATGGCCGCGCGTCATAAACCGTATCGCGGCGTGTTCAGCACACCTTTCTGGAGTGAAGGAAACGCACTTTACTGGGAATTACTGCTGTGGGACCTGAACTTTGCAAAGACGCCCGAGGACCGCATCGGCATGCTCTTCTGGCGCATGCATCGCTGCGCACGCATCATCTTCTCGCTCAGTTTTCATCTCGAAAAGATGACGCCTCAGGAGTGTATCGAACTGCTGGTGAACAAGGTGGGCCACGAACGCGATAACGCCACCGCCGAAGTGAGGCGCTCATTTGACGGCAGTTACGGTCCGCTTTATCAGATTGCGTATCTCATCGGCGGGTTACAACAATACGCAATGCACAAAGAACTGGTGGGTTCGGGAAAAATGACGAACCGCCAGTACAACGACGCGCTATTGAAAGAAAACCGCATCCCGATCGAGATGCTGCGCGCGGCAATCACGAACCAAAAACTGACGCGCGATTTCGTCACAAGCTGGCGCTTCTACGATTACCGGTAACACGGATCATTTTCGATACGAGAGCCGCAGCTTCACGAACATAGCGTCACTGGATTTGGGCCGGTAGAAGAGCATTTGCGGCGCGGGCGAGGTTGCCGTCAGCGCTCGGGTGTTCGTTCCACCGGCGTCCTTCTCTTCTTTGGTCCAGGCTTGCCCGACGTTCTCCATCTCGAGGCGTCCGACGCTGTTGCTCCACGATTGCTCCCACTTTGCCACCTGAGCATCAGTTAGTTTCTGTGCCTTATCACCGATTTGCACTCCCTCGAGCGGGGTCGGCGTAACCAGCACACTTAGCACTTCGGCAACCTGGTCGGGGCGGCTCTTCCGGATCGTGAAAAACGGCGGACTATCTTCCTGCGCCGGAATCTCCGCGAGCTTCCCGACGGTGATTTGATTGTCGCCGTTCAGCGTTCGAGTGGTGGGAAAGATCAAATAAGGCTCGCCGAGAGTCCCATCGGCGTAGAGTTCGCGATCGATAACGTAGAGATACCCGTTTCGCGCGGCTTCAACGCTGATTCGTACCCGATCTCCGGCGATGAGCTTCGTATTGGCGGAAATGCGCTCGGGCACATACTCCTTCCCCGCATTGTCGTCGTGAACAATGATTCGCTCTCCGGAGTCTGCACGAACCGCGGGACGCAAGCGCCAGATCGTCACACCCACCACCGACTCAGGCACGACGTTGTCGATCGGCACGTTCGGAGTCGCAATGCGGTACTTACTGCTCGAACGACGGCGGCCCGATGTCTTGCTGGATTTCGCAGTCGCGATATATGCCGTGTCCCAAAGCTTTCGCGTGGCTTCATCCGGGTTCTGGGCCACCACGAGCGAGCCGGCAACTAAGAACAGCAGTAGGAAAACTGGTATCACTTTCATGATTCACCTCCACTCGCCTTGCATCACGAACGCCGCCCAGTAATAAGGCGACTCCCATTGTTTCATTCGTAACATCTCGATCTGCGCGGCCCGCAGTGCCGCGGCCGGCGTCTTTTTGTTCTTCAACACTCCGGCGTAAAGATCCTGCATCAACGACGCCGTGGCTCTGTCATTCACGTTCCAAAGACTCACGACCACACGACGCGCGCCGGCGTACATGAATCCTCGCGTCAGTCCTTCGAGACCTTCGCCCTTCACCTCTTTTCCGAGGCCGGTCTCGCACGCGCTGAGCACAACCAACTCCGCCGGCAAATTGAGATTGTAAATATCGTGAGTGCGCAAAAACCCGTCCTGCGGTTTGCCTTGTTCGTCCACCAGTGAAAGCACGATGGCGGACAGCCCGGCGCGCGAAGTGTCGAGGTAACCGTGGGTCGCAAAATGAACGTATCGGTATTTGCTCAGCTCGCCGCTCGTCGCGATCGATCGATTGGCGCGAAAATCCACGGCGCGCAGGTTTGAACGAGCCGGTGCGACCGCCAGGATCCGATCCGCTTCCTGCCGCGTGAACGGCAAGCGGCGAACGACGAGTGGACCACCGGAGCCAATGCCGACGTGCTCGATAATTCGCGTGTCGTCGGCCGTTGCTGCTGCGGACGTGCGCGACCTGAAACGAGAGTCTCTGGCTGAGAAGACCGGATCGGCTATCACGGCGAGACCTTTGGGCGCCGGTTTCCGATTCGCCAACGTCTGACGCTGGATGGCCAACGACGACGCTGAAGGCAAACTAACCATCTCGTGATCGAGGACCAGTGGTCGAGTAGATCCCGGTACGGGCAATGCTGCGAAAGGCACATACTGCAACGCACCGTCTGCAATTACCACCATTCGTTTATTTCCAAACTCGGCGGCCGCGGGTGCGAGTATCATCCGTGCCAGCTCGGCAGACGATTGTTGAAACTGCGCATCCGCCTGCGCCACTCGCTGCTGTCGCTGCTCCGGAGTCTCGAGCGATTTGAGCACACTGCGGGCCGTTAACGACTGGTAAACCTGCCGCGCGACTTTCTGTATGTCTTCAACTTTCGGCAGCGCGAACGCCTTCAACGAATCCTGCGTCACTACCCACATGTAGCTGCGCTCATCACCGAGCGAGTACTCCAGCAATACCGTGTTCGGTTCGAGTAATTGCTGAATCTCTTTCAACCCGAGCGGCTGCGGTTGCGTCAGCTCGGCGTAAGCCGGACTCGCCTTGCGAATCGCGACCTGCACCTGCTGATACTCATCCTCAAGCGCGCGAATCTCTTTACCGAAGGTCTCGATGTCCTGGCGGCTGCCATTCTGTGCCGTCAGTTGAATCTGGCGTTGGGCCTTGGCGTTGATAGCCTGCCGGATCTCTCGTTCGCGTCTGACCAGTTCGAGGCCGACGCCTTGCTCGATATCCGCGGGCGCTTCGTTCAGCAGTTCCAGCAGACTGCGCGCGCGTCCGCGTTCACTGGCTTTCAATGCTTCCGCATCGTGTCGTGCCTCCGGATCCCTGGCGTGCATTTGCATCAACAGATCGATGTAGAAATTGTAGGTCTGCTCTCTCGACGCGAGGTATGACGCGCGCAGTGATTGACTCCCGGAGCGAGCGCGCACCGTCTCGATCAGCGACAACGACTCTTCGATGTTCTTCCGCGCCTCGCTAAGATTGCCGAGCTTTTGATGGGCCCTCGCTCGGCCTTCCAAAGAGATTGCAGCACTGTTGAGATCGTTGAGGTTGCGCGATATCGCAAGCGCCTGATTGAAGTGGTCCAATGCCTTTTCTGGCTGGCGCAAAAGATTGTAGACGTGGGCGAGGTTTGCATGACTAAACGCTTCCCGGCGAATATTCTTCGCAGTCCGCTGGATTTCGAGTGACTGTTGATGAAGGTCAAGCGCCTTCTCCGGTTGGCCCATTGCGGAGTGGTTGGCGCCAAGCAGGTCAAGCGTCTGAGCCTCGAGCGAGCGGTCGCCGGTCTTCTGCACAATCTCGCGTGCCTGAGTGTAATAGTCCTGCGCCTCTCGATATTTTGTCAGCCGGTTGTACGCGTAACCGATGTTATGTAGCGTCAGCGCTTCGGCGTTGCGATCAGTGCCGGGTTTTAGTATCTCGAGCGATTGTTGCAGGTAGTCGAGTGCTCTTTCTGGTTCACCCAGACTGGTGTAGGCGACACCGATATTGTTGAGAGTGATTGCGCGCCGCGGTGGCGACTCGTTAAAGAGCGGAAGTGCTTGTAAGTAATAATCAAGGGCGCTTTGATAATCCCCCGCGTTTTTGTGAAGATTCCCGATGTTGTTGAATGCTGAGCCTTGTGTCGATTTGTCGCCTAACCGCCCGGCGAGCACACGGGCCCGTTCAAGATGCGCGTACGACTTAGCAATCTCGCCGAGATAATCACCATACGTGCCACCCAGGTACGTCTCGATCTGCGCCTCAAGCCGCTGGTCTGCGATGTTCTGCGCCAACGCAAGCGCATCTGCAAAATAAGGCAGCGCGCTTCGAGCTTCATTCAACTGCAAATGTGCGATTCCGATGGCCTGGACAGCCAGTGTCTGGCGGTATCTATCGCCCGCTGCCTGGAACAACGGGATCGCTTCCTTATATTTGGTGATCGCGTCACGCTTTGCAGCCGCCGCTGACTGAGGCCGCAGTTTCTGCGCCTGATCAAACGCTCGTTGAGCAGCCACGTGCTGCTTATCTGTGGCGGTTGCCTCGCGCAGTGCCATGATCCTGATCTGATAATGCGCCGCACTGGCGTGTGTGTTCGGCGCTCGTACGTCAACGCGATAGTCGCCCGTCGTTTCGGCGATCAATAACGCTGGTTCAGTTCCGAAACGATCATTCGGGCTGTCGCTGACGCTGAGCTGGGAGCCATCCGGTTTAAATAACGATACCGATACGTCGATCGACTGCTGTTCGATTAGTGCGTAAAGAAATTGTCCGGCGGCAAGTTTGATCAGATAGGAGTGTGATTCACCGCCTTTCAGCGCGTGACGGCCATCGGCGAGCGCAGGCAACTGCTTTTGGGCCTCCTGCGCGTCCGCGGTCTGCCAGGCCCACGCGCCGCACAAGAGTGCTGTGGCCATAAGAAGCACGAATTTTAATGAAGCGTGTCTTCGCATCTGAATCACAAAGAAGAGCGCGGGAAGGCCTGAAACCCTCCCGCCTCTTCTGGTAAGGAGTACCGTCCTTCGTAATGAGGCGGATCGATCAAGCGGAAGCGGATGCCGCGTCCTCCTTACAATCCTCGTCCGCACCACCGCCGGGACCTACTTGTCCTGTGTAGGTGCCTCCCTCCTCCTCGACGATTTTGGGAGTCAGGTTGTTGCGCCATTTACCCTCGACCTCATTGCCGTCGCGGCCATAAGTGAAACTATTGATCCCGATGTTCCAAATTAAGCCTTGATAGGCGAACTCGGGGAATCGATAGTGGGACCCATCTTGAGTGGCCTTCGCCAGAACCCCAAGAAAGTCGATGGTTCCGTCCGCGTTCCGTCGTATTTCGCAGCCGTCGAGAAGGTCTCCGCTTATCGGGCCGTCCTTTTTCTTTAGTTTCCATTCGTTTGACATTTGTTGATCCTCCTTCAAGATTTGGGAAGGTACACAATCTTTACCTGGAGCGGATCGTGTACTGGGCCAATTTCCGCGATAATGCCGATAAAATCAGGGCCTCTCGTAAGACCCTTTACGTATTAACGCGAGAACTTCTTTAGCAAACCACCATTAAGGGTAAAGAGAGGGAGTTCATGCGAATAATTGAAAGGCACCCTGAACCATCACCCACCTGAGCCAGCTTGGGCTGTCCACGTGCCGGACTCGTCAAAAGGCACTACGCTGCGACTTTGATGGCTTTGGGCGCTTCGAGTTACGAAAAACCGGCCTTCGATTCTGGTCGCCGCTACCAGGACGCCGTTGTAGTGAGCTACCCGATCATCGCCAAGCGGAATCTGAATTTCAATTCGGTCCGGATACGCCATGGTATGACCGATAACCGGACCTCCACGTATGGAGTGTGAAATCCTAACTTTGTCCTCGCCAGGCTCCTCCATATCGGAAATAGTAACGACTCCGTCGTCGTAGACCTGACCCGCCGAGGTCCTGATTTGTGAACACCATTTCCCTACAAACTTATTGCGGCCCTGCGCATTAGTGGAGGTCGACTCGGTTTTTGTCGAGTAAGCCGCTGCGCTTGGCAGTGGAGGAGGCACCACGCCCAAGAAAAACATCACGGCGAGAATAACCACAACAGTTTTTGACTTTAACATCTTGTGCTCCTTTGAGGTTGAAGAGTCGATGGACCTAAAGCAACGAGGTGAAAAGCCGACTGGTTTCTAAAATCCAGGCGAAATTTGAGAGGTTTAAGCAGGGCGAATGTTACCTGATGCCTGTTTTCTTGTCACGACTTTCTTGTCAGGTAAGGGTCTGCGTTGCCCTAAAAGTCCTTACTCTGCTCGGTCTCTGTGTAATCTCCGTGGTCTCTGTGCCTTGGTGGTTATTTTTCTAAGGAATAGTGAACCACCGAGACACGGAGGACACCGAGGTAGCTCAGAGAAGAACGTATCTGCCACTTTTAGCGCAAAGCCGTAAGGGTCAACATGCACAGAGAGCGAAAGCTAATGGTGCTCGAGCCTAATCGCGTATACAAGGACGTTCTGCGGTGTTTTTAAGAGGGTGTGCTTCTCGCCCCTTTCGACCGTGACTTTATCTGCCGCATGGGAAATCAGGAAGCTGTTGACCGCCCGGTTCAACGCAGCGTCTGTGATAAGTCCCGCTGTTCGAGCACTCGCGAATACTTTGATTCCGTCGAGGTCCGGTATCGAGTGCTCAGAAAAAACCAGCCAGAGCTTTTCGACGCCCTGCTCTTTATCAAACTTCAACCACGTTTCCTCCGGGATCTGAACTCGCTGATCGGCGCGCACAAAACCAGAGCCGTCGTTCGCCGTCGCCGACGGAAAGACCACAACGTACTTCGTCGCCGCACCCGCCCTTGACGGTCCTTCGTTCAGCACGTACAGGTAACCGGCTTGCGGGCTACGAACGCTCAAACGGATCTGATAATCAGCCTCGAAGTTGATCTCACCCGAGATGTCGAAAGGATCCTGGTAGGCATTGCCATCCTTGAACTTTTGTACGGTTATCCAGTAGGTGAGCGTACGTTCAGGTGCAGCAGCCGCTGGCATTACCGGCGCCACTACCGAAACGTTCCTCGTGCTGTTGCGCCATGCATTGAAACCGAGAACGCCGGCCACCGCCGCAACAATCGCAACCAGCGCGATTGCCAGGCCACGATAACTCTTCGAAGTTTCGACTTCCGCCGGCTCTGCGGTTCGCACCGCCTTAATATTTTCCCTCGTGACCGCCTTCATCGCCGAGTTATTAAACGCCGAAGTCGTGTGAGCGAAGGTTGATGAGCGCTCGAGCTCCGCGTCGAGTTCCAACCTCTTCTTCAAGTTTCGAAGATCGATCAACATGTCCTTCGCCGTTTGATAACGCTCGTCCGGATCCTTGGCGATTGCCTTCGCGACGATCCTCTGTAACTCCTCCGGCACGTCAGACGCGCCGGCGTGTGCCAGCGGCGCGGGCTCTTTTTCGAGAATCTGCACTATCGTGTGCGCCGACGTGGACCCGCCAAACGGTTTTGTACCCGCAACCATCTCGTAAATGATGACGCCCGTGCTCCAGATGTCGCTGCGCGCATCTACCTGGTGGGCCTGCGCCTGTTCCGGCGACATGTAGTTGACGGTGCCCATGATCAGACCGGGCGCGGTCTTGAACGCGGTGATCGCTTCTTCCCCACTGCCCGAATCGCCTGTGCCTTTCTTCTTCTCCGTTACTTTAGCGAGACCAAAGTCGAGCACCTTCACGACGCGATCGCGCCGGCGAATCATCACGTTCTCCGGTTTCATGTCGCGATGAACGATCTGGGCTTCGTGCGCCGCGTCCAGCGCGGCAAGCATCTGGATACTGATGTCTAGGATTTCACTGAGCTTCAGCCGTTTCCCGCGGAGGTGGTCCCGCAGTGTTTCGCCGTCGACGAATTCCGCAGCGATGTACGTCAGACCATCGACTTCACCAGACTCGAAAATGGTGAGAATGTTTGGCTGGTTCAACGACGACACCATTTTCGCTTCCTGGCGGAAACGCTGCATGCGACGTTTATCGGCGACAACGTCAGGAGCGAGGATCTTGAGTGCGATGATGCGATCGAGTCGCGAATCTTTCGCCAGGTAGACCTCGCCCATCCCGCCGGTTCCAAGATGATCGAGTATCACGTAGGCACCGAACTGCTGACCTTTTTGCAGTGCGTGTTGTTCTTCGCCTTTGCTGAAATGCTCGGCGACGTCTTCCACGGCGAGGCCGCCCATGAACTCATCGTCCTCGGCCTGTTCGTGCGATTCGATCAGCCGTTCGATTTCTGCTTGCAGTTCGCTGTCAGTGCCACACTTCTCCTTCACGTACGCAGACCGGGCTGCGGCGTCAAGAGATATTGCCCGATTGAATATGCGACTTATTTGTTGCCAGCGTTCCGAATTCAAATCGCGGCGCTCCCGGTGAGTTGGCGATAGAGCCACGCGCGCGCCATGTTCCAATCGCGAATCACGGTATTCTTTGAGATCTTCAACACTCCGGCGATTTCGTCGTTGTTCAGACCACCGAAATACTTGAGCTCTACTACCTGACTGCGTCGCGGATCCAACTCCGCGAGACTTTTAAGTGCTTCGTCCAGACGGAGAAACTCTGAGAGGTCGCCATGGACCACCGTAGCGGTCTCCTCGAGCGAAACCTGACGCGCGCCACCGCCGCGCTTGGCATAAGCATGCCGGCGCGCGTGGTCGATCAGGATACGTCGCATTATCTGCGCCGAGATGGCGAAGAAGTGGGACCGATTGGCCCACTTTACGTTCCGTTGGTCCACGAGCCGAACGTAGGCCTCGTTGATCAAGGCCGTGGTTTGCAGTGTGTGGCCTTTACGCTCCCGGCTCATGTAGCGGCGAGCGAGGCGATGAAGTTCGGCGTAAACGAGTGGATACAGATCGTCGAGTGCAGCCTGATTCCCCTCGCGCCACTCCGCGAGTAGCTCTGTTATCTCGTGTTCCTGTCGGGGAAGGTCTTTCTTCATAGGAACAAAAGCTTTATTTACGCTACGAACTGCTCGATTTCGCCTGGCTTGCGAAGCATCTTGTTCACTTCACCGATGTGCAGCGCTTCCTCTGCGATCATGCGACGAGCGTACTCTTCGAGTAAAACTGATCGGTCGATAACCAGGTCCAGCAACTGTTTGTACAGCGCCAGTCCGGTCCTTTCGGCTTCGAGTGACTCGACGAGGATGTCGTTGATGCCGTGCTTGTGCGTTTCGAGCAGGCTGCCGATCTTGAGCGACGGATGTTCGCCGAAGTGCGTGACGAGTTCGCCCGCCTCGTTGGCATGCGAGAGGCAGGTGCTGGCTTCGTTGCGCAACCAGCTAACGATTGGAATGCGGTTGTGGCCAAAAACCATCAGCGCATAGTGGGTGTACCGGACCACGCCCGCGAGTTCGGCTTCCATAATCTGATTCAAAAGCTTCACCGCTGCCGTTTTATCAAAGTTGTCTTCGGACATATTTTCCTCCGTACAGTTGGCTGCCGTTTCAAAAACGCAGTGATAAACAGCTCAGCCCGCCATCCATTTTCTGAAACTCCGACATTTCGAGGGCGATCGTTGGATACTTCAGGTCTTCCAGTTGCCGCCGCAGACCGCGAAAACCGGCCGCAATTAGAATCCTACCGTTTATAAACAAACAATTTGCCGCGTACTCTTCGAAAGAGTTTACGTGAACCAGCTCGTAGGTGGAAAACCCTTTTTCCCTGCTCAGCGCCTCGATCACCACCAGGCGATTGCCGCCGATAAAAGCCATGCCGCTCTTCAAATGAAGGATATTACCCACACTGCGAATGTCTATCAAACTGGAACTGTAACCAAAGGCCCGGAGTATTTGAGCAAGCTGAGCGGCGCCCGCTTCGTTGGTCCGCCGCGAAATGCCGATGAAAAAGTGGTCGCCGGCCTCGCAAACGTCCCCGCCGTCCAGTGTTCCCGGCTCAGTGATTCTCTTTAGATCCGAATAATACTCACGCAACGCCGGTTCAATTGCATCTATCTCGCCTAAACGGCTCCGCGCTCCGGGACGCGTGATGATCGCGCCTCGGTCGGTGACAATTGCCGTATCTTCAACAAACGTCGAATCAGGATGCCGCTCGTCCGGAGGCAAACGGATCACCAGCAGTCCGCAAGATGCAAGCGCGTCGCGGTAAGCGATATGTTGTCGCAGCGCCAGCTCATAATCCGGCTTTCCTAAGTCCACACTGGTTTCGCCGCCGGAAAAGTTCCGGCCCGGGTCGCGCACGATGGCCTTTGTCAACACGGTGCTCGAGTATACCTCGTTTGTCATTACCGGACGTGATTTGCTCGCAACATTCGGATAGTGAACTCGTACATACAACCACTACACTTAACACGTCATGAAGAAACTGGATCCCGTTTTTCGTAGCGCTTTGGACAGCGCTTACACACACGCAATTTCGCACCTCGAACATTTGGACGAAACATCCGTCGCCGCTACGAGTGACGTCGAGACGCTAC
This sequence comes from uncultured bacterium, assembly GCA_965649955.1. GTDB lineage: Bacteria > Acidobacteriota > Blastocatellia > Pyrinomonadales > Pyrinomonadaceae > PSRF01. The sequence goes on from CBFGMX010000047.1 coordinate 30,750, forward strand.
GCGCGCGCGTTGCGAGACCGCTTCCATCCGAAGGTATTCCCGCAGACGAAGCAGTCGCAGAGCTCGTGCGCAACGTCGAAGGCGGATTGCTCGGTTCCGCGGGCGGACGATTCTTCGGTTGGGTGATCGGCGGTGTCCTGCCGGCAGCATTGGCTGCCGACTGGCTTACGTCAGCATGGCAACAAAACGGCGCGCTCTACGCGACAAGTCCAGCGGGAGCAATCGTCGAGGAAACCGTTGGCGCTTGGTTGAAAGACATCTTCGGATTGCCGGACCACGCAAGCTTTGCGCTTGTTACCGGATGCCAGATGGCCCACGTCACGGGCCTCGCGGCGGCGCGTCATGCGCTGCTCGCGAAGCGCGACTGGGATGTCGAAGCCAGGGGACTCTATGGCGCGCCTCCGATTCGCCTGCTCTCGAGCGACGTTCGTCATGCGTCATTTGAACGTGCAGTGCGTCTGCTTGGTCTGGGCCATGCGAACGTCGTCGATTTGCCGGTCGACGCAGAGGGGAAACTCGTCCCACGTGCTCTCGCCGAAGAACTCGCGAAAGCACCGGACGCGCCGGCAATCGTGCTGCTGCAAGCGGGCGACATCAATATCGGTGCCTATGATGATTTCGAGTCCATCGTGCCGATCGCGAAACAGTACGGCGCGTGGGTTCACGTTGACGGCGCGATTGGATTGTGGGTGACTGCGAGTCAGCGGCGAAAGCATCTGCTCAAAGGCATCGAACGCTGCGACTCGTGGGCCACGGACGGTCATAAGTGGCTCAATGTTCCGTTTGATTGTGGTTTCGCTTTTGTCGCCAACCCCGACGCGCATCGCGCCTCGCTTTCAGTGCGCGCGTCGTATCTCACACATGCGAGTGCGGCTCGCGACCAGATGGATTGGAACCCTGAATGGTCGCGGCGCTCGCGCAGCTTCGCGGTTTACGCAGCTTTGCGACAGCTCGGCCGGCAAGGTGTGACGGAACTGGTCGATCGCTGCTGCGATCACGCAAGATCGATCGTTAACGGGATTGGGGAACTAGAGGGCGCTGAGGTTCTATGGGAACCGACAATAAATCAGGGACTCGTGCGTTTTCCGGATCCGCGGCCATCAGCCACTGACGTGGACCACGACCGTCACACCGACGCCGTCATCGCAGCGATTTTGAAAACCGGTGAAGCCTTCTTTGGCGGCACGACGTGGCGCGGCCGCCGTGCGATGCGCGTGAGCGTTTGTAACTGGCAGACTTCCGAAGCTGACGTCTCACGCGTGATTGCAGCCGTCGACGAGGCGATCAAATCAGTTTCGTCCGTGGGTTAACTCACACGGCCCATC
>CBFGMX010000048.1:0-31779 GCA_965649955.1 uncultured bacterium
TTAAGGTGAATTGTGAATTCCGGCCCGTTTATCGCCGCGGTCTTCGAGCCGCCAGACCGCCAGTCTAACCGTTCGTGCAACGCGTTACGCGCTGATGTCGTCACAGTGTATGCTGAGTGAGCGAGGGATGAAGAATACGCTGACATTCGCTGGCCTGATTTGCGGCCTGCTTCTTTTTCCGGCACTTGCGTGGGGACAATCGAGACCGCCAGGTCCGTCGCAAATGGATCCTTCCACCACCCGCGAGCGTCCGCTGACGGAGATGGAAGAGGAATTAAGAGCCAAGCAAGCAATCAAATACGCGGAAAAAGGCCACAAGGACAACCTTAACCGCGCGAAGGAAATCGCCGACATTGGAAAAGATCTCAAAGCAGCCGCCAGGGAAACGCCGCTGCTGAGCCGGGAGTCGCAAAAGAAACTTGAACGACTCGAAAAGCTCACCCGGAAAATCAGAGGCGAGGCCGGTGGCGACGATCAGGAAGTCCAACTTTCCAATCGGCCCTCCGACGTCCCTTCCGCAGTCCACCGCATAGCGGAGGCCGCGGAAACACTTTCGAAGGACGTTCAAAACACGCCACGCCAGGTCGTGTCAGCTTCTGTAATCGAAAACGCTAATGTTTTACTTGAGCTCATAAAAGTGCTGCGCTCGCTTTCCCAATAAGCCTTTAGCCTGTTCAAAACGTAAATGATCCGAATTCGCCTCCTTTTCCTGCTGGCCGCGCTCGTAGTGAGCGCCAGCGTCGTAGTCGCGCAGGACGATGACGACGTCGTACGCGTGAACACCGATCTGATTGTCCTGAATGTGACTGTCACCGATAAAGCCGGCCAGTATGTAAAGGGACTCAAGCGATCCGACTTCAAGCTCTATATCGATGGAGTCGAAGTTGATCAAAACACGATCGCGGGTTTCTCGTTTCAGGAGGCGCCGTACGCGGCGGTGCTCTTGCTGGATAGTTCGGGAAGTATGGAAGAGCGATTCACACTCGCCCGTTCAGCGGCAATCCGATTTCTCGATGGACTTCGCCCTGAAGACGTGGCAGCGGTTTATCGTTTTGATTCCAAGGTGGAGCGAGTGCAGGATTTTTCGAGTTCTCGCGATCTTGCGCCGACGGCGTATACGATTCGTGCTTATGGCATGACGACGCTAAACGATGCAATCCTTGAAGCCGCCGACACGCTCGCGTCTCGCACAGAACCCCGCAAAGCAATCGTGATCTTGTCTGATGGAATGGACACGCAGAGCAGAGTCACTAGTGATAAAGCAGTGGAGCGTGCCCTTGCTGTCGGTGCAAGTATCTACGCCGTTGACATGTCGCAGATGGATGTAGCCGCTTCCAGGAAACAGTCGGGCGCGCCAACCTTGAAAGCGTTTGCCGAAAAGACCGGCGGCCGTTTCGTGTCCACTCCAGGTGGTCCCGCATTGCGTGATGCGTTCACCGGTATCGCGGACGAACTCGGCCATCAATACAGCCTCTCTTACCGGCCGACGCAGCAAAATCGCGACGGCAAATGGCACACGATCGAAGTTAAAGTGAATCGTGAGGAAGTAAAAATCCGCACACGCAAAGGATTTCGAGTGCCGAAAAGAAACTAGCGGCTGGTTTTGGTTAGAGACTTTTCGCGGTGGCGTTCGAACGCCAGTTCGATGAGTGTTTCAAGTAGCCGCCCAAAAGGAAGACCAGACGCGGCCCACATCTTTGGATAACCTGACACCTCAGTTAGACCAGGCATCGTATTCAATTCGTTGATCACCAGTTCCCCGCCATTGTGCGGCAGGAAGAAATCGACGCGCGCAAGTCCCGCTCCATCGATCGACTGGAACGCACTAATCGCCATTCGCTGGATCTTCGTCGTCATCGCCTTCGACAAAGGCGCCGGAACAACAAAACTCACTCGTCCCGTGTTCGTGTACTTCTCCGTGTAATCGAGAAACCTCGCCGCCTCGTCGTTCAGGACGTACTCACCGGGCAAACTCGCCTTCGGTTCATCGTTCCCCAGCACGGCGCATTCGATCTCGCGCGCGATTAATTCTTCTTCGACGATGACTTTTCGATCATATTGCGCCGCGAGATCGATGGCTTCAGTCAGCGACTTCTTGTCAGTCGCACGCGAAACTCCAACGGATGATCCGAGATTCGCCGGTTTCACAAAACACGGAAATCCGATGTCAGCAACTACCTTGCGTATCACTTTAGCCGGATTGTTTCGCCACTGCGATCGCAGGAACCAGATGTATTTGCAGATCGGCAGACCCGCCTGGACAAACAGCGACTTCATCGCCACCTTGTCCATCCCGCACGACGAAGCGAGCACACCGCACCCGACGTACGGCACGTCAGCCATTTCAAGTAATCCTTGAAGTGTGCCGTCTTCACCGTAGGTCCCGTGAAGCGCGGGAAACACGACGTCGAGCTTTTCCGCGACGAACGATTGCGAGTCGCCTTCGAGAGATATCAGACCCTTGTGTGAAGGATCGCCGACGAGCGCAACGTCTCCGGTCGCGGCGTCGTTCACCGCCATTCGCTCGTGCACTGACGACGGAAGCAGCTGCACTGACTGCGCGGGAGCAAGCCACTTCCCTTCCTTCGTGATCGCGATCGGAACGACTTCAAACTTTCGCGGATCGACACCCTCAACGATCGCTCGCGCGGATCGGATCGAGACCTCATGCTCACCGGATCGTCCACCGAAGATCACGCCGACGCGCAGCTTTTTTGGCACTCTCTTTGGTCCAGCCTTTACAGAATTGTCTTGCCTAACGCGGACAGAATCAGTTCCACACCGAGCTCCGCGGTTTTGTTGTTGACGTCGAGCGCGGTGTTGATCTCGACGATTTCGAGATAACGCATGCCGCCTGCTTCCGCGATCTTCTCCATGCCGAGGTGGGCTTCGCGATAGGTGAGTCCGCCGCGAACTAGCGTGCCCGAGCCCGGCGCATCACCGGGATCCAAAGCGTCGACGTCGAAAGTAACACCGTAACCGGCACTGCCGCGGGAGGCGATTGCGATTGCATCGTCCATGCACGCAGCCATCCCGCGTTCGTCAATCTCGCGCATCGTGAAAAAGCGAATGCCTGATTTGCGAATCAGTTCCTTCTCACCGGGATCGATATCGCGAGCGCCGACGTGAACACACAGATGTGGATCGAGTTTCGGAGCGAAACCGGCGATGTTCGTCAGCTCAGGTGCGCCATGCCCGAGCAGCGCGGCGAGCGGCATTCCGTGAATGTTGCCCGACGGCGTCGTCTCCGGAGTGTTGATGTCGGCGTGGGCGTCGAACCAGATCAAGCCGAGCGTTTCGTCTCGCTTCTTGAAGTACGAGGCAGCACCGGCAAAGGAACCGATGGCGATCGAGTGATCGCCGCCGACGACCAGCGGCAGTTCTTCGGCTTCAAGTACTGCTTCAACTTCCTGCGCTAACTGTGCACAGGCATTGGAGATCTCGCCTACATACTTGAGCTTCTCACCGGTGGGTGGGATCGATTTCGGCCGTTCGAGACGCATGTCGCCAAGGTCGCGAACCGGATATCCCAGCCGTTCGATTCGCTGTTGCAGACGCGCGACCCGCAGTGCCGCCGGTCCGATGTCCACGCCTGCCATGCTCGCCCCGTAACCCAGCGGCACACCCAGAATCGCAACCGTCTTGTTCCCGTCTGCATTCACCTTCAAAACTCAACTACCCAAATTGAAATTGAAACCGCCGCTACCGCCGCCCTGGCTCGGAAAGAACGGCCTGAGCAGACCCGCCAGGGCCGCGAGATTGCGCGTCTGAATCAAGAGCTCGCCCGGTCCCGTAAACTCCGCGACGATTCCCTCGCCACTCATCATACTGCGGAACAACCCGGAAGCCGCCTTGCGCAACGTGTATTGCGTCGTTCCTTCCCACGCGACCAGATGGCCCGTGTCGACAACGTAGCGCTCGCCTGCCCGAAGCAGCTTCCGATGAATCGCGCCGAACGAAGACACAAGCAACAGTCCCTGCCCCTGGACCATCAGCACAAACAGTCCCTCACCGGAGAAGAACGACTTCGCACCGCCCCACTTTGTATCAACCGTCAGACTCGCGTCGCCCGCAAGATAGGAACTGGATTGCACGAAGAACGGCTGGCCCGTCAGTTCAATCGCGGCAACGTCACCAGGCGTGCCCGGCGCAAGCGTGACTTCGCCTGGACCACCGCGAGCAGTGAACGTCGAGATGAACGCCGACTCGCCACCGGCCGCGCGTTTAATAGCGCCGAACAGACCGCCCTTCATCTGCGATTGAAGTTCGACGTTGGCCGACATCGAGACCATCGCACCCGATTCCGCCTGGATCGACTGCTCGGCCTGGAGTTGCAGCACTGCCAGCGAGAACGACGGTTGATGCAGCACCTCGTAGCTATAGCCTCTCCCTTGTCCACGCGAGTCCTGGTCGATATGAATACTGCTCATGACTTCACTCCTTCACGGTCTAATCCGGTATAGCATGCGCGGGAACGGAATGGTTTCGCGAATGTGCTCGATGCCGCACATCCACGCCGTGCAGCGTTCGACGCCCATCCCGAATCCTGCGTGTGGGACGCTGCCGTAGCGGCGCAAATCGAGATACCACTGAAAGGCCTCCTCCGGCAGTCCATGCTCGGCGATCTGCTCCTGCAGGAACTCGAGCGACGTCGCGCGTTCACCGCCGCCAATGACTTCCCCGTAACCTTCGGGCGCGAGTACGTCTACGCCAAGCGCCAGCTCCGGCCTTTCGGGATCGCGCGCCATGTAAAACGCTTTTATAGCGGCAGGATAATGATGGACCATCACCGGTTTTTCGAACTGGCTCGAGATGTACGTCTCATCAGGCGCGCCAAAGTCACCGCCCCATTCGAATTTCGATTCCAGCACGCCTTTCTCGAAGCCTTCGTGCAGCATCTTCACGGCATCGTCGTAATGAACCCGCGGAAACGGCGGCACGATCGCTTCGAGCTTTGAAGTGTCGCGTTCGAGCACTTTCAACTCTTCGGCGCGATCTTCAAGCACGCGGGCCGCGATGTACGAAAGGAAGCGCTCAGACAGGTTCATCACGTCTTCGAGCGTCGAGTAGGCCATCTCCGGCTCGACCATCCAAAACTCCGTCAAATGTCGCCGTGTTTTCGATTTCTCTGCCCTGAACGTCGGACCAAAACAGTAGACTTTCCCAAATGCGGCAGCGTTCGCTTCGTTATAGAGCTGGCCCGATTGCGTGAGATACGCTTTTTCTCCATCGAAGTAATCGACCTCGAAAAGCGTCGTTGTTCCTTCGCAGGCGGCAGGAGTGAAAATCGGCGAATCGCACAACGTAAACCCGTCGTTATCGAGAAAGTTTCTCACCGCCTGCACCACCGTATGGCGAACTTTCAGCACGGCGTGTTGCCGGCGTGAACGCAACCACAGGTGCCGGTGGTCCATGAGGAACTCTGTGCCGTGCTCTTTTGGCGTGATCGGATAGTCATGGACCTGCTGTAGAACTTCGGCGCCGTTCACGTCAATCTCGAAACCGCCCGGTGCTCGACTGTCGGCGCGAACGGTACCTTTGATTACCAGCGCTGATTCCTGACCGAGCCCCTTGAGCGCTTCAAACGTTTCCGCATCGATTGCGTTCTTCAACACGACGCACTGGACCACGCCCGTGCCGTCGCGCAGTTGCGGAAACAATATCTTGCCGCTCGAACGCAGGTTGTACAGCCAGCCTTTGAGCACAACTTCTTCGCCGACGTGTTTTGAAAGCTGGTTGATGTAAGCGTGATTGGTTGCAGTGCTTGCGAGTGATTGCGTCGTCATCTACAAAACCCGAGGGATGTCATAGTTAGTTGATCCGTTCCTTCAGCATGCGACGCAGGGTGGGGAATCTTTCGAGCCAGTCGATCGCCTGCAAAACGATCTGAAGTGTTGGTTGAATATGATGCTGGTAAGCGGCGCCACGTCCGGCGACCGCTGTTTGATACGAGAAGGTCCCAATCGCTTTCAACCCGCGTTGAATCGTCATCAACCGGAACTCCTGCGCAAACTCGTCGGGATCGATCACGCCGAGGCCTGACAGACGTCGCTCTTCGAGAAAGAACAACCGATGACCCCGCAACTCCGCAAGCGATGGCGGACACGGCTGCCGATCGAGAAGAAACGAAACGAGGTCGTAACTCGCCGGTCCCATGCGCGCGTCCTGATGGTCGACGATGCGCATGCGCTTCCGGTGATCGATCATCAGGTTGGCGGCATGATAGTCGCGGTGACAGAGCACCCGCGGCGCGGCTGCCAACTCGGCGGCAATGTCGTTTAGTTCCGCTTTCAGTTCAGCCGTCTCCGCGTGCCGCAGCCTCTCCTGGCGCAAACTGCCGAAATAGTGATCGAAAAAGAAGTCGAGTTCCCAGGAAAGCTTTGCCTCGTCAAAAGCCAGGCGGCTGGCGATTGAGTTCATTTCGTACGCCTTATCGGTCGCTTTCTGGATCCTGGCGATCAACGCGATTGCCTGCTCCTTGTACTCGTCGCACTTCTCTTCCGGCTCGTTGTCGTAGGTCTGGAATAGCTGTTCGTCGCCCAGGTCTTCCTGAACGATGATGCCGGCGTTGCCGTCCACGGCGTAAATCTCGGGCACCGGAATCTCGCATTCGAGAAACAGGCGCGTCACGTCGAGATACGGATGAAAGTCGGGATCAAACGGTTCCGGGTAGACGGCGGCGACAGCCGTGCGCTTTTTCCAGGCGATGCGGTAATACTTGCGAGTCGAGGCGTCTGGCGTGAGCGGAATGACATCTTTGCCGGTTATTCCCTGCTGAGTGATGAATCTCGCAAGCCGATCCGAAGCGGAAGATTCAAATGCGTTGGAAATCACCTGTTTAGCGGAGCTCATTAGTGAATTGGCCGATGCGGGCGGATTGTATCACAACGGGACGACAAAGTTTTCACCCCGAAAATCGCCCGTAAGCGCCTTCTCCGGGCGCTTCTTACCCTCGACTAAGTCGCGGCGCACGACGATCGAATTCTCGATTCGTTCACCCGCCGGAATCGTGACTTTGTCGGCCAAAACGCATCGATTCACGACGGCTCCGTCGCCGACCTCGACATTGTCCCAGATGATTGAGTCAACCACTTCTGACGCTGGTGAAATGACACTGTTTGCCCCCGCGAAGTACGAACGGCCGCCGTCCTTCAACATCTCGACACTAATCTCGAGGTAACGTTGCAAGGTCGAGAGCTCGCGCCACTTTCCGGAAGCAACGTGAGCCGCGATAAGCTCGCCGTTCGCCATTGCCTGCGGATAAACATGCGTCACTGAGTCGGAAAAAACGCCACGCGGTATGTAGTCGAAGATTTGCGGCTCCATGATGTGAATGCCTGTGAACATCAACGGCGCTGGTCCAACTGCTTTTTCATCCGGCATGCCGCCGAAACGCGTCACGCGTCCTTCTTCAGTTTCGACGACGCTGAAACGCTCACGCCGCGTGTTCGGCAGCAGCACGAGCGTCGCCAGTGCTTTGGTTTGACGATGGGTGTTTAGCGCAGCTTTAAGGTCGATATCGGTGATGATCTTCCCGTTCACGACGAGAAACGTCTCGCGCTCGAAGAACTCACGCGTGTTGTCGAGCGCGCCGCTCGTGCCGAGGATCTGAGGTTCTTCGACGTAGTGCAGCCTGACGCCGAAGCGCGTTCCGTCGCCCAGTGCTTTGCGTACCGACTCCGGCCGGTGATGGAGATTAACGACGATCTCGTCGAAACCGTAAGCGGCAAGATACTCAGCAACGTAACCGACGAGCGGTTTGCCGAGAATGGGAATCGCGGGCTTGGTGCGATCTTCGGTGAGAGGCCACAGCCGTGTGCCGTAACCGGCGGAAAGAACTATCGCGCGCATCGCCGGTTATCTTATACGAATACAGAAGAAAACGAATGGCTTTGCCCTAAAAGTGGCAGACACGTTCTTCTCTTGCTCGCTCGGTGTCCTCCGTGTCTCGGTGGTTCACTTTTCGTTAGAAAAGACAACCACGAAGACACAGAGACCACGGAGATGCGCAGAGAACAAGCAGAGTAAGGGACTTTTAGGGCAAGTCCAAAACGAATATTTATGAAGCCTTCGACGAGGCGTCACGCATGACGAGGTCGAAGGTGCCGGGGGCGACCTTGCGGAAGCGGGAGTTGCGATTGAGTGAGACGGCGACGCTGATGGTCGGGTTCTGACCGGTGAACTTGAATCCACCTTCGAGCAAACGGTTATAGATCTCGTTGACGTGAAGTGGTCCACCCTGTTCGCGCAGCAGCAATGTGACTGCCTGCGGGATGGTGCGGTCCATGAACCGATCGCTGAGCGCTTCGACGTTATTGCGGACCAGGGGGATCTGCGGACGGCGCTCCACCGGAGCGTGACTGCGCGCGGGCGAAGACGCCTGGTGCATTGCCGCTTCCAGTTCGGCGTCAGACGGCAGTCCGGCTGACAGGTTTCCGGAACCAAGGACGGACGAGAGCAGCCGGTAGATTGCGGCCTCGGTCTGGGTCGTCAACAGATCCATCTCCGCCAGTTCTGCCCGGACGCTGTCAGCCTCTGCCTCAAGCTCGCGCAGACGAGCAGCCAGGTGCATGCGGGCCGCGCGGGATTGCCGCAGACTCTGTTCGAACCGTGCCAGGAGATTTTCGTTCGGTACCCGTTCCATCCGCGAGCGATTCTAGAGGTGTTTCATCGATTGCACAACAAGATTCTGATCTAGCGGTCACGGATGAGGACGTAGGTAGGCAGGGCGCGCAGCGAATCCAGGTACTCTGAATCCGGCAGCTCGTCGAGCGCAGCGCGTGCGTTTTCCGCGTATTGATCGGCTACATCGCGCGCCTTTTCGAGCGCGCCGGCGCGGTGCAGCGCTTCGCGCAAGTCTTCCTGGGTAACGGTCTCGTAGCCACCGTCGAGCAGCACGCGCTGGACCATCTCCACCGCCGAAGGATCGCTCGTCATCAAGTAAATGAGCGGCAGCGTCACTTTCCCGCCGAGCAGATCGGCGCCGGCAGCCTTCCCCAACGCAGCATCGCTGGAGGTGAAATCCAGCAAGTCGTCGATCAACTGAAACGCCGTCCCGAGATTCAGACCGTATTCACGCAAAGCAGTCTGTTGTTTCTCACTGGCGCCGCCGAGGATCGCGCCAATCTCGCAACTCGCGCTGAACAGATACGCCGTCTTGCGTTTCAAGACGTCGAGATACTGTCCTTCCGAAATGTCCGCATGGCCCAACAACGTCAACTGCAACAACTCGCCTTCGGTCATCTTGCGCGTGACGCTCGTGAGAATGTCGAGAATGGGCAACGACCGTTCCGCCAAACTCGTTTCGAAGGCCGACATGTACAACCAGTCGCCCATCAACACCGCGGTCTCGTTGCCGTACAGCGCATTAACTGTTGGACGGTTCCGGCGCGTGTCGGCTTTATCGATGATGTCGTCGTGAACGAGCGTGGCCGTGTGCAGAAACTCCATCACCGTCGCCATGCGAATCGAGTTATAGCGCGCGCCATCGCCGCCGGCTGCATAGTTTGAAAGAATCGTAAGCGCGGGCCGCACTCGTTTGCCGCCGGACGCGCGCAGGTACTCGCCGAGATAGGCAATCACCTGCACGTTTGAACGCGCCTGCCGTTCAAACTCGATCTCGACCTGTTGCAGTTCGTTCGCGATCACACTGAAGATGCGGCGCGCGGAGAGCGTCGCTTCCTGGTCCAGTGTGATTGTTTGACCTGAAATAGTCATATTCGGATTAATTAGACCGATAGTTCGTGAACTGCATGTGAATGCCGAAATCCTTGTCCTTCAGTTTCGCAATCACATCCTGAAGCGTGTCGCGATCGCGGCCAGTCACGCGGACGACGTCGCCTTGAATCGACGCCTGCACCTTGGCCTTCGAGTCCTTGATGAACTTCACGACCTCTTTTGCCTTGTCCGTCGGAATGCCCTGCTGAATCTGGGCGCGTTGCCTGACGGTCCCGCCGGCCGCGGGTTCGATGTTGCCGTAACTGAACGCCTTCAACGGCACGCCGCGACGCACGAGTTTCTGTTGCAGGATGTCGTTCATGTTGCGCAGCTTCGTTTCGTCTTCCGCGCTGAGCACGAGTTCGGTCTTTTCCAGGACCACGTTGGCTGAACTGCCTTTGAAATCGAACCGCTGGCGCACCTCTTTGATCGTTTGGTTGAGCGCGTTAGCGATCTCCGCCGCATCAACCTGCGAGACGATATCGAAAGAGTTTTGCTGAGCCATCGGTGTGTTCAGTATTTGGAAGAAGTCTCTCGTTGGTTGTGAGAATAACATCAAAAGTGCCGCATGTGAAACTTATCTCTTATTCACGCAGCGAGCAAATTGATCGTTATCGCAAACTGAAAAACCGCATAAAGTTCTCTGCCGTGACGTGGGCCAACTCTTCGATCTCCACCCCGTGAAGACCCGCCAGACAGCGCGCGACTTCGACCACGTAAGCAGGCTCGTTTCGTTTGCCGCGATGCGGCACCGGCGTCAGATACGGGCAGTCGGTTTCAATCAACAGACGGTCCAACGGCACCTGCCGTGCGATGTTGCGCAACTCCTCCGCCTTCTTGAAAGTCACGATTCCCGAAAACGAGATCATGAAGCCTAATTCCAGTGCGCGTTTCGCCAGGTCTTCGCTCCCGCTGAAACAGTGGAACACACCGCGCCGGTTCGCGCCGTCGTAATCCGTTTTGAGTATGTCGATGGTCTCAGCTTCCGCTTCGCGCGTGTGAATGATGACGGGCAGGTTGAGATCGCGCGCAGCCCGAAGTTGGCGTTTGAAAACTGCGACCTGCACGTCGCGCGGAGAGTTGTCGTAGTGAAAGTCGAGACCGATCTCGCCCCACGCAACGACACGTTCGCCGTTCTGGATCAGCAACCGGGTTCGCTCTTCAGCTTGGTCGTCATAGAGTCGCGCGTCGTGAGGATGCGTACCGATGGCGGTGTAGATCGATGGATGCGATTTGCCGAGTTCGATTGCGCTTTCGAAAGCAGGGCTGTGCGGATCGCCGGTGCCGACGTTCAGGATCGTCGAAACTCCGGCCGCATGCGCACGCTGAATGACCTCCTCGCGATCCGCATCAAACTCGGGACCATCAATATGCGCATGGGAGTCGACGAACATCCTTCGCTTTACTTCAAACGCGCGCCGTTCGGCACGTCTTCCGTGAACGTCGCAATCACCGGCCGGCCCTCTTCGCCGTATGATGCCGCGACCACCATTCCCTGCGACTCGAAGCCGCGAAGTTTGCGTGGTTTCAGGTTCGCAACCACGACCACCTTGCGGCCGATCAATTTCTCCGGCTCGTAGTATTGCGCAATTCCGGCGAGCACCTGACGCGGCTGCTCTTCGTTCAGATCGATCTTCAATAACAAGAGCTTGTCAGCTTTTGGCACACGTTCTGCGGACACCACGGTGCCGGCGCGAAGATCGACCTTCGCGAAGTCGTCGATGTCGATGAAGTTGACGATTCCAACAGCGTCGGCTTCTGTGGCATGAGTCATCGGCGGTGACACCGGTTCCTTTGGCGTGTCGGGAACGACCTGCGTTTCCTTATTTTGTATTGCAGACATGATCTGAGCTTTGTCCATGCGGGGAAAGATCGGTTGCACGTCGCCGATGGGTGTTCCCTCGCGTAGTTCTCCCCATTTGATTCCTGCCGGATCGATCTTGTCCGGCGGCTCGGTTAAACCCAACTGTTTCGCTATCGCGCGGCTCGCCTCGGGCATCACCGGGTAAAGCAACACGCTGAGCCAGCGAAGTGTTTCCGCGGCGCGATAGAGCACGGCGCCGAGCGTGTGTCGCTGGTTCTCGTCTTTCGCAAGGTCCCATGGCTTCGCGTCGGTGATCATCTTGTCCACGCGAGCCACGACGGACCATGCAACTTCCAGCGCGCGGCTGAACGCCAGGTTGTCGAAGTGCAACAAAAACTGATCGCGAGCGGTTTCGATGAACCCGGCGACGGTGGTCTCGTCAGTATCGAAACCCGAACGCTTCGCGAGCAGCAACTTCTCTTCGGGGATCTGGCCCGAAGGAATTTGTGAGTCGCAGTAGCGGGCGATCATGGTCAACGTGCGGCTGGAAAGGTTTCCCAAACCGCTCGCGAGATCGCTATTGGACCGATCGACCAGTGCTTCATAACCGAAACGGCCGTCTTGTCCGAAGACCATCTCGCGAAGGCAGAAGTAGCGAATCGCGTTGATCGAAAAGTGTTTGTGCAGAATGTCGAGCTCGACCGTGTTGCCGAGTGTTTTCGACATCTTGCGGCCATTCGGATCGAGCCACATTCCATGGGCCACGATGGCCCGCGGCAGCTCGACACCGGCCGCCAGCAGGAACGACGGCCAGTAGACGGCATGAAACCGCAGAATGTCTTTGCCGACGATGTGCACCGCCGGCCAGTACTTTTCAAAGCCCGCTGCTCGCTCGCGTTCTTCATTGCCGAAACCGATCGCGGTGATGTAGTTGGTCAACGCGTCGAACCAGACGTACATCGTGTGCGCCGGATCGTCCGGCACGGGCACGCCCCAACTCACGGACGTCTTCAAACGGCTGACTGAAAGATCCTGGAGTCCGCCGCGCACGAAGCTCATCACTTCGTTTCTTCGTGACTCCGGTCTGACGAAGTCGGGGCGCGTCTCGTAAACCTCGAGCAGCGCGTCCGCGTAGTCGGAAAGACGAAAGAAGTAGCTTTCCTCGGAAACGCGATCGAGCGGCGTGTCGTGAATCAAACACGTGGGCACGCCGTTAGGATCCTCGGGTTTCCGGTATTCGTCGTCAGTCTTGTAAGCGGCGCATGGAGCACAGAACCAACCCTCGTAATGGCCCTTATAGATCGCGTCGTTACCTTTCGGCGTTTTCGTCTTTGTGATGCGTCGCCACAACTCGCCCACGCCCTGGTAGTGAAACGGCGCGGTAGTACGCATGAAGATGTCGTAACCGCCGTGTTCGGTGTCGAGACCAAACTCGCGCGTCATCTGCTTGAAGTAATCGACGACGTAATCAGCTTGTTGCTGCGGCGTGCGGCCCGCTTTTTCGGCTGCACGTTCGATGTTGATGCCGTGTTCGTCCGTGCCGGTTAGAAAATAAGTATCGATGCCGCGCTGGCGTTTGGATCGCGCGAGGGTGTCGCACACGATCATCGTGTAGAGGTGACCGAGGTGCGGCAGGCTATTGGCGTAGTAGATCGGTGTGGTTACGTAGAACGTTTTCATTATTCTCTTATCCGTGTTCGTTCGATCGCTGAACCTAAGCTTTTCGACTTCAGAAGAAACACGGATAACAACTACTTCATCAGTCCTTTCCTTTGATGAGAGCCATGGCTTCTGCGCGGGTGCGCGGATCGCTGCGAAAGCCGCCAAGCACGGCGGACGTCACCGTCTTCGCATCGGCCTTTCGCACTCCGCGCAAGGTCATGCACGTGTGTTCTGCCTCGATTACGACCATTACGCCCAGCGGTTTGAGACCTTCAAAGAGCGTGTTCGCGATGTCGGTTGTCAGTCGTTCCTGAAGCTGGAGACGGCGCGAGAAGGTCTCCGCGAGCCGCGCCAACTTCGAAATGCCGAGAATGCGGCCGCCCTTTGGAATGTAGGCGATGTGGCACTTGCCGACAAACGGCGCGAGATGATGTTCACATAGCGACGCGATGCTGATGTCTTTCACGATCACCATCTCGTCATGCTTGTCACCGGGCAACGGTATGACATGCTGCTCCGGGTCTTCGCGCATGCCGGAGGTCAGTTCCGCATACATCTCCGCGACTCGACGCGGCGTGCCCCGTAATCCTGACCGGTCGGGGTCTTCACCGATACCCTCGATGATCATCCGCACACCTTGCGCGATCAGATCCAGGTCAACGGCCGGCGGCGCCTCTTGCTCTTTGTTGTTAATCACGGATATTCGCTAGCGCGACGCGCGCTGCCTCCTCTACCACCTTCAATGGGACATTTGCGCGGATTGCTGCCTCCCGGCACTGCTCAAACTCCGGCATCTCATTCACGACGCTGCCATTCAGGTACGCCACTTTAACAAATATTGGCCCATACTGCGTTTCCACCTGCACAACGCTGCGACGCAGCGCGCGTCGCTCGACTTCGTAACTGCGAATGCCGAGCGTCGTCGTCTCGGTGAACAACAACTTCATCACCGCTTCCTTTTCCGCCGGACCGCACAAAACGGACAACAACACGCCCGGACGGTTCTTCTTCATTTGCACCGCTGTGAAGTAGCAATCGAGCGCGCCGGCCTCGAACACGCGGTCCATCACGTGCCCAACAATCTGCGGCGACGCGTCGTCAAGGTTCGTTTCGAGCATCCAGAGACGTTCGGATGCCGCGTCGTTCGTTTCAGTTTCGCCAACCAGCACGCGCAGAACGTTTGGAAAGTTTTCGTACTCGCGCGTGCCGGCGCCATAACCGGTGCGATCAGTTTTGATGCGCGGTATCGGTCCATACTCGCTGCAAACTGTGGTGATAATCGCAGCGCCGGTCGGCGTCAGGAGTTCGCCTTTTACGTCTCCCGAATAGAACGGCACACCACGGAGCAACTCGGTCACAGCGGGGGGCGGCACCGGAAAGCGCCCATGGGCCATTTCAATCATTCCACTGCCGACGTGCAGCGGCGAACTGACGAACCGCTCGATCTTCAGTAGATCAAAACAGATTGCCGCACCCACGACGTCGACGATGGCGTCGAGAGCGCCGACCTCGTGAAAATGAACTTTTTCAATGGGTTCGTTATGTACGCGAGCCTCGGCCTCAGCAAGTCGCGTGAAGATCCGAAGTGAAAGATCCTTTGCGCCGTCAGTCACGCCGGACGCTTCGATTATCCGGCGAATGTCCGACAGGTGACGGTGCTTATGTTCGTGAACCGTTTCTACCCGCGCGTAAGTCGCACTCAATCCTGATCGGTCGACGCTCTCAAAGCCGATCTTGAAACCTTCGACGTTGAGCAGCGAGAGTTGCTCGCGCAGTGCGTTCGGATCGACGCCGGCACCGACCATCGCACCGAGAATCATGTCGCCGCTCGCACCAGCGAAACAATCGAAATAAAGCGTCTTCATCTATGCAGCACCAATCAGCGGCACGACCTCGCCGGCCTTGCCCGTAATCACTTCATCGCAAAGATCTGAAAGCGGCGTTCGCTCCGGATTCACTTCACAGAGATAAGCACCAGCCGATCTCGCTATCGCAGGTAGTCCAGCCGCCGGATAGACCAGCGCCGAAGTGCCGATCACAAAACAAAGATCGCATTGCGCGGCCCTGCTCGACGCATACTCAAAGGCGCCGGGAGGCAACATTTCACCGAACAGCACGACGTCCGGCCTGAGTGCGCTTCCGCATGACGGGCACGCGTCCGGCCGCTCGCCCTGCGACATGTCATGGCCCAACCGGCAAACAGTGCATCGCGCGCGCCAAACGTTCCCGTGCAACTCGATTATGTTGCGCGACCCGGCCTTGTGATGCAGCCCGTCGACGTTCTGCGTGACCAGTGTGAACTCCGGAAAGCGATCCTGCCAACGCGCGATCTCGTAGTGCGCCGGGTTCGGACTCAGCGATGCAAGCACGCTGCGACGATAGTCAAACCACTCCCAAACGATAGGCAAGTTGCGCTCGAGCATCTGGCCTGACGAGATTACGTCGAAAGGCATCCCTTTCCATACGGCCGAATTGCCGCCGCCGCGAAATGTCGGCACGCCTGACTCGGCGGAAACACCCGCGCCCGTCAGCACCAGGACGCTTTTCGCCTCCGCGAAACGGCAACGCAACTCCGCGGAAATTGAAACTTGCATTACGGGCGCGATGGTAGCATATCCGTGATATCCGCTATACTCTGCCCTTTTGCACACATGAACCTACTCGACCTACAGCAAAAACTAAAAGACCGAATCAAGTCTGCCGCGCAAGAAATCTTCGGCGTCGAGCTTGAACAGCTAAATTCGGATCAGCCTCCAAAACCTGATCTTGGAGATCTGGCCTTTCCTGTCTCGTTCGAACTCGCAAAACTCGTCAAACAAAAGACCGGCGAAAAACAAAACCCACGCGCCATCGCGGAACAGCTCAAAGCCCGGATCGAAGACGTCGACGAGGTCGCGCGCGTCGAGATCGCCGGCGCCGGTTACATCAACGTCTTCTTCGATCGCGCCAGGCTGCTCAGTCTTATCGCGCGCCCGGACGTGACAACCGCTGAACCGGCCGGCGCGGGTCGTCCGAAGAAGATGGTCGAACACACGAGCATCAACCCGAACAAAGCCGCGCACATTGGCCATGTTCGAAACGCGGTGCTCGGCGACACTTTCGTCCGGATCCTCCAGGCAGCCGGCGACCGGGTCGAGGTCCAGAACTACATCGACAACACGGGCGTTCAGGTCGCCGACGTCGTGGTCGGTTTCACTCATCTCGACAAGATGGATCTGGACCAGATCAAGGCGCTCGATGCGTCGCTTACGAAAGACTATCCGTTCGATTACTACTGCTGGGACCTCTACACCAAAGTCGGTCTCTTCTATCGTGACGGGAATCCGAGCGGCGACATTAATCCCGAAAAAGCAAAACTCCGCAGCGACGTCCTGCACGCTATCGAAGCAGGCGATAATCCCATCGCGGAGTTGGCAGACTACGTCGCCACACGAAACGTCGAGTGCATCCTCGACACGATGGAGCGGCTTGGCATCCGTTACGACCTGCTCGCACGCGAGTCAGACATCCTTCACCTGCACTTCTGGGAACGGGCTTTCTCGCTGATGAAAAGCACCGGCGTTATTCGGTACGAAACCGAAGGCCGTCACGCGGGCTGCTGGGTGATGCCGTTCGAATCACACACCGGCACCGACGAACACGAGTCAGACAAGATCATCGTGCGCTCGAACGGCACGGTTACGTACACCGGAAAAGACATCGCTTATCAACTCTGGAAACTGGGCAAGCTCGGTCTCGATTTTCACTACAACGTGTTTCGCACCTATCCGGATGGTCACGTTCTGTGGGTCACGACGACTGATCCGGAAGCTGAGACCAAAGCCGGCGTCGAACGTCCGCACTTCGGTGGCGGTGTGACGGTCTACAACGTGATCGACTCGCGACAGTCGTATCCTCAGGACATCGTAGCCCGCGGCGTTGCGGCAGTCGTGCCTGAGATAGGCGACGATGCGAGTGTTCATTTCAGTTATGAAATGGTGGCCCTGTCGCCTGCTGCGTGCGACGAATTGGGTATCGAATTGACCGACGAGGATCGTGCACGGCCGTACATCGAGATGAGTGGACGCAAAGGACTCGGCGTAAAGGCCGACGATCTGATCAATCAACTCGAAGCAGGCGCGCTGGCGGAGGTTGAGAAGCGAAATCCCGAGCTGGCGGAAGAAGAAAAGAGGGCGACGGCGCACGAGGTGGCGATTGCGGCGCTTCGGTATTTCCTGCTCAAGTTCACACGCAATACGGTGATCGCGTTCGATTTCAAGGAAGCCCTTTCGTTTGAAGGTGAAACCGGGCCGTACTGCCAGTATGCCGCTGTAAGGACGAATTCGATCTTCCGCAAGCTAGGTCGTGAAACTGTTCACGAGGCGGATTCGTTATTAGAAAGCTGGGCGGATGATATGGAGGTGCAACGGCAGGTGACCGAGGTGCTTTCGGGCGAGCGCGGTACCGAGATCTGGTCGTTGTTAATGTTGACGCAACAACTCGATGATGTGATAGTACAGTGCCGTAAGTCCGCGGAGCCCGCCAACCTGGCGAAGTACACTTTTTCGCTTGCGCGCACCTTTAGCAGGTTTTATCACGATCATCGAATTCTCACGGAGAAGGATGTTGTTCGGCGCGCAGTCTTAATTGCGGTGACGAAAGTGGTGCGTGCTCGACTGACCGCTGCCCTTGGAATCCTGGGGATCAACGTTCCCGACCAGATGTGAATATGAGATCTCAGATCTCAGATCTGGGACCTAGCAAGAGTAAAAATCATGCTAATCGTAATGAAAGCCGACGCCACTGACAGCCAGGTTGACGCTGTCCTGCGCGTAATCGAAAAACTGGGTTACAAAGCCCACCCCATGCCGGGAATGACCCGCACGGCCATCGGCATCACAGGCAACCCTACTGCCATCGACCCGTCGCATTTCGAGAACCTTGACGGCGTCGCGGAAGCAATTCGCGTCAGCAAGCCTTACAAATTGATCACCCTCGACCTGCGACCGGAGAAGACAGTCGTACGCGTCGGCGACGCGACAATCGGCGGCGACGAACTGGCAATCATCGCTGGTCCATGCGCGGTCGAGAGTCGCGCCCAGGCTTTTGCAATCGCGGAGGCAGTCCGCCGTAGCGGCGCGCGCTTCTTCCGCGGCGGCGCGTTCAAACCACGGACTTCACCTTACGCTTTCCAGGGGCTCGGCGAAGAAGGACTCAAGATACTGGCCGAGGTGCGCGAGGCTTACGGGTTGAAAATCGTTACCGAAGCACTCGACGAAGCGGGAGTCGACCTCGTCGAACGTTACGGCGACATGATCCAGATCGGCGCGCGCAACATGCAGAACTTTACGCTGCTACGCCGGGCGGGTAAGGCCCGTATGCCGGTGCTGTTGAAACGCGGACTCTCGGCAACGCTCGATGAATGGCTGCTCGCCGCGGAATATGTTATGGCGGAAGGTAACTACCAGGTCGTCCTTTGCGAACGAGGCATCCGCACCTTCGCGCAGCACACGCGAAACACGCTGGATCTCGCAGCAGTTACAGCAGTTAGACGTATTTCCCACTTGCCGGTGATCGTCGATCCATCGCACGGCACGGGCAAGAACTTCATGGTCACGCCGCTCGCGCGTGCCGGCGTCGCGGTCGGCGCCGACGGATTGATCATTGAAGTTCACGACCAACCCGAACACGCACTCTCCGACGGCGCTCAGGCGTTAACACTCGACCAGTACGAACAGATGGTAAGTGAGGTCAAATCGATTCACGAGGTAATCGCGCCGGTCACTGCTGCGTTGTAGACAGTATCTTTGCGAGGTCTCGCGCAAACACGGATCGTGGAATGACCTGATCGTAACCAGCAGCTATCGCATTACGTTGCAAGTCCGTTTGAACGTGTGAAAAGAACCCGAGAAGTTTCACTTGCCGCAACTCCTCATTCGACTTCAATTCCCTGCCGAGGGCCATGGGATCGAGCTTCGAGTTGTGCAGGTCAACCACGACTAAGTCGGGCTTCGCTTCGCTCGCCTTCTCGATCAACTTCTCCACCGATCGCAAGAAGCTGATTTGGGTGCCAAGCGCCTCTGCCGTCGCGCGAATTTTCGACGCGAAGAACATATCGTCTACAATTGCCAATACGATGGTCACTGCGATTCCCCCGTTAACAGAAGCCGAAAAACTCGAGTTCGGCACCCATTCTAACAATCACGCCCCGGATCCTGAACGATCCAAACTCGTCGTCGCTTCATACAACATCCGGTACGCGCGCGGTCCGTATCTGATCCCCGGCGGAATAGCTCGCAAACTCGGATTGATGAGCCTCGCGCGCCGGCCGGAACACGTCGGTAACATGATCTCCGCCGCGGCACGAGCGTTCAGCAATGGCGCTTTGTTGCCGGCCGTCGACGTCCTCGCCCTGCAGGAAGCTGACAAGCGAACGATTCGCACAGGCGGTCACCACGTCGCATGCGAGCTCGCTGCCCAGTTGCAGATGAACTGGGCCCACGCACCCGCCGGAATTCCTCGCGGCATCAAGCCAGTAAAGCGCCAATGGTGGCTGGACTTTGAAGAACCCATCGACCTGCACGACGAAGGCGATACAGGCGTCGCGCTGTTAAGCCGGCTCAGGATGAGCGACGTGGCGCGGCTCGATTTACCGTGGCAGGAGTGTCCGTGGCGGCCGCGACTCGCAATGGCCGCAACGATCTCGGTCGGAACACGTCAGGTTCGCATTTTGAACGCGCACGTCGATCCACACGCGGCAAGCGATGGACAAATCGCGCAGCTCGAAGTACTTGCGGCGCATGCCGAATCAACCACATTGCCTACGCTGGTGCTCGGCGACTTCAACACTCTGTCCAAACAAAAGTGCATCGAGACGCGCCGGTTTCTCGAGTCCCGCGGTTACACGACACCTTATCCAACCGGAACTCCGACGTGGCGCGGTGGCGGCCTGTTGATGCACGCCGACTGGATCTTTTCACGCGGTTTGCGAATTTCTCGCTGGGGCGTCGCCAAGCCGCTGAACGTCTCCGATCACTGGCCTATCTGGGCTGAAATAGATCTGGACAAATGAGCACAACCGGCCAAATAAAGGGCTTGTAAAGATCCACTGATTCACTTAGTGTAAGCGCCCATGAACCAGAATGCTCCGTTTTCCCCGAATGGACCTTCCGATGGCGGCCGCCTGATCGTTTTAACTGCTCCTCTCACGGAGGCGATCGATCACGCAGGTTATTTCATTCAAATGGCGATGGCGTCGTTGCCAATCTGGATGGAAGGCGTCATCAATCGAAAGTATCCCAAGTGGCGCGAGGTCGAACACAATGACGACGGCTCGGCGCGTTACATGCCCGCCGGCGTGCGACTCGTCGAAAAGTCGCTTCTGCGCGAATACCCGAGCGACGATATCGTCGCTTGTTTCCCCGACGACCTCGACAAGTTCATCGGTCCAAACACGCGCGTTGTAGCCGTGTCGACGCACAACCCGCTCGGCGTAACGTTCGCCGCCGGCGTTTACACGTCGATCTTCGGCTCCTCGAAGATGCCAATCAACTCTCACTACTCGCGACAACTGTTCGCCAAGATCAAATCGAGTCCTTATCGAGACAATTTCAAAGTGATCGTCGGCGGCTCAGGTGGCTGGCAGATCATCCAGACGGATACATACGAGGAATTGAGCATCGATTGCGTCGTCGAAGGCCGAAGCGAATCTGCCGACACGCTCGAACTGTTCCGCAAGGCTGTCGACGGCGAGACACTGCCGCGTCGCGTCGACGTAAAGCATCCGGTCGAGCGAGACGCCATTCTCTTCCCCGACACGCGCACGACTTTCGGCGTCGTCGAAATGACCACGGGCTGCGGCCGCCGCTGCAAGTTTTGTGTTCCGGATCTGAATCCGCAGATCGATCTCCCGAAAGACAAGATCATGGAAGCAGTGCGCGCAAACGTGCGCAACGGTAACAAGCAGATCTCGCTCGCTACTGAAGACATGTTCATCTGGGGACAGGTCCATACCGATACGCCGTTTTACTTTCCCAACCGCGAGGCGCTCATCGATCTTTATGCCGAGATCGTCAACACTCCCGGCGTCGAGCAACACGTGTTGAGCCATTGCACGATCGCGCCCGCCGTCGTCGATCCGCTGCTCATCAAACAGCTTTCCGACCTGCTGTTGCCGAAGAGTCCGATTCACTTCCCGTATCTCAGCAGTCATCCGGAAAAGAAGGCGCTGGCGCCGTTGATCGGGTTGGAAACCGGCTCCGTGCGGATGGCGAAGCAGATTATGTCGAGCAAGGGCGTGCCGTTCTCGATCGACGACTGGCCCAGCGTCGTGCTCGAGGGACTGCGCGTGCTGAACGAGAACAATTGGTTCCCGGCGATGACGTTGATCGTCGGCAACCCCGGCGAAACCGACCAGGACGTAAAGGAAACGATCGATCTTGTTTACGAGATGGAGCGCCGCGGCCTTTTCGCTTTCCTGATCCCGTCGATCTTCACGCCGTTGCACGACACGCGCATGGAGAAAGCAGAGGGCGTGCGACAAACGCGTCAACTGACGCCGCTGCAATGGCAACTGATGATGAAGTGCTGGAAGATGAATCTGCGTCCGGGACAGTATAGCTGGTGGGGACCGATGGCCTGGCGCGTGGGATCGATCGGCATGTGGCTCTACAAGTTGCGAAGGCTCAATGGTCCAAACTTCACCTGGCCGTTATGGATGTTCTCCGGCGCGATTCCGGAAAAGACTTTGCAGAGAATGGGAAAGATCTACTCCGGCAAGCCCCTGAAAACCAAGAACCGCAGAGAGTTGCTGGCTTCGCTGAAGCCTAAAGACTGGCAGTACCTGCGCGCTGACAACGGCGATATGCCGGTAGACTTTGTGCCACCGCAGGTACAGTTCAAAACACAGACTGCATGATCGCGCTGCTGTTGATCGATTGGGAAAAGGTTTTCATACCCTCCGGCTCGGTCCTCGAAATCATCCTCCGGGGAACAGTCATCTACCTTTTCCTCTTCATCATCTTCCGCGTCCTGCGACGTGGAGCCGGAGCGATCGGCATCTCGGATCTGCTCGTGGTCGTGCTGATAGCCGACGCAGCGCAAAACGCGATGAGCGCCGAGTATAAATCCATCACGGAAGGCGCGATTCTAGTTGCGACGATCGTGGGCTGGGATTTCCTGCTTGACTGGCTCGTTTTTCGTTTCCCCGGACTTACGTTCCTTCACCCGCCGGCGTTGCTGCTGGTTAAAGACGGACGAATGCTGCAGCGAAACCTTCGCAAGGAGATGATTTCAGAAGAGGAGCTGCTTGGAGAGCTGCGGGAGCAGGGCGTAGAGGATGTCAAAGAAGTGAAATATAGTTACATGGAAGCTAACGGTCATATCAGCGTGGTGAAGAAATCTAAAGGCGGCAAGGAGTCAGGGGGCAAGAAGAAGCAAGGGGGCGGACCGGGACAATGAAAGACTTAAGGCGGCTTCTCGACCAGAACCGTGAGTGGGCAGCATCGATCACGGCAAGCGATCCTGAATTTTTTCAGACACTTGCAAAACAGCAGTCGCCGACGTTTCTTTGGATCGGCTGCGCCGACAGTCGCGTCCCGGCAACGCAGCTCGTCGGCATGGTTCCGGGTGAGATGTTTGTACACCGGAACGTGGCGAACGTCGTCGTGCATACTGACTTCAATTGTCTGTCCGTGATGCAATATGCGGTTGACGTACTGCGAGTCGAGCACATCATCGTGTGCGGCCATCATGGCTGTGGCGGCGTGAAGGCCGCGATGGACAACCTGCAACTTGGTTTGATTGATAACTGGCTACGGCACGTGCAGGACGTCATTCGGGACCACGAGCATTCACTGTTCGAGATCAAAGATGAGGCGAAGCGATTGGACCGGCTCTGCGAACTGAACGTCGTCGAACAGGTGCTGAACGTTGCTCGCACCACGATCGTCCAGACCGCCTGGCAGCGCGGGCAGGAGCTGGTGGTCCATGGCTGGATTTATGGATTGGAAGACGGTTTGTTACGCGACCTGGGAATATCGATCGATTGCGCCGATGGACTAGCTGCCGCCTACAATGGCGCCATCGAAAGCCCAGGTCGAAACCGGGAGCAGTAGTGATGTATCAAAAACTCTTCCAGATAGTGCTTGTCGTTTTCTTCGTAGTTATCTCGATTGCGATGCTGGGGTTGTTGTTATCTGTGGTGTTGTCGATGTTTTCAGGTCAGATGATCGCGGAAAGCAGCGGCATCTACGTGGTAGCCGGCGGATTTAGTCTTCGACAACTCGGTTACATGGTAATCGCCGCCTCACTGGTCATCGCCGGCTTTTATCTCTTCTTTCGTCGCCGCAGACTTCGCCGCTGATGTTAAGGCGCACGTTCCTCCAGGCTGCGAGCTTTCCTGTTGGTGCGGCCCTGCTGGAGCGCATTCTTTCCTCAACTAATCAAACACAAGATTTTGCCGAGCTGCGCGCAAACCTGCTCCAGATGGTCAACGAGGAGCGCGCCGTCGAAAAAGTCCCGATGCTGGCGATGGATGAGTTGGCGACGCAGGTCGCAGCGAAACACGCAACCGAGATGGCGAGGCACGAGTTTGCCAGTCACTGGGACCGCGACGGATACAAGCCATATCACCGCTACTCGTTTGCCGGCGGCACTGACGCCACGCAGGAAAACGTCTCCGCCGCGGACAACACGTGGTCCAACAAGATGAGCGACTTGAAGCAGGATACGTCTTACTTACACCTGCGTCTGTATCAGGAAAAACCGCCCAACGATGGTCATCGAAAGACGATCCTCGCGCCACAGCATACGCACGTCGGTTTTGGCATCGCCGTGGAAAAATTGCGATTGCGTTTGGTGGAACTGTTTGTCGCCAGACATGTCGAGGTGCAGAACGTGCCGCGCACTGCCAAACCGAAGAGCGTGGTCCTGTTTTCGGCGAAGATGTTGAAGCGATATCACAGTCTCAATCACATCGAGGTTTTTTACGAGCCGTTGCCGAAAGCGCCGGAGCTGAGTTGGTTGAATGTGCCGAGGTCGTATGAACTTCCGAACCATTCGAAAGTACTGCGGCCGAAAGTGATGCCACCATACATGTACACCGATCGGAGCAGGGGCGATGTCGACGTTGATCTAGATGGAAGCTTCAGCGTTCCAGTCCCACTATTTCACGAGAAGCCCGGGATCTACACGATTGTCGCCTGGCTGAAACGTGGAACGGGCAAGGCTTTTCCGGCCACTGAGGTTTGTATTCAAACGACCGAGCGTTGACGTGCGGCTTCAAAGAGGAGAATTCCGGCGGCGACGGAAACATTGAGGCTTTCGACCGCGCCGTGCATCGGAATGCGCACAATCTGTGTCGCGCTCGACGTTTCCGCATCGGTCAGTCCCGTTGACTCCGGGCCCATGATCAGTGCGATTGCTCGCTTCCAGTCGAATGCCGTGTGCGTGGTAGGCGCTTCGGCGTCAGCGCAGACCGTATCGATCTTTTGTTTGCGACACCACTCGATCATCTTCTCGTAAGTTGGACCAGTCCAGATCGGCAGTCTGAACGCTGATCCCATCGCGCCACGCAACGACTTTGGCGAAAAGGGATCGCTCGTGTTTCTCGTCGCAATCACGCCCGCGGCGCCGGCCGCTTCCGCCGTCCGTACGATCGCGCCGACGTTCACAGGATTGTTTATCTGATGCAGCACGACCAGTAGCGAATTCTCGCCGATAGCGGCGGCAAGACGCTTTTCTGAGGATTCGGGCCGGCGAGCGAGCACGACGATCCCCTGTGGAGTCTTGGTGTAAGAGATCGATTCGAGAAGTTTTTCGCTGACCGAGGCACTGCGGCGGGCCGCCTGGTCCAAATCGGCGATCGCCCTCGCGGCCTTTTCTTTTCGCAACAGCTCTTCAGAGACGATGACCGCTTCGATCTCCAGCGCCGAACGAAGCGCCTCTTCGCATAGCCGCAGTCCTTCGACGTAGATGTACTCCGTCTCCTTGCCGTCGCGCACCGCGCGCGCCTGCCGGAGCAGCGAGTTGTCGCGGCTCGTGATCGATCTAATCATCGATGTTGGATGTCATTCAGGCCGGGAAACCGCTTTCTTCGGTGACTCTTTGCGCCTGTTGAAAGTGGCGGCGTTCGTGAACGACGATGATGCGGTACGCGTCCATCAAACTGTAGGCAATCATGCTCGCTGCGGGTGAGGTAACGATGATCTTTTCCAGGTCAAGATTCGAGGTAGCTTTTATTCCCTCGATGACTTTGCCCTGCTGGGCGACGAAGTCTTCGATGACCGTAACGCTGATGTCACTCTGCGCAGGCTCGAACCTTTTCGGCGCTTTTATCTTGCGCGTCTGTGACGGATCGAGCGACTTGATGAGCAGTTTTCCCCACACACCGGGGAGGAACGGCAGCTTCTGCCAGACACTCGACTTCTTCCGCCCTTTCAAAACATCGTCGATGATCGGCAGGTAACCCCTGTTCGTCGTGATCAAATGATCGAAACACTGTCCGACACTCCAAC
Organism: uncultured bacterium; assembly: GCA_965649955.1. Lineage (GTDB taxonomy): Bacteria > Acidobacteriota > Blastocatellia > Pyrinomonadales > Pyrinomonadaceae > PSRF01. The sequence goes on from CBFGMX010000048.1 coordinate 25,678, forward strand.
GCTCGGCGCTTGGCTTCCAGTTGAGCTGTTCGCTGTTCAGACCACCAAAAACCTTCTCCGCATCCTGCGCGATCGCATCAGCCTGGCTGACGAGACTGTCTAACTCACTACTCATAAAACTTAATACCCCAACGCCATTCCGTCTTTGCGCGGATCGGACGCACCCATCAGCGTCTTGCTCACCGGGTCGATCATGATCGCCTGCCCGCCACCCATCGAAGAACGCAACACGCCCGGAGGTTTGGCGCGCACATGGCCCATCGAAATCAGTCGTTCGATTACTGGTGCGCCCAACTCGTCTTCCATCAAAACGCCGCGGCCGCTCATGAACCGGTAACGCGCGGCGTCGATCGCCTGTTGCAGATTCATTCCGCGATCGATCAGATTTACCAGCACCTGCACGTGTCCCTGCGGCTGAATCCCCCCGCCCATCACGCCAAACGACATGAACAGTTCGCCATCTTTCAGCACCATTGCGGGAATGATAGTGTGAAACGGCCGTTTGCCTGGTTCGAGACGGTTCGGATGTTCCGCGTTGAGCGAAAAGCTAGTGCCGCGGTTCTGTAACACGATGCCGGTATCGCCTGCGACTATCCCCGAACCAAACGCGTCGAACAAACTGTTGATGAACGACACCGCGTTTCCATCTTTGTCGACCACTGTCAGGTACGTGGTATCGCTGCCGACGTTGATATCGCCGGGCGGCGGCGAGTCGAGTGCTTTGTTGGGATCGATCCGCGCGCGGCGACGGGCGGCGTAGTCTTTCGAAAGGAGTTGGGCCACCGGAACCTTCGCAAACGTCGGGTCCGCGATGTAACGGTTGCGATCGGCGAAGGCGAGCTTCGTCGCTTCGATCAGCGTGTGATAGTAACGCTCGGGCTGCGCGCTCAACTTCTTGAGATCGAAGCCCTCGAGAATGTTCAACGCGATCAGCGCCGTGATTCCCTGCCCGTTCGGTGGAATCTCATAAACTGTGTAACCGCGATAATTCGTCGAAATCGGTTCGACCCAATCGTGTTTGGTTGCGGCGAGGTCTTCGAGTGTGATGAAGCCACCGTTTTTCGCGCAATAATCGGCGATTGCCTGCGCGATCTCGCCTTTGTAGAACGCGTCGCGGCCGCCGGCAGCAAGCGTTCGAAACGTCTTTGCAAGGTTCGGTTGGCGAAAGATTTCACCGGCACGCGGTGCGCGCCCGTTGACGAGGTAATTTGCGGCGGCGGCGCGGTTCTGTTTGAGTCTTTCTACTTCTGCGTGCCAGTCCTCAGCGGTCTTCTCCATCACCGGGAAACCGTTTTCCGCGTATCCGATTGCCGGCGCAAGCAGGTCGGCGAGTTTCATCGTGCCGTACTTCTCGTTCAACGCGACCCAGCCATCGAAAGCTCCCGGAACGGTGACGCTTTCCATGCCAAACTCCGGCATCTGCTTCACGTTCTTCTTCGCGAAGTAGTCAAGACTTAACGCACGCGGCGCGCGGCCACTGGCATTCAGCCCCTTAAGCTCTTTGGTTTTGGACCAGTAGACCAGCGCAAACATGTCGCCGCCGACGCCCGTCATCATCGGTTCGGTGACGTTGAGCACGGCGGCCATGGCGATTGCCGCATCGACGGCATTGCCGCCTCGCTTGAGGACCTCGAGTCCGGTTAGCGAAGCCAGCGGCTGGCTCGAAGCGACCATGCCGTTCTGCGCGCGAACGACAGAGCGTGTGGATGTTTGCGCAAAAAGATCCGTGGTTCCAGGTGGGCTGCACAAGAGTACGCAACAGATACACACACAGAACGCACGGATCTTGGAAGGAAATCTCGTCAGTTCATAAACTCCTGCAAGTCTTTGGCAAATCGCTCGGGACGTTCCCAGTGCATCGAGTGTCCCGTGTCTTCATAGACCTTCAGACGTGCATTTGGCAAGGCCGCAAGGAGTCGTTCCTGTTCGGACCGCGGAAAGACAGTTTCTTTGTCGCCCCAGAGAATCAGCGTCGGCACTTTGATCTTCGTGAGTTCGACCTGCGCTTTCGGCGACAACATCTCCGTCATCACCTCACGCCAAACCCTGGCGGGTATGTTCAAACTCTCTTTTACAACGGCCTTCACAAAATCATCAGGCAACGGTTGAAACGCCATTCCGACCTGAAAATCGTGCACAAATTTTTCCGGGATCGGATCCTTGAGCGCGGCGACTTCGCGCTGAAGATCCGAAACCACGGCGTTGCGGATGGTAGTCGCCGAGCCGGAGAGCACCAATCGCTTTACGCGTTCCGGCGCGGCGACTGCGACGTGTTGGGCCACAAAGCTTCCCATCGAGTGACCTACGATCGTCGCCTTATCGATATTCATTACATCCATGAACGCCACGACGTCCGCGGCGAAGTTTTGCAGGGCGTAAGAGCCGCTGGGCCGATCCGAGTCGCCGTGACCGCGCTGGTCCAAAACGTAAACGCGATACTTGCGGTCCAGCAACGGCAGGACCGTGCTGTACGAAACCGACGAATCAGTGTAGCCGTGCAGCAGGATGACGGGCTCGCCGTTCGTGTCGCCCTGATATGCATAGCGCAAACGAACACCCGTCTTCAGCGACACGTTGGAAAAACGCACGTCCGACGCCGCTGCGGAGGTTACGGATGCCTTCGGCTGAACACCGATCAAACTATCAACAGTCAGCTTCGTGTCGGCGTGCTGCCACGCAGTTTTGAACTCCTGGTCGACCATCAGCGCGGAAGAGGTCTTGCCCTGTTTTCTAAGGCTCTCAGCCAGACCAAACAACGCGCGGCCATTGCGCGGTCGTCTTTCAATCTCCGCACGAAAGACGCTCTCGGCAGTGGCGTAATCGCCACTGGCCAGCAGCGCGCCGCCGAGGAACTCGCGAACGGGAAGATCCCAGTCTGCGGGCTCGTTATAACTCGTCGCATCCTCGGCGGCGACGGCCTTGTTGAGCAGGTCAAAGGCCGCTTGCTTCTCTCCTCGCGCGTACGCAATCTTTCCGGCAAGCGCAAGATCGGCGACCTTCAACACGCCGGGGGCGCCGGTGTTTCCCATCGGTGCATCCGCCGGGATTGTCTTGATCAACGCTTGCAATGCCGTCAATTCAGCGTCCGCTTTCGCGAGCTGGTTTGTCGCAGCGTACGCGCTGCCTCGCGCGAAATGCCAGAACCCGGTCGTGATCTTCAACTCCGGTTCGGGCTTTGGTTCATTGAATACATCGTCCCAACGCGCAAAGCGCACGAGCGCGACCTTCGGATACGGCACGAACATCTCGAGCATCGGCATCGCTTTGACGTGCGGTTTGACGTTCGTTTCGAGCTCGCGCGCCGCTTTGATCGAGTCGGCGTAACGTCCCTTCATGGCGCTTGCGGCGGCCAGGAAGTGGATGTTGTGGTTGTAGTACATCATCGTGTAAAGGCCTTGTGCGCCGGTCTTTGCGATGTACTCACGATCCGCAGCAATGGCCTCGACATTCGACTGTGCGGCTTCGGCGTAGTCGCCGGTCCGAACGTAGATGTGCGAAGGCATGTGGACCAGGTGGCCCGCCTTCGGAGCAATCTTGCCGAGACGCGCAGCACTCGGCAGCGCTCGTTCCGCGTTGTTGGAAGCTTCAACCGCGTGAATGTAGTAGTGATTGGCTCCCGTGTGATTCGGATTGCGGCGCAGCACGCCTTCGAGCACGGCAACAATCTCGAGTGTCTCCGGCGCGGGCTTGCCGTCAAGCGTCCACAATTTCCAGGGCCGCAGGTTCATCATGCTTTCGGCGTAAAGCGTTGCCGCGTCGAGATCGTCGGGATAACGTTTCGCCAGTTCGCCCATCGCGTTCTTGTAATCGACGGCGAGCTTGTTCTGATCGGCCTGCACGTCAGACGAGTAGCGCTTCGACAACGCGTTGATGTACGCGCGCTCGTGGTCCGACGCTTTCGGTGCCAATTCGACTGCTTTTTGCAGGTTTGTGTAGGCCTGGACCAGTGCCGGACCATCGGCCTGTACGTTGTAATTCGAACCGAGCGCGAGGGCCGTGCCCCAGTAGGCCATCGCGAGTTGCGGATCGAGTTTTGCCGCCTGTTGGAAAGAACGGACGGCTTCTTCGTGGTTGAACCCGTAAAGGTACGCAAGTCCCTGATTAAAAAACTTTTGCGCTTCGGCGTTGCTGGTTGAAACCGGGTGATTGATGTCGCCTAATCCCGCTGCCAGGGCAACCGGCACGGGCTGCTTTGCTGGAGCATGTCCGTGTTGGGAAAAGACGGTAGTCGGTACGAGCAACAGAATCGCAAAAAACAACTGTTTCATTCTTGATCTCCTCGCCGGCAACCGGCCGGCATTTAACTGTTAACAGCCCCCTGATACTAACGCGAAAAACCGCGCCTTAAGGGTCCATTTTTCTGCGTTTTTAGCTGATCATTCGGCGCCGCCGTACTTTAGGTGCGCCACCTTCGCCTTGCCTTTGGCGTAAACCGTTACAACAAAGAGATCGTCATGCTTTTTCTCGTCAATTGGGGGTGAAGTGTCGCCGCCCAGCATCCTGATCACGTCCGGAATCGAATTGCTGTGACCGACCACGAGCACGCTCTCGCCTGCGCGTTGGAGGATCTTGTTTGTAACTTCCGCTGTCGACTGTTCGGAGATCATGCGTGGGTTGGAAGGGTTCAAACTCAACCTAATCGGCGTGACAGCGACATTTGCTAGTTTTGCCAGTGGCTCGGCCGTTTGCTTCGTGCGCAGATACTGCGACGTGATGATTGTCTTGACGTTGGCGTTCGCGAGAAGGCGGGCGAGATCCTGCGATCGCGCTGTGCCTTTCTCCGTCAACGGCGGATCCTGGCGTGGTTCGTCAGCGCGTTCGGCGTGGCGAACGAGATAAACCGTGATCGGTTTGAAATCATCCTGGGGAACAACGAAAAGTAAAGTTGCGACGACAAGCAGAAACGCGAATTTCAATCAGTTCTCTCCTTCGTCTGGTTTTGATCTGCGGTTCCAGTTGGTGGGTGCTTCAGGCCACACCTTGTCCGGGCTGACTGGATCTGCCTGATCGCGACCGAGGCGATCGGGTCGGATTTCGGCCACGATGAAATTCTCGGGAGGCACTGGCGCGCCTGCCAGTCGTCGCAAGAGCGCGAGTTGTCCGGCGTGAGTCATCGCGTCAGAAAAAGGACCCTGCAACAAACGCTCCTCGGTCATGCCATTGAGTAACACGTCGCCGTTGCGCAGGTGTTGGGCCAACGTGCCGAGCATCTCGTGAAAGCGAATGATCTCTTCGTCGAAAGTCGTCAACGCTTCGGGCCGGTAATGGCCGCCGATGAAATGCGTGCGAGCGTAGCCGAGGACACTCGTCATGTGCCGAACGAGTTCGGCAGGTGTGCGGACACCGTCCTCGACGCGAAACGAACCGAAATCGGCCGGCGCGTCGCGCAAGGCTTTCTGCGTTCGATACGCCAGTGCCGCCAGAAAGTGACCGAGTAGCGCTCGTTTGACTTCCTTGGGCATTTGGAAATCCTTCTAGTGGTGCTACTTTATAGAAGTTCTCGCTTGTGACTGGGCCTTGTCGAATTCACAACTGTTTGCGCATGGGAACAAGCGGGAGTTTTACACCATCTGCGAGTTCGAGATCAAAATTCCCGGTCGGTGAATAGCCGTTCGCTTCGTAAAACTTGACGCCGGGCAACGTAGCCATCAATTCGAGCGCGCTGAAACCCTTCGCCCTCGCTTCCCGTTCGCACGTCGACAGGATCGCCCGCGCGACGCCTTTCCGCGCGTGCTGCGGGTGAACAAAGAAGGCGCGAATCTTTGCTGGTTCAGTGGTTGGATCAAGTTTGCCCGCGTCGCGGTTTGAAAACTGGTCGCCGCCGAAAAGCGTCTTACGCCTGCTCCAACCGCCGCATCCGATTAGCGTTCCGTCGTGCTCGGCAACGAAGTAAGTGCCATCTTCGATAAGGTCGCTATCGACGCCAAACACCGACGCGATCGCCGCTTCGATCTGCGCGTCAGCATAATGCTCACGGCTCAATTGCCGCGCCGACTCCGCAATCAAACGTGTGATCGACTGCCGGTCCGCGAGCGTCGCTTTGCGGACTTCGTAGTCCATGCGATGAGCATGTTACAGCAAGTGAGGTTTGCGTGGTGAAGT
>CBFGMX010000049.1:0-31648 GCA_965649955.1 uncultured bacterium
CCCGTTGTCGGCGATGAGACGTACGGAGGCGGCCGCGACAACACGATCCAAAACCCAAAGCTGAAGTCGCAAGTCCGCAGTTTGGGACGCCATTTCCTGCACGCCGAAAAACTGGCCTTTTCACATCCCGGTACAGGCGAACGTGTACAGTTCCAGTCTCCACTGCCGCCGGAGCTTTCTACTTTGTTAGCTGAGATCGAGAACGAGGATCGTTAAGGGATGGGCTCGAAACGCCGGGTCAACTCCTGGAACTTCGGATCTGATCGTAGCCATTCGAACGTCGGATCGATTCTGATTAAGACCAGTCCCGGATGCCGCGATTGGAACGCCTCATTCAGATAATGGATCGTGCGTTCACTGTTTTTGAGACCCGCATAAACAATCGCGAAGTAGATTCCTGAGATGTAGCGTTTGTGCGATAACGATTCGAGCTTGGAAAGTATGTCGCGCGCCTCATTGGTCCGCCCCGCCATTCCGTAAGCAAAGCCGAGCGACGCAGAAGCCTCCATCTCATTCTCGATCACTTTGTCGGGAATTGGACCAGTTGGCGGCGCCTTAATCAAACTGCGCAACTCGGCAATCGCTTCGTTGTACATTCCCTTCTGCACGTAAGCGAGCGCGAGGTAGTGCCGCGCCACCCAGAAATCCGGATCGGCCTTCAACCCCTGCTTGTAGATTGCAATCGCGTCGTCGTACTTGCGCTCATAGTAGGAATACAGGCCGTGGTTGGCGGTAATGATCGGCGAAAGCGGATCGAGATTGTGCGCCTCCTCGATTTCGGCCTTCGCACGATTAAACTTGCCCATCTGCATCAGGTACGACGCGTACCACTGGTGCGCCGTCGGATACTTCGGGTTCAGTTTTAATGCCTGCTGAAAATCGCTCTCCGCACCGAGCCAGTCCCAGTCATACGCAAGCCTCACAAACGCTCGTGACGTGTACGCCTCGGCAAGTGTGGGATCTGCGTCGACGGCTTTCTGTGCGGCGGCCTTTGCTTTCGGCATCTCTTCCACTGGCTTCGCGACGCCGATGTCGCAGAGCAAGGCGTACGAATCGGCGAGACCGGAAAACGCGAGCGCAAACGTCGGGTCCTTCTCTTCGGCACGTTTGAAATATTCGATGCCATTACGGAATCCCTCTTCGTTGCGCTTGTTCCAGAAGTACCGGCCCTTCATGTAGAGCTGATACGCTTCCGCGTCTTTTGTGTAACGCCTGGCAAGCTTTTCTTCATCCTCGCCCGACAATCGCAAACGCAAACTCTGTGAGATCTTCCGCGACACTTCGTCTTGCACGGAAAAGATGTCAGTGACGCTGCTGTTGTATTCGTCGCCCCAGATCTGCGAGCCGTCCGCGACTTTGATCAGTTCCGTTTTGATCACGAAACGGTTGTCGAGCGTCACCAATCGTCCGGTCAACACCGCTCCGACATTCAAGTTTCGCCCGACTTCAACCGGATCCATGTTCGAACTCTTGAAGCGGAAAGCAGCATTGCGCGACATCACGCGCAGGTTCGGTAACTGTGAAAGACTGTTGATGATGCTTTCGGTGATTCCGTCCGATAGGTACTCGGCATTCGGATCCTTCGTATCGTTGACGAAAGGAAGAATCGCGACGGAATTGATCGCCGGCGTCGCGCGCGAAAAGTAGACGATGATGCCGATCGAGACCGCCGCGAGCAAAGCGGGAATTGCGTACTTGAGCCAGTTTGTTCGCCGCGGCGCGGTGATTGCGCTCGCATGAGATGGTGCCGATTCTGCCAGTGTTTCCACCTGCGATCGCGCGCCCGTATTCGCCTGCGGAATCGTCTGTGTTTCCGCTGAATGCGTCGTTTCCCTTTGTGGGATCGTTCTCTCGCCGGTCGACGTGTGGACCTCGTCGCGCAGTTGTTCGAGATCCAGTTTGAAATCGGTGATCGTTTGATAACGTTTGAGTTTGTCTTTCGCTAACGCCTTCGCCACGATGCGATCGAGTTGGCGCGGCACGTCTGAAACGTGTTGCACCAGCGGCGCCGGATCGTGATCGATGATCGAGACGCGCGTGTGACTGTCCGTTCGTCCTTTGAACGGCGGCTGCCCGGCGATCATTTCGTAAAGGACGACGCCCAGGCTGAAGACGTCGGAACGCGTATCGATGGTGTCCCCCTGTGCTTGTTCGGGAGACATATAACCGCTGGTGCCCATGATGATCCCAGGGTTCGTTTCCGAGATCGGAATCGTCACGGCTTCCGGATCGGCGGAGCTCGCATCGCGATCGGTAAGTTTCGCGAGACCGAAATCGAGCACTTTCACGATGCGATCGCGAACGAATCGATCCTCGCGCAACATGATGTTCTCGGGCTTGATGTCTCGGTGGACGATTCCGGCGGCATGCGCTGCTTCGAGCGCCATCGCGACCTGGATCGCGACGCCGAGCGCTTCATCAAGTTTCAACGGATCGGTCCAGAGACGCTGGCGCAACGTCTCGCCTTCGATGTATTCAGTCGCGATGTAATACTTGTCTCCGGTTTCACCAATCTCGTAAACAGTGAGTATGTTGGGATGGTTCAACGCCAGGATGGCGCGCGCTTCCTGTCTGAAACGCCGCAGCCGGCTTTCAGAGCGAGTGAGTTCTTCGGGAAGGACCTTTAGAGCCACCTTGCGGCCATGTTGTTTGGTGTCTTCGCCGAGCAGGACTTCACCCATGCCGCCCTTGCCGAGCCTGCGCAGGATGCGATAATGGGCGATGTACTCGGGAGGCGAATCGTCGCTGACTGAATTCGAGCTGTGTGAGTTGTCGGGCATGAAGGTGTTGCGCGACTCAGTTGGGCCGAAGATGAGTTCCGATGCATTGTAGCACCCGAAACTTAAGGACGGCGAGGCAGAGCCACGCCGCACATCGGGTGGCAAAGCCGATGCGCCTCAAAACAGTTAAAGGGCAACAGGTACAAGCGTCGACGCATCGAACCGCCGTACCCAGCAGACTCAGGGTCGTCCCCTGAACTATAATCCAGATCGCATGTCAACAGCTCTAATACGTCTTCTAATCACATCTTTTTCAGCGGTTTGCATTCTGGCCGCCGGCTCTTTGACCGTTTCCGCCCAGAAGCCAAAGGCCAGTCCGACGCCTCTGCCGCAGGATCCGCAGGGCTCCGAGCGAATTAACATCCGCCGCGTGCGACTGCCGATTACGGTCACGGATAAGAAAGGCAATTTCGTCCCGGGACTGACACAAAACGACTTCGTCATTCTCGAAGACAAAGTTCCGCAGACGATCGAAACTTTCTCCGATGATCTCGCATTGACGTTGCCACTTTATGTCGCCGTGTTGATGGATACATCGCCGTCAACCGCGGGCAAGTTGAAGTTTCAACAAGAGTCGGCGATGAACTTCATCCAGACCGTCGTGAAAGCACGCAAGGATCGCGTGCTGTTCGGCACGTTCGACGACGAGATAACATTGCTACAGGATTTCACGGACAAGCTCGACCTTCTCGATAAGGCCGTTTACAGCGTGAAGAAGATGGGCAAACAAACAGCTCTGTTCGACGCGGTGTGGCAGTTTTGCGACGAGAAGATGCGCTCCGTTCCGGGACGTCGCGTGTTGCTGCTCGTCACTGACGGTGAAGACACTTACAGCCGGGCCAACATTCGCGACGCCATCGACATCGCCCAACGCACTGAAACAACCATCTTCGCGATCTCCACGAAGGCGGGATTCTTATCAACCGTCCCCGGCGTCGAAGCAGGCCAGGTTGCCGACAAAAAAGATCGCGATCTGCAAACACTCGCGGAAGAGACCGGCGGCACCGCGTTCTTCACCGGCGACATGCTTTCGCTGGAAAGATCGTTCACCAGGATTTCGAAGGAACTGCGCGCGCAGTACCTCGTTACTTACAACCCGACGAACAAAAGTTACGATGGCACGTTCCGCAAGATCGACGTCAAACTCGCCGAGCGTCGCGGCGATCTAAAAGTAAGAACCAAGAAGGGCTACAAAGCCATCGCCGACAGCGTAATGCCATAGGAAGTGGTCATAGGTAAAAAGTAAGATGCGTTACCGAGATTTGAACCGTTCATTCGTACTGCTGCTCCTCGTCGTCGCCGCCGTGTGCGGCGGATTTGCCTCGCGCGGTCTGTCGGCGAAAAGCGAGCCTGCCGATGCGACGGTGAATACCAACGCGTCGCCGTCGCCTTCACCAACTCCACGGACTCGCGAAGAGTTGCCGCAGGAATCCGACGAAGTGATCAAGGTTGAAACGAATCTCACGAACATCTTCTTCACTGCCGCCGACAAAAACAAACGCTTCATCAGCAACCTGAAAGCAGAGGATATCCGCGTGTTTGAAGACGGGCAGCAACAGGATATTTTCACGTTTCAAACGAACATCGATCTCCCGCTGTCACTCGCGATTCTGATCGATTGCAGTGCTTCCGAAGAGCGCACGCTGCCGGATGAAAAAGAAGCCGCGCGCGCGTTTCTCGAAAACGTGCTGCGCCCGAGTAAAGATGAGGCCGCGATCTTGTCGTTTACTGGAGAAACGACGCTCGAACAGGGCTTCTCCGGAAACCTCGAGCGCTTGAGACGCGCGATCGATCGCGTCGAGTTTGTGCCGCCGTCTGGTTACATCGGCGGTGGAGTGGTGGTTAATGGAACGCCTCCGATCTCGGGGACCAACCAGGCCCTCGCCGGATCGACAGCCATTTGGGACGCTGTTTGGGCCACGTCCGAAGAGTTGATCGGCACTTCCGCCGAGCACACACGCCGGGCCATCATCCTGCTCACCGACGGTGACGACACCAGCAGCCGTTTGAAAATGGACGAGGCCATCGAAGCCGCCCAAAAGGCCGACGCGCTGGTTTACGCGATCGGCATCGGCGACCGCTATACGTTCAACGTCAACGAGGGTGCGCTAAGAAAAATCGCTGAAAAAACGGGCGGCCGTGCCTATTTTCCGCGCCACGAAGGCGACCTCCGCGATGCGTTCACGCAGATTCAGCGCGATCTTCGCGAGCAGTACCTCGTGGCCTATTCGCCTCGCAACAAGGCCCGCGACGGTTCGTATCGCAAAATCGAGATCCAGCTCGTGAACCCGGAGCTGAAACAACAGAATCTGAAGTTGAACTACCGCGCTGGCTACTTCGCCAAAACGGCAACCCCGGAAACCCCGGCTAAACGCAAGAGTTCAGGGCAGTAAACCTCGGTTTTCCTCCTAAATCCGAGGTTCCCAAACGCGGATAAAACCTGTTATACTCGCGGCGGCTTGTGTGTCTGCCCGGAGTTCTCGAACTCCGAACTACCCACTTCCCGACCCTCTTCCCACGAGGTCCGTTCGAAATACGTCCGGTTTACAGATCAGATGAGCACCAGCACCTCAGACCGAGGCAGAGTCCTGATTGTCGACGACGACCAGAGAGTACTTGAACTACTGGTTGATCTGCTCGAACTCGAAGGCTACGAGGTCGCGACGGCGTCCGACGGAGCAGAAGGCTTCGAGTTGGCCCACTCGTGTGCGCCGGACGTCGTCATCAGCGATGTCGTAATGCCCAGAGTTAACGGTCTCGAGTTGTGTAGGCGACTGAAACATGATCCGCAAACCGCGTCCATTCCCGTGCTTTTGATCAGCGGCATCCGCAAGGCGGACGAGGCCGGCATCGAAGGGCTTCACGCCGGCGCCGACGATTACGTCGACCTTCCGTTTAGAAACGAAGAGCTGCTCGTAAAGGTCGCCCGTCTCGTCGAACGGCATCGCGCAGCCGCGGCGTTGAAGGAGAGTGAAGGACGTTATCGCAGGCTGGTCGAACTTTCGCCGGACGCGATCGTGATTCTTCGCGACGGCCGATTCACTTATCTCAATCCGGCGGCGCTGCGACTGTGGGGCGCCTCGAGTCCCAACGATTTGATCGGAAAGTCGATCCTCACTGTCGTACATCCTGAATACCACGACCACGTTACCGAACAGGTCGATTACATCCAGCAGTTTCAACAACCGACTCCGCTTGCAGAACAGACGTGTATTCGTCTCGACGGTTCAGTGATTTACGTCGAAGTCACCGGATTGCCGTTTTCTGCCGAAGGCAAATCGGGAGCGCTTTATGTCTTTCGCGACGTTACGGAAAAGAAACAGGCGCGCTTGTCGATTCGCGAGCGCGAAGAGCGTTATCACGAACTTTTCGAGAATGCGAACGACATCATCTACACGCACGACCTGCAAGGTAACTTCACGTCGCTGAACAGGAGCGGTGAAAGAATCACCGGCTATACGCGCGAAGAAACGATGAAGATGAACGTCGCCGACGTCATCGCGCCGGAGTATCTGAATCTCGCGCGCGAAATGATTGCGCACAAGGCGTCGCAAAAGGTCTCGACCGTTTACGAGATCGAAATCATCTCGAAGCAGGGACGGCGCATTCGCTTGGAAGTCAGCACGCGGGTGATGTTCCGCGAAGGCCGTCCGGTCGGCGTGCAAGGTATCGCGCGCGACTTGACCGAACGAAAGCATTCGGAAGAAGCGCTGCGCGAGAGCCAGGCGTTCTTCAATAGTTTCATGGACAACAGTCCCGCCGTCGCTTTCATGAAGGACGACGAGGGACGTTACGTCTACGTCAACAAACCGTTCGAGAAGGTTTTTGGCCAGAAGCTAAGTTTCCTGAAAGGCAGGACCAGTTTCGACTGGCTGCCGCCGATTAGCGCGGCTGACACTCACGAAGACGATCTTAAAGTGCTGGAAGCGGGCCGTCCGCAGGAATGCATCGAAAGCCTCCCCGCCGCCGACGGCACGATACACCATTGGCTCGTGTTCAAGTTTCCGACAATCGACTCCGCTGGTCGCCGCTACATCTCGGGCGTCGGCGTTGACATCACCGAGCGTCGTCACGCTGAAGAAGCATTGGCCCAGCAGGCCCAACGCGAGGCGATGAGTCACCGCATTTCGCAGGCAATCCGCTGCTCGCTGGATAGCCACGAGATCTACCGCACGGCAGTGCGGGAATTGGGTTCGTATCTCGAAGTGGATCGTTGTTCACTCTACATGAGAAACGATCGCGCCCGCTGTGCGACGAACGTCGCCGAGTATCACGTCGAGGGCGTCCAGCCCGCTGCGTCAGACTTTCCGCTGGCCCACCTGCAAACGCTGATCACCGCGCTGGATAATACCGGCGTGCTTGTCTTCAACGACGCGGAGCACGATCCGCGAATCAAGGATCTTTACGAAAACATCCTGTCTAAGGCGAATGTGAGGTCGATCATGTACGTCGCGATTCGCGTCGGCGACGATGTTCCCGCCGCGTTTGCGCTTTCGACGACGAACCAGGTCAGGCGATGGAGCGACGTGGACATCGATCTCGCCAAAGCCATCGCCGACCAAACCGGCATCGCTATTCGTCAGGCGGAGCTTTATCAAAAAGCGGAATCGACGTCGACGCGCGAAGCGCTGGTCAATCGTTTGACGATGCTGATTCGCGCTTCGCTGAGTTTGCCGGAAGTGCTCAGCACCGCGACACGCGAGCTCGGCCGCGCGTTATCGGCGTCGCGAGTCCATCTTTTCTTGTCCAACACCGAAGAGTTTGGGTCACCGCTCGAGCATGAGTATCTGGCGTCCGGCGTCGCGAGTATCAAGCCGTTTCAGATCAATTACGACGATCCGATCGGACGACGCCTTTCGAGTTCAAGCCGGCCACTGATCATCGACGACTCCCTGAATCACACTGACGTCTCGACCGTGCTGAGCGAGTACGTTCGCGCGAGGGCGGAGAAGCTGGCCGTCCGATCGCAGATCAACTACCCGCTCATCGTCAAAGAAAAGTTCCGCGGCGTGCTTTGTATCCATCAATCGGATCGCATGCGCCGCTGGACGGAAGACGAAGTGGCGCTTGTCGAAGCGATCGCCGAACGTCTCTCGGTCGCGATTGCGCAGGCTGAACTGTTCGAAATGGTCGCCCGTGGCAAGACCGAATGGGAAACGACATTTGACGCGATGTCGGACGGCATCTTCATCTTCGATAGCGCCGGTGAGTTGAAGCGAGTGAACCGGGCAGGCGCGGCGATGGAAGCGCTTCATCCGCGGTTGCTGTTGGGTCGTCAATGTTGCGCCATCCTGCGCACGAGTGAAGAGGACGAAGCGTGCGTGGTTGAAAACGCGCTGGAGACCCGACGCAGCGTCACGATTGAAATCACCCCCACCCGACTCAACCGCCCGCTGCTGGTTTCTGTCGAACCAGTGCTTGACGAGAACAACAACGCCGTCGGCGTGGTTTGCACGGCCCGCGATCTTTCCGATTTGCGCAAAGTGCAGGCAGTCGCTCGCGAGCACCAGTCGCTGCTGAACAACATTCTCGAAAGCGCGCGCGAGTCGATCTACGCGGTCGATCCGGAGGGCCGATTCAAGTGGTGCAACAGTGCGACGCTCAAGGGTTTGGGTTATCAGCGCAGTGCCTTCATCGGTCGCTCGTTGCTCGACATGGTCTACGAGGGCGATCACGATCTCGTCAAGGAGAAGCTTGACGCGGCGTTGAATGGTTCTCCGCAAACTTACGAGATGCGCTATTTCGCTCACGACGGAAGACTACGCTACGCCCGCGTCGACAATTCACCGCTCGTCGTCGACGGACGGACTACCGGCGTGCTGGGTATCGCTCGTGACATTACCGAGCAAAAGGAAGAACGCGAGCGTGCCGCACGGGCTGACAAGTTGCGCGCACTCGGACAACTCGCGTCCGGCGTGGCCCATGATTTCAACAACTCGCTCGCCGCGATTCTCGGTCGCGCGCAGTTGCTGCGCCGGCAGATCGACGAACCCGCGCTGGTCCGTAATCTCGACATCATTCAAACTGCCGCTGAAGACGCAGCCGCGACTGTGCGCCGCATTCAAACATTCGCACGCAAATCGCCGGTGAAGGAGTTTGAACTAGTCGACGTTCCGAGCCTGCTGAACGACGCGATTGAAATCACGCGCACGCGCTGGCAAAACGAGGCGCGCATTCGCGGCCTTGAATACGAAGTGAAGCTTGACGCGGAAAAAGGTCACACCACTTACGGCAGCGCTTCCGAGCTTCGCGAAGTATTTGTCAATCTCATCGTCAATGCGGTCGATGCGATGCCGAAGGGAGGCAAGCTGTCGATCACTTGCCGGTACGAAGACGGCCGGCTGAAGCTGAAATTCAGCGATAACGGAATGGGCATGCCTGACGACGTGCGGCAGAAGATTTTCGAACCTTTCTTCTCGACGAAGGGCGCGCACGGAACGGGACTTGGTCTGTCAGTGAGCTACAGCATCCTCGAACGACATGCGGGATCGATCAGCGTCGTTTCCGAACCGGGCCAGGGGACGATCTTCATGATTGATCTACCGGCGGCTGTCGCCGAATCCTCCTGTGATGAGGTGGAGGTAATCTGCACTGAAATCCCGCCATTACGCATCCTGGTTGTCGACGACGAACTTCCAGTGCGAGAAACACTTGCGGAAATGCTAACTGCCGTGCACCACCAGGTGGAACTAGCCGGAAGCGGGCACGAGGCGTTGCAAAAGATGGAGCAACACACCTTTGATTTCGTGTTTACCGACCTGGCAATGCCCGAGATGGACGGGTGGGAAACAGCGCGGTCGATCCGCAAAGGCTGGCCGGACGTGAAGATTGTCCTGGTTACAGGCTATGGTCCAACAACCACGCCGCCACCGGGCGAGGAACACCTCGTCGACGCCATCATCGGCAAGCCATTCGACTTCTCGCAAGTCGGATCGACACTCAACGCACTCGCTAAATCCATGCAGCTAGTGTGATAGCGGCTAGTTGAAATTCATAATGCCCGCGCTGGCAGTAAACCCTACTCCAAAGCCCACCACCATCGTCGGTCCTGACCAATCATTTTTCTCAGCCAGCATGAAACCGGTCGACGCGCTGGAAAGGTTTCCGTAGTGCTCGAGGACCTTGTAAGAGTTGTGGACCTTGCGCGAGTCCGGGTGCAGAGACAGTTGCGAACATACACCGTCGAGGATCTTCTTGCTCCCGGTGTGAATGAGGCAATCATCAACCTGCTCCAGGTCTGAGACCGGCGAATCAGGATGCTTTAGCACGTTCTTCACCGTCGTGACGGCATAATGGGCACCTCGAGTCGGCACGCTCGGCTGCATGAAGTATTGCGGCCGTCCTTTGAGGAAGGGATGCGTGCTGTTGGCGACCATCGTGAGCAAATTCATGTCGTTTGGCTGATCGTTGGTCAGGTGCGAGATTGGACCAAACTCCGGTTTACCTTCTTCAGTCCCCACAAGCAGGGCCACCGCGCCATCGCCAAAGAGCATCGACTGGACCACAAAGGTCGTATCCAACCGCTGTTGCTCAAACTTCTCGCCGTCGATCCGGCGTTCCTTCTTGAGTCTGACAATCTCGCGATAACCGAAATACTCGTCGCGCAGCAGCGGCGCCACATAAGGCGTGTGCGCCTCTGACATCACAACGATCGCAAGTTTTCCGGGATTGGCAGCCAGGTACCATTGGGCCACTTCGATCGACTTCAGTAAGACGGAGCAACCTTGCGCCTGCATGCTCACCGTACGCAGCGATCGCGAGAGCAAGCCATGGGTTTTTCCCATGATTTCCGACGCGAGGCAGGGCAGCATGTGGTCTGGTGTGTTTGTCGCGGCGACAAGAAGACCGATGCGGCCGGGATCGCCACCCCACTCCTTGATGCAACGTTTGGCAGCGGCCACGCCGAGTTGCGTGGTTGAGCTGGAGGCGATCTTTGGTTTGCCGCGCAGGAAGTCGGGGAAGTTTTCGAGCGTTGAGTATCGCTGATCGACGCCGAGGTTGCTGATGGTGTTGATAAGTTCGGGTGAGAGTTTGTGCATTACACTGGCCACCAGTTCGGTGGTCTGGAAGACATTCGGAGGCACTGCAGTAGCTGCCGAAAGAAGGTTAATCATTGTCGTTAGCTCCACTGAGAGGGGATGCCGCGTTTGAAGTTCCCACGTAATATTTCTTACTTCGCAGGTTTGAGTAACAACCCTCGTGCCGCAGGTGTAGCAGTTTTTAAAATTGTGACTTAACCGTGTTGTTTTCAGGATGTTAGTGAGGATCGGCTTGAGGTTGTTAGGGAGTGATTCTGAACGGCCTTTGGATACCTGCTAACCACCCGCAATCAGACCAATCCGATTAGCTCGATTTTCGGTAGATCGGCTGGAAGTGCGCTTGGTACAGAGATATACAGGTGGCTATTTTGTATCCGACAGGGACAATAGCGAAAAGCGCCCGACTGTATCTTCTCCGATGCTCCCGAAGTAGAGTTTGCGGTTGTGTTCGAGAACGTTGGCGATTTGGCCGTAACAGTCCGTCGAGCCGTTTTGCAGGTTCTCGACTACGCGGCCTTGTGAATCAAGGGCGACGACGAAGGAATAGCGTTCGGGAGCGGGTTGCACCGCCTTCGGAAGGCGGAAAACCACCTTGCGCAGAAAGGGATGCGGGAGGAGTCTGTCGAAGAGGGCCTGCCGCGGCGTGACGAGCGCGAGCCAAAACCTGTCCTTGCCGTTTGAGGAAATCCCGTCAGGAAAACCAGGCAAATTGTCGATCAAAACGTCGTCCATTCCCTCTTTCGGATCTTTCAACCAATAGCGCCGAACACGGTATTTGCCCGTCTCCGCCACCAGCACAAACGACTGATCCGGACTTACGGCGACGCCATTTGCGAAGTAAATTCCCCGGAGCAGCGTTCGCGGTTTCTGCGTTTTTGGGTCAAGCGCCATCAGCCGGCCGTTTGGCTGGTGTTCCAGCACGTCGCTCGTAAACTCCGCCATCGGATACTTGTAAGACGCCTCAGTGAAATAGATCGTGCCGTCGGCGCCGACGTCGAGATCGTTGAGACACCCAAACTTCACGCCGTCCGCTTCGGTCGCCAGCACTCTGATCTCGGCCGCCGGACTGACTGAAAGCAGACCCTTGATTGCGTCCGCGACGATCAAATTGCCCGCACGATCGAAAGCCATTCCGAGTGGCCGGCCCTGCGTGTTTGCGAAAAGACGGGGCCGCGTTCCGTCAGGTTGAAGCTGCATGATCCTGCCGTCTTCGAGACCGGCGTAGATGCGGCCCTGCGCGTCGAGTGCGACGTCTTCAGGTTTGTGCCCGTCGCCGACGGAAAGCCTATCGACCGGCGAAAGACGGGTGTTCTGTTCGTACTGTCCGGTGAGTGAGGGAGCGGCGGGCGGTGTCCAGGCGGCGGGCGTGATCGGCACCGGCGCGAAGAGCAGGTAAGCAAGTGCGCCTGCGACGACGAGGACGAGGATCGCGACGACCAGTTTCTTTCGACTCATGCTTTAACCACAAGAAGGCACAGAAGACACAAAAGGCCCAAGAAGTAGTGAACGGGATGGTGAGTGTCGTCTGATGCTCAACGTTCGCCGCGTGCTTTTTCAACTTCCGACTGCAATTCCACCACCAGCTTGCGAATGCCCGCCTGGTCCATCGGTTCGATCAAACGCAACGCTTCGTCGAGGATGCGTCGTTGATGCTCGGGCCATCCCGGCTTTCCCGCTACGCTACCTATCTCACCGTCGTAGAGCGCGACCCGCGGCGGACGCACGCTCTCGACCACTTCCTTGACGACAGCCAGCATCATCGTCGGAATTCCGGCGATCTCCAGCGCGCGGGCAACCAACCCGACCGATTGATGACAGAGCGTCGACGCGGGAATCAGCAACGCCGCCTGCACTTCATAACGTTGCGCCCGCTCAACCAACCCAGGCGCGAGACTCTCGACCACTTGCGTCGCATCGGGAATGTACCCGCAAAAGCTCCAGAACACCGGATTCAACTGGCCAATGATCCCGTTCTTCTCAAACTCGAGCAGTCGATCGATTGGCAATTGCGAGTTCAGGTCCTGGTGAATGGCGGCGACATCGTAACCGCGGACGGCGAAGCGAAGGTCCACAGGCTCGATCTCAATCGGAATCTCTCTGAACCTCGGATCTCCCCCGGCAGGCGAGCTCGTATCAAAGGCCGGCGTCCCATCGATGTACGCACCCGCGGACGAAATCAGCGCCAGGTTCAACATCGGAAGCGCGCGCCGCGCCGGCTTAAAGGGCGCCCGTCGATTCCTGACCCACGGGTAGTCGTCGAGGTTTTCAGATCCCGCGGCGGGAGTCTGTTTCCAGCCGTCAAACCGCCGCTGCCAACTCTCAATGTCTTCGATGATATCCAACGAATTTATCCATCCTTGCCAGGTCAATGTCGCAGATTACGGCCCATGAAGAACAGCGCCACAAGACCGGCAATCATAGCAATCCCGAGCGCTCTAACCGAATAGACGTGCAAAGCGTTGAACTCAATCCGCCGCGCATCACTGGCGGCGATCTGATCGATCGGCAACTCCATCGCCGCACGCAACGCGCGCATCCGAGCCGCAATCCACCAGTGGCCCAAACTCGTCGCCAACGCAATCACGCCAAGGCAAACGCACTCAACGAGCAAACTCATCCGAGTCTGCGTCTGTCGCCGCAAGAACGCAGTGACCAGCAACAGCAACGCAATCACAAATCCCGCGACATTGGCTACGCCGAGTGTGCGCGTGACGATCGAACCGGCGATCTCGCTCGCGTTTGCCAAACCAAACGATCGCAACACCCCAAACGCCGCGGGCGCAACCACGGCGCCGAAGAAAAGCGCTGCTCCCAACCACGCCGCCAACAAAGCGAATCGCGTCAGACTAAGAATAATCGGAATCCTTTCTAATCAAACTCGTCAACGTCAGGCCGCAACCTGATCTTCGGCGGATCAATCTCCGGCAACGGCAACACGCGCGGATCGGGAACGCTCAACAACCACGACAACGCCGAATCGAGTTGCGCCTGATAGTCGTCGAGATCCAACGACATAAAAACAGAGCTGCCAAGCCGCGCGAACTTCTCTTTCGCCCGCAGGTACATCTGTCGCGCCGCACCCGGCCGGCCAATATCCAAATGATGAAACGCAACTGCCGACTGGATCATCGCCTGGAGAAAAAGCTTCTCCTTTGGACCAACTTCGCCCATCCAACGCTCTTCCCACACGTCGTGCGCCGCATGAAACTCACCCGCGTTGTACAGATCGATCCCGGCGATGTACTCGATCGGGTACGCCGCGATATGCGCGGAGGTGTACGCGAGGTCCAGTTCAGTTTCTAACGAATCAACCATCTCATTTGCGAGTCAAGCGCGCGGCGATCACTTTCGCCGCCGTCGCGCCCGCGCCGGTCGCACCGCTGATCGTGGGCGCGCGCGGGTTTGAAACATCGCCGACAGCAAACACCATCGGAGCGGTCGTCTCGTGTTCGCTGTTCACCGCAATGTAGCCCTTTTCGTCAACCTGTAACTGCTCGCGAAAGAGATCCGAATTCGGCTCGACGCCGATGCGAATCAACACGCCGCGCACAGCAAGTTGGAAAGGCTTCAGCCCGCCTTTGCGCTGGATCTCGACTGCTTCGACTTCGGCGTCACCCATGATACGCGTGACGACCGATTCAGTGAAAACGGTTACGCGATGGTTCGGCAGCACGCGTTCGGCAAATTCGCGCCTGGCCCGCAGCTTCTTTCCCCGATGGACCAGGGTCACAGTCGGACAAACTTCCGCCAGCACCAATGCGTTTTCAACGGCTGCGTCACCGCCGCCGATGACACAAACGTCTTTCCCGGTGAACAGTTCTCGATCTCGCGTGCCCGATTCGATTATTCCTTTGCCGATAAACTCTTTCTCGCCGGGAATGCCTAGGGACCGCGGTCTGATTCCGGTGGCAATGACGATCGAGATGGCTTGCAGCGTTTCGCCGCTGCGTAACGCGATCCGTTTCGCACGCACGTCGATCGTATCGATCGCCGTGCCTGTCCACAGATCGAACTCGGCGGCATCGACGTCTTGAGAGAACAGTTCGAGCAGTTCAGCGCCGTTGCGAGTTTTTACACCGAGGTAGTTTTCGATTGGGTTATAAACGCGATGGAGCTGGCCGCCGATCTGTTCGGCCTGTTCGAGGACCAGCGTGTCAAGACCTAACTCATCGCACCAGAACGCCGCGGATAGTCCCGCCGGTCCGGCGCCAATGATGATCACGTCGTGCATGGTTAGACTTTGGTGCTTTGTACTTTTTCCTTTGTACTAAACACCGCGAAGACATCATCAGGCTCTAACTGCGATAACGCCAGCTTTCCATCACCGCCTAGAAACTTGACGGCCGAAGTCATTTCTCGATTGTCGGTTTGCCAGCGCCCCTTGCGATTGCCTTCCTTGTCATTAAGCGTGGCGAGCGCGGCCGTGAGGTCGCGCCGCGCAATATGCGGACGGACGACAGTCTCGGCCCACGAATAGTATGGATAGTCCAGACGGTAGGACCAACCGCCGGATGTGGGCGTCGCGATCAGAAATAGCTCGCCGCGCGCGTGTTTCGAGATGGCCGCAAACGGACTCGACAGGCCCGGTTCCAAAGTAATCAGTGAGGTCCGCGAAGGCTCATGCTCGACTACACGCGAGTCGCCCCGCGCAAAACTCTCGAGTGCCGCAGCAACACTGTTCCAACCGTCTCGCCACAGCGGCTCGTAAGCATTGACGTTCGAAAGTAAACGTTCGACTTCGGGCAGCACCAATTCATACGCGCGCTCGTCGTCGTCAAATTCTTCACCGGCTATCATCCCGGCCAACGGCGATCCCTGAATATTGTTTGGGCTCGCCTGGTCGCTGCCCTGGATGGCAATACTTACGCGCACGCCATCGTCACTCGAATGCTCTGAAAAATCCCCGGCCTCCGCCGCAGCTATAAGCAACTCGCGAAACTCCAGCGCTCGTTCGCCATTCAAGACGGTCCAAACAGAAAGCACGCCGTCAGTATCGAAATGATTGTTCACCACCAGATCGATATCGTTCGTCAATGCGGCGCGATTTGGTGACGCCACGAGGTTTAAAGCGATCTCGGTCGATGTGTCTGCTTTGACTTCTTCGGGCGTGGTGTTTCCTTCCCAATGTGAAAAATGGATGCTGTTCGGGACGGTGCCGTCGACTGAGAGTTTGGGAACGTTGTCGAGGGCCTCCGAGTAGAATTGGAATCTCATGATTAGAAAGTGTAGTGTAAGATACGTTCACCCAACAAATCAGAGATGCGGAGCTAAGGATGGAAGAGATCACCTCAACTGAGCTAAAACAACGGCTGGACAAAGGCGACGACATTCAGATTATCGACGTACGCGAGAACAACGAGGTTGCGATCGCTCGCCTTCCGAACTCCGTGCATATCCCGTTGGGGCAGGTGCTGACGCGAATGAACGAGATCGATCCGACTCGCGAGACTGTTGTGCACTGCAAAATGGGAGGCCGTAGCGCTCGGGCTATTGACGCGCTTCAGCGCTCAGGTTTTAAAGGGAAACTGATGAACTTGAAGGACGGGATTATCGGCTGGTCAAACGAGGTCGACCCCAGCGTACCCAAGTACTGAGAAACACGGATTTTATTTCGTGATGCCTTCGAGTTTAATAAACGGGCTTAGGCGCGTAATAACCATTCCTTCTTCACATTCCATACGACACGACAACCCGGGACGATCGCTCGCAGCGTCCTGTCCCTTCAGGTGATACCAGATTTGGCAATTGGTACAGTCGCCATTCCAACAAAAATCGCCATAGGAAATCGTGTTCATCGACAAGTATTGAAAGCAACGCAGCAGGCGATTCTTCTCCGGCACCCTGACCTCACGTCCCATGATCTCGACGTTTATCAGCTTCTCGTAAGGATCCAGCAGATCCGCGACAACCTGTTCGGGATCGCCGGCGCCTGCGCTTTGGTCACTCATAGGCAGCGGCAGTATAATCGCTCGCTGCTCAAATTTGTAACTTTAAGGTGCAGGAGTACTTTCAATTTGACGTTAGTAATTTACACAAAACCGGGATGTCCTTACTGCCAGCAGGCTCGCGACTACTACAACTCCAAAGGCATTCCCTTTATCGACTACGACGCACAAAACGATCGCGCGCGGCGCGCGGAAATGTTCGCGTACTCCGGCGGCGACCCAACGGTCCCGTGCATGGTCGAAGACGGTAAATACATTGGTTCTGGCTGGGGCGACCCGCCACGTGGTTGAACGGTCCACGATTAGCCGGCCGTGCGCCGGCAACTTAAGAAAGAAATTTGTCTCCCGTCTGCGTTTGCTCCTACCGACAAACAATTGTTGAGGAAGGTGCTTCATGAGAAAACAGCCCATGCCCCTTTTCGCGCTCGTTCTTTGTGTGTGCTGCCTGGTCGCCGTCCCTGGCGCCAACGCACAATCAAACGGAAGCGGAGCGCTGCTTAAACCACCAATGGCAGAAAAGAACACAAAGACCACAAACATCCACGGCGAAACGCTCGTCGACGAATACTTCTGGCTGCGCGAAAAGAAAAACCCGGCCGTAATCGCGCACCTTGAAGCTGAGAACAACTACGCTGAATCGGTGATGAAACCGACGAAAGCGTTGCAGGAAAAGCTCTACAACGAAATGGTCAGTCACATTAAGGAGACTGACACGCAGGTCCCATATCGTCGCGGTGATTTCTTCTATTACACGCGCACCGAGAAAGGTAAGCAGTACCCGATCTTCTGTCGCAAGAAGGGCAGCACCGAAGCCGCGGAAGAGGTGGTTCTCGACGTGAACGAACTGGCAAAGGGTCAGAAGTTCATGAGCATCGGCGCCTTCAACCCGAGCGACGACGGCAACCTCCTTGCCTACAGCACCGACAACACCGGTTACCGCCAGTTTATGCTGCAAATCAAAGATTTGCGCACCGGCCAGCTACTTCCCGAACGCGTCGAACGTGTAAACAACATCGCGTGGGCCACCGACAACAAGACGATCTTCTACGTGACCGAAGATGCTGTCACGAAGCGCAACGACAAGTTCTTCCGTCATGTACTCGGCACCGACAAGCACGATCTGGTTTATGAAGAGAAGGACGAACTCTTCGACATCGCCACCGGACGAACGCGCGATAAGGCGATCATCGTCCTCTCAATCTTCAGCAAGACTTCCACCGAGGCACGTTATATTCCGGCCGACAAACCCGACGCGCCGCTGAAGGTCGTGCTTCCGCGCCAACCGGACCACGAGTACGACATCGATCATCGCGGCGACCTCTTCTATATCCGTACGAACAAAGGTGCGAAAAACTTCCGAGTCGTGACGGCGCCCGTCAGTGATCCATCGGAAGCAAACTGGAAAGAGTTTCTAGCGCATCGTCCGGCTGTGAAGGTGGAAGACATTAGCCTTTTCGCCGATCACGCCGTGCTTTCCGAATGGGAGAACGGCCTGCAACAGCTCGAAGTCGTTAACTTCAAGACCAACAAGCGCAACCGCATCGAGTTTCCCGAGCCGGTTTACGCGGCAGGCTTGGGACCGAACGCGGAGTTCAACACAGCAGTTGTCCGTTACAGTTACAACTCGATGGTCACCCCCAATTCTGTGTTTGACTACGACATGAACACCGGTAAATCGACGCTGTTGAAACAGCAGGAAGTTCCCGGCGGCTTCGACAGGACGAATTACAAAGCTGAGCGAGTGTTTGCGACCGCCAGCGACGGCACGAAGATCCCGATGTCGGTCGTTTATCGAAAGGGCGTGAAGCTCGATGGTTCGGCGCCGCTGTTGCTTTACGGTTATGGTTCGTACGGGGCTTCGATTCCGCCGACGTTCTCCTCGAACCGGCTCAGCCTGCTGGATCGCGGCGTGATCTTCGCGATTGGGCACATTCGCGGCGGCGGCGAATTGGGTGAGGAGTGGCGCGAAGCCGGCAGGATGATGAAAAAGATGAACACGTTCACCGACTTCATCGCCTGCGCTGAAACGCTCGTAAAAATGAAGTACACGTCAAGCGATCGGCTCGTCATTCAGGGCGGCAGCGCCGGCGGACTGCTCGTGGGCGCAGTGTCAAACATGCGGCCGGATCTTTTCAAAGCCGTCGTTTCGCAGGTGCCGTTTGTCGACGTTCTCAACACGATGCTCGACGCGTCGCTGCCGTTGACGACGAGCGAATACATCGAGTGGGGCAATCCAAACGAGAAACCCGCCTACGAGTACATGAAGAAGTATTCACCGTACGACAACGTCGGTAAAAAGAATTATCCGGCGACACTCGTGAAGGTCTCGCTCAACGACAGCCAGGTGCCGTACTGGGAAGGCGCCAAGCTGGTGGCTAAGCTGCGCACGATGAAGACCGACAACAATCCACTCTTGTTGAAAGTCAACTTCGGCGCGGGACACGGCGGCGCTTCCGGACGCTACGATGCTTTGCGCGAGACGGCGTTTGACTACGCCTTCATGCTCTGGCAAATGGGCATCTCGGAGTGACGACAGCGACCGTCTCCTGTAAATTGCTGTTTAAACAATGATCGGGTCCACACTGGGGAATTATAAGATCCTCGAGAAGCTCGGTGAGGGCGGTCAGGGGACGGTCTATAAAGCAATCGATTCGAAGCTCGGCCGCACTGTAGTAATCAAAGTACTACCGGCCGAGCTTACCGCTAAAGAAGCCAATCTCAAGCGTTTCGAGCGCGAAGCGCGCCTCGCCTCCGCGCTCGATCACCCAAACATCTGCACCATCTTCGATCTCAACGAGATCAACGGCATCCATTTTATCGTGATGCAGTACATCGAAGGTCGCAACGTGCGACAGTTGGTTAACGGACGACCGCTGTCGCTGGAAAGCGCCCTCTCGATCGCGTTGCAAACGACCGACGCGCTCGCAGCCGCCCACGCGCGCGGCATCATTCATCGCGACATCAAAGCCGGAAACGTCATGGTCACGCCGACCGGCCAGGTCAAGGTGCTCGACTTCGGTTTGGCAAAACTGCTTGACGAAGATGCAGCGAGAACTTCCGGCATTCACCACACCGAGATCACCGAATTCGGCGTTCCTTACGGGACCGCAACCTACGCGGCACCCGAACAAGCGCGCGGCGATCGCGTCGATTCGCGCGCTGACATTTTCTCGACGGGCGTTTTGCTTTACGAAATGCTCGCCGGTAGCTGGCCGTTTCGCGGCAGCACCGCCATCGAAGTGCGCCATGCGGTGTTGAACGAAGAACCGCAACCGCTCGCGAAAGTACGGCCCGGACGGGTTCCCGCGCAGTTGCAGACAATCCTCGACAAAGCACTCGCAAAAGATCCTCGCGATCGCTATCAGAAGATCTCGTATTTCGCGAACGATCTGCGGGCTGTGATTCGTGAAGTAAGCTCGGATGTGTTGCCCGGAATCGACGAAAGCAGCACTCCCGTGGCGCCGACACACTTAACGCCGCGCAATCCGGTGACGCGCGCGTTGCGCTGGCTGACCGGCAGCCTGACGGGCGAGAGTCCGTCCACCTCCTCTTCGAAACCCACTGCACGCGCCGGTGAGGCACATGAAAGTCCGTTGACGAGTCTCGGCGACCGCGACCGGAAAAGCGTCGCAATACTGCCGTTCAAGAATGTCGGCAACGATCGCGAGACCGACTTCTACCAGTTCTCATTGGCCGACGCCGTGATCACGGAACTCGCACGCGTGCGGTCGCTCGTCGTTCGTCCCTCGTCTGTGATCGTGAAATACCAGAACCGCGAGGTCGATCCGGAAGAGGCCGGACGCGATCTGAGCGTTGATGCCATCCTCACTGCAAGCTTTCTTCGCGCCGGCGATCGTTTGCGCGTAACTGCGCAGCTGCTCGACGTCCGCACCAGCGAGATTCTCTGGAGCGAACGGATCGACGCCGACGCCAGCGACGTGATCGGCGTGCAGGACACGATCGTGCATCGCATCGTCGAAGGCCTGCGTCTGGAACTGAGTCCGGACGAGAAAGTGGCACTCGCAAAAGGAAGTACGGCGGATGCCGCCGCTTCCGAGGAATATCTGCGCGGTCGCGACTGTCTCGCAAACTTCATCTACCACACGGTCGAACGCGAACACCTTGATTCGTCAATCGAGCATTTTCGCCGCGCGATCGAGATCGATCCGAACTTCGCGCTGGCTTATTCCGCACTCGGTAGCTCCTACGTGAATCGCGTGTTGAAAGGACTGGGCCAGGCCGGCGACCACGACAAAGCCAAGGCCGCCTTCACGAAGGCACTCGCTCTCGACCCTAAATTGCTCGAAGCGCGCATGCAGATGGTCTTTATCTACCTCACCGAAGGTCAGAAGCTGAAAGCGCGAACGGCAGTCGAGACGCTGCGCGAAGAGTATCCGAACGATCCGGGCGTGCACTTTGTGCGCGGTGTCGTCGCGCGGCTCGACGGCGATTACGACAAGGCGTTGCGCAGTTACGATCGGATGGTGAAACTCAACCCCGGCGAGCGCGTGCTTGCCAGTTACAACCGCGCGCGCATCTTCATGTACCAGAAAGACTACGATCAGGCGCTGCGCGAACTGGACCACGGCGCCGAGCTCGAGCCGGAACATCCGATGATTAAGGTCATTCGCGCGTGCGTGCTCTTCTATCGTGGGGAGGTCGAGGAGTCGACCAGAGTCGTCCAGGAGGTGCTGCTGCGCCATCCGCAAATGGACGGCATCCGTCCGGTGCTTGCGATCGGGCTCAGCGCTCAGGGCCAGCACACAAAAGCCAACGAACAACTGACTCAGAAAGTCAGGCTGGTCGCTGAGGCCGATTACGATATATCCTACTGGCTCGCCTCCGCCTACCTCTTGCAGGGCCGCCAGGTAGAAGCACTCAGATGGCTGGAGACTGCGATTCATCTTGGCAATGAAAACTATCGTTGGTTCGAATCCGATCCGAATTGGGCCGACATGCACGAAGATCCTCGCTTTATCGAATTGATGAATGGCATCAAGGGCCAACGTGTAGAACCCGGGAACAAGACTGAATGAGAACCTTCGTCGTCGGTGACATCCACGGACGGTGCGCGCAGCTCCTCAACCTACTCGACATGCTGCCGCGAGATCCGGAAAGAGACACACTCGTTTTCCTCGGCGATCTGATCGATCGCGGTGGCGACGCGCCTGGGTGCGTCGAGCACGTACGCAAACTGTGTGGCGAAAATCCGGAACGAGTGATCTGCCTGCGGGGAAATCACGAACAGATGTTGATGGATTTTCTCGACGAACAGCCGACGATCTGGCTGACGCCGGTGGTAGGCGGGCAGCGAACGTATGAGCAATATACCGGCCAGGCACCGTGGACTGAACCCGAATTCGATCCGGAAGAGATGAGACTCACTTTCGAACGTGCCTTTCCGGACGAGCACCTCCAGTTCATGCAGAACTTGCCGTTTTATTACGAAGACGAGCACGCGATTTACGTGCATGCAGGATTGGATGACGGTAAACATCCGAGTGAGAGTTCACCGACGTCGCTGTTGTGGATGCGCGACATGGACTTTTACAAGAACTATCGTGGGAAGCCTTGTGTGTTTGGTCACACGCCGACGCCGCTGTTGCCGTTGCGAGGGCGGCTTGGGCGTCATGGGATCTATATCTCGCACAGTGCAGTTGGACTGGACACAGGGTGCGAGCGCCAGTCGCCGCTGAGTTGTCTTTCGCTTCCCGATTTCAATCTCTACCAAACCTACGCCGACGGCCGCGAAGAGACTTATCAGATCACCTCATTCATCCCTGACACGTTGCGCGAAATGCAACGCCGCGCGGGGATTGGTTAGCGACAAAAAATTTTTTCTTTAGACGCGGGTCTCCCGCGTGTCGAATCGCGTGGCGAAAGGCTTACGGCACGCAGCGCTGTTCGCGAAGTGGGAACAGATCGACGCCCGTTAATTTGTGTGAACTCGGATCGACCGAGACGCGGGCGGCCAGCGGAGCTTTGTCGCAGACAAGTCGCACAGTGCTGCTGCGAGTGCCGTTTCCACTAAGCGTCTCACCGACGCGGCACGATCCCCACGCGGAAGCAGCCGCAAACTGACGTCGCATTCGCTCGACGTCAAGCGACGGCGCCGCGATCGATTTGACGACCTCGGCATCCCAACCGGCGAGCAGTTTCCCAACCGTTTCGATCGTCTTCGTCATCTCCGCGTCGGGCGGCAACACCGGCGCGATATTGATGAACTGAACTTTCGGCGGCATGGTCGGCGCGAGCGTAATGCCGATTTCCAGCCAGCCTCGTTCACACATCATCTTCCAAGTCCCACGCAATGCGTTCTCCGGCTCGATAGAATTCGCCGGACGACAAACACCATGCTCCTTAGTTAACGATTGCCAGCGCGCCTTTCGTACTTCAGCGGCAACGTCGAGAAAGAGATTGTCAGCGGCGATGCGATTTGCCAGCGCGTCGTCCCACTTGATGATCAACTGCGACACATCTGTCTGCGCTGACAGCAGCGCCGGCGATGGTTGAACAACGCGCGGCTTCAGTGCGCCTGTCTTGTACAACTCGTTCAGCGCGTCGTTGAAAACGCCTCCAAAGCCACCGTACGTCCGGTTGCTCATCGCGATCAGCCCGACACCGTATTCCGGCAACCAACGCATCAGCGAACCATAACCCGGCAAACCGCCTCCGTGACCAACGGTGTGATCAAACCGGCAATCCTGCGAGACGCCAAGGCCGTAGCCATACCCACCGGCGTTGAATGCCAGTGGACCATCGACGGTACCGCGAAAGGCGCTGCCCGGTTGAAAACGCCCAACCTGCTGCATCTCACGTGCGCTGCTTCGCTTAATCGGGCCGTTATCCGCGTCGTCACGTGGCGGATACGCCGACATCAGGAACGCGACGTACCGCGCGAGATCGCGGGTGCTGGTCCAAAGTCCGCCCATGGCCCCAAACGCACCGTGCGCCAGTATCGGTTCAGGCTTCCAGCCACCGTCTTCAAAGCGGTAACCGAGTGCGATGTGTTCGCGCGGAACGGCGGACATTTCGAAAGTCGAGGAGTTCATGCCCAGCGGCCGCAGTATGTTGTCGCGCACGTAAGCCGCATAATCTTTGCCGGACGCTTTCGTGACGATCTGGCCGAGGATCCCGAAGCCGTAGTTGGAATACTCGAAAGTCGTTCCTGGCGGCGTTGAAAAGGGAATGCCGGCACGCATCCAGGCACGGACCGTTTCGTCGGTTTGGGCCAACTGGCGATCGCCCCACGGATTGTCTTCGGGAAAGCCTTCGGAGTGGGTCAACAAGTGACGAATCGTGATCGCCGGCGAGTCTTTGGTCGGATACGGAAGATTCTCCAGCGCCGGAATGTAACGAGACACCGGGTCGTCGAGCGACAGCTTGCCTTCGTCGCGCAGCTTGAGGATCGCCATCGCGGTAAAACTCTTCGTCATCGAGGCGATGCGAAAGACTGTGTCCGGCGTGACGGGCGCCTTGTCCGTCGTTTCTCGAACGCCTGTTGCTTTTACCCAAACCAGTTCGCCGTCGATGATGATTCCCATCGCCGCCCCGGGCATGTTCGCCCTTTGCACGTAAGCGTTGAAGAGTTTTTCGATCTCCGGAAACGCGGTGGCGAGTTTCTGCTTTCGTTGCGGATCTGTAAACCTTGGCTGCGGAACAGCTCCATCGGCGAAACGTCGCTGCGCGGTAGCGAGCGGTGCCAGGACAAGCGTGGTCAGTAGCAGGCCAGTTAGTAAACTCATGGCAAGAAAATACCACAGATGATTTTTCCGGTCCGATCCGAACCGGGTTCCGGTTTCGCGGGTCATAATAGTTGAATGGCTGGCAAGGCAGCAGCGGGGCAGGAAAGCTGGTGGGTGTTGCAGGCACAGTCCGGCAGCCGCGAGGCGTTGAACGAGCTGTTCATGAGCGTGCAGGAGCCGCTTTTTCGTTACATCGTCAGCGTCGTAAACGATAAAGATCTCGCTGAAGACATTCTTCAGGAGGTGTTCATCAGGATCTACCGCAAGCTGCGCTGGCTGCGAGAGCCGCAGGCGTTTCGAGCGTGGAGTTATCAGATCGCGACGCGCGAGGCGTTTCGATATTTGAAACGAGAGCGATTATGGACCGACCAGATCAGGGATGAAGGCGTGTTGAATGTTATGCCCGCGGGCGAGCCGATTTATTCGGCGGAGTTGGTTCAGCGGCTTCCGGAGTTGGTGGCTGACTTGTCGCCGGCAAGTCGGGCAGTGATAGTGCTCTACTACTTGCACGAGATGTCGTTGGTTGAGACGGCAGCGGTTCTGGATATTCCGGTTGGGACGGTGAAGTCGCGGTTGGCTTACGGGCTGGAGAGTTTGAGACGCAGTTTCCAGAATAGGAGTTGAAACAGTGATGTCGTTGAAAAAGGCGCTGATCATTTTTGCGATTGTGGAGTTCGTCGGCCTTTGTTTCGTAACCGTATTAATGTTGAATGGCTAACGAGGAGGTAGGTGGTGTCCTAATCTGAACTTTTTTCTCTGCGGTCCTCTGTGTTCTCTGCGCCTCGGCGGTAAGAAGATGGATACAAAAAAGAAACCGCAGAGGCACACAGGGCGCAGAGAACACCCAGAGTTGAAATTAGGACACTAACGAGGAGGTAATTACCGATGGCACAGACAGTAAGACTCGATGAAGTAAGAGCTGCGGCTTTAGCGCGAATCGATCGCAGCGAACGGAATTTCAAGTTGGCGTTTTTGGGAGCGTTTGCCGTTGAGACGGCATTTATCGCGGCTTTCGTACTTATGGCTGATCTTTCGAACCGTCTGCACCTGCTGCTGTTGATCTCGACGGTGAGTTGCTACTCGATCGTCGTTCTCGGTCTCGTCGCTCTCGGCGCACATATCAACCGGGGAATCGCACGGATTCGGAAAGCAGTCGAGCTGGTTGAGGGAACGGCTGGACAAAAGTGAACCAGCCGGCTGGTTCACCGGCGGTAAATCTCGCCACCCGCTTCCACAAACTCACGGGCTTTTTCTTTCAATCCGACATCCAGCGCCGCCTCAGCATCAATCTCCTTCTGCGCGGCGTACTCGCGTACGTCCTGCGTGATCTTCATCGAACAGAAGTGCGGACCGCACATCGAGCAGAAGTGGGCCAGCTTCGCGCCCTCCTGCGGCAACGTCTCGTCGTGATACTCCCGCGCCACTTCCGGATCGAGTGAAAGATTGAACTGGTCCTCCCAGCGAAACTCAAACCGCGCTTTCGACAACGCATTGTCACGATACTGCGCGCCGGGATGCCCCTTCGCCAGATCCGCAGCATGCGCCGCGAGCTTGTACGCAATCACGCCGTCTTTCACATCTTTCTTGTTCGGCAGGCCGAGGTGCTCTTTCGGCGTGACGTAACACAGCATTGCCGTGCCATACCAGCCGATCATCGCCGCCCCAATTGCCGACGTGATGTGATCGTACCCGGGGGCGATGTCGGTGGTGAGCGGACCAAGCGTATAAAACGGTGCTTCGTGACACGTTTCGAGCTGCTTGTCCATGTTCTCTTTGATCAGGTGCATCGGAACGTGACCGGGCCCTTCGATCATCACCTGGCAGTCATGGACCCAGGCAATCTTCGTCAACTCGCCAAGCGTTTCGAGCTCCGCAAACTGCGCTTCGTCGTTCGCGTCGGCAATCGATCCCGGACGCAGCCCATCACCCAGCGAGAACGAAACGTCGTACGCCGCCATGATCTCGCAAATCTCATTGAAACGCGTGTAGAGGAAACTCTCTTCGTGATGCGCCAGGCACCACTTCGCCATGATCGATCCGCCGCGGCTCACGATTCCCGTCGTCCGGCGCGCGGTCAAAGGAATGTAAGGGAGACGAACACCGGCGTGTATCGTGAAATAGTCGACGCCCTGTTCCGCCTGTTCGATCAGCGTGTCGCGAAAGATCTCCCAAGTTAGTTCCTCGGCCTTCCCGCCGACTTTCTCGAGCGCCTGGTAGATCGGCACAGTGCCAATCGGCACGGGCGAGTTGCGAATGATCCATTCGCGGGTTGCGTGGATGTTTTTGCCGGTCGATAGGTCCATCACCGTGTCCGAACCACAGCGTATGGACCATCGCATCTTGTCGACTTCTTCCTCGATCGACGACGCGACCGCAGAGTTACCGATGTTGGCGTTAATCTTCACGAGGAAGTTGCGCCCGATGATCATCGGTTCCGACTCGGGATGGTTGATATTCGCGGGAATGATTGCGCGTCCCCGTGCGACCTCGTCGCGCACAAACTCCGGCGTCACATACGACGGAATGGCAGCGCCGAACGACTGACCGCGATGTTGATGCAACAAAGAATCGCGCGGAGCCTCACCGGAAACGGCCCACGCCGCCTCGCGCCCCATGTTTTCTCGGATAGCGATGAACTCCATCTCCGGAGTGATGATCCCGCGCCGCGCATAGTGTAGTTGCGTAACGCACGCGCCGGGCTTCGCCCGCAAAACTCGTCGACGTAGAACAGGAAAATCCTCGAGCTTTCCGACGTCTTTGACTCTCGCGCGATTGGCAGCGTCAAACGTCAGGTAACCGTCGTCGATTGGCTGCGGCTCGCGTCCTTCATAATCCTCGACGTCACCGCGCGCGTGAATCCATTCCGCCCGCAACGCCGGCAGACCTGTGGTCACGTCGCAATGGACGTCCGGGTCGCCCCACGGCCCGCTCGTGTCGTAAACACGAACCGGCGGATTCACCGCCAGAGTACCGTCGAAATTCCGCGAAGAGGCTTGCGTGATTTCCCGGAACGGCACCCTTACGCCCGCCAAATTGCCGCTGACGTAAACGCGCCGCGAGTTACCCGGCACCGACGACTTAACTGCTGCACTCATTTTTTTCTCCCATTATTTCTTGATCCGTGTAAGGCAAAGTATAATCCCGCCGCTAGGACCCAACCTAATCACCTTCCGGAGAAACTAGATGCTTAAACGGCTCATCGCCCTGTCACTAGCCCTGTCGCTGCTGTCAGTGTCTGTTGTTGCGCAGAACGGAAGCGGAGACGTGCTGTCCCGCATCCGCAAGGAAGCGATGGAACGATCGCAAATCATGAAGACCATGCACATGTTCACCGACCTTTATGGTCCGCGCCTGACCGGTTCGCCTAACCACGCGGCCGCCGCCAGGTGGGCAGTGAAACAGATGACCGCATGGGGACTTGAAAACGCGCATCTCGAACCGTGGGACTTCAAACATCCCGGTTGGGCCAATGAACGACTGAGCGCGCATTTGATATCTCCCGTAAAGGATCCACTCGTTGTCGAAGCACTTGCCTGGACGCCGAGCACTAAAGGAACGGTCGTCGCGAAAGCGCATCATCTCGTGTTGCCGGAACGGCCTTCGCAGGACCAGCTAACCTCTTTCCTGGCGGCCCAGAAATCAAACGTACGTGGAAAGATCGTAATGGTCGGCAAAGCAGCGGTGATCGCGGTCAACCTGAATCCGCCGGCTAAGCGACAGACCGACGAGCAGGCGGCACAACGTTATGGTCTAAACGCGCGGCCATTTGCTTTCCCGACGCCGTCGCCGACACCTACGCCTGCACCAAACGCACCGCGCCCGCTCACCACCCGTCAGATCGACGAGCAGCTCGACGCGTTTCTCAAAGCCAATGGCGCGGAGGTCCGCGTGAACGACGCCGGACGCGAGTTTCGCCAGATCCGTGCCTTCAACAACAGAACGTTCGACGTGGGAAAAGTCGTGCCGACGGTCGTCATGAGTAATGAAGACTTCGGACGCATCACGCGCATTCTCAACGACGGGACCGAGGTCCTGCTGGAGTTCAATATCGTCAACCGCATCTATCCCGAAGGCGCAACTTCTTACAACACGATCGGCGAGATTCGCGGCAGCGACAAAGCCGACGAAGTAATCATGCTCGGCGGACACCTCGACTCGTGGCACGCCGCGACCGGCGCCACTGACAACGCCATCGGCTGCGCCATCATGATGGAAGCGGCGCGAATTCTTAAGACGCTCAACATCAAGCCGCGGCGTACGATTCGTGTCGCGTTGTGGAGCGGAGAAGAGCAGGGACTGCTCGGTTCGCAGGCCTATGTCAAGGAACACTTCGGTTCATTCGAAAACAAGAAACCCGGATACGAGAAGTTCGGTGGCTACTTCAACATCGATTCCGGCACCGGGCGAGTTCGCGGCGCCTCGGTGTTTGGACCACCCGAAGCGGCCAGGATTATGCGAGAGATTCTGGAGCCGTTTAAGAACGACGGCGTGGTTGGCGCCGTTCCGACGCGCAGCCGGCGGATCGGCGGTTCGGACAACACCTCGTTCAATCATGCCGGTTTGCCTGGCATCGGCATGGGCCAGGATCCGATCGAATACAACTCGCACACCTGGCATACAAACCTCGACACCTACGAACGGATTCTCGAAGACGACGTAAAGAAAAACGCGATGGTGGTCGCATGGGCGGTTTATCAACTGGCAATGCGCGATTCGCTACTGCCGCGGTTGCCCGCCGCCGAAATGCCGGCACGGCCTCCCGAGGAACCGACAACGCCACCGGCCCGGCCAACCACACGACCCCGGCCGGATTCACAACGCGGGAATTAGTAAGTTCGGTGTTACATGAGTTCTGAAGTATTAACTCGCCGCCAATTCCTGGGGCGTGGAGTGTCAGCGGTCGCGGGAGCCGGTCTGGTCCAGCACTCACTGGTCCACACAACGGCGGCGACAGTTCTCAAAGGCCCGGCCAAAAAGGTGCTGATCCTGGGCGCTGGCATGGCCGGGCTCGTTGCTGGATACGAACTCTCCAAACTCGGTCACAACATAACCATTCTCGAGGCGCGCACTCGGCCCGGCGGGCGCGTATTCACGCTGCGCGAACCGTTCGCCGGCGGCCTTTTCGCGGAAGCGGGCGCGGCGCGCATTCGCGACAATCACCATCTCACACTCAAATACGTCAAAGCGTTTGATCTTCCGCTCGAGCCGTTTTATCCGCCGAACCTGAAGGCAGTGCGTTTCGATCGCGGCGGACGCGAGGAGGTGCCGATCAACGGTTACACCGACGCGATGACGAGCCACTACGGCGGAGAACTCGGCGAGGGTCCGGAGATCTGGCACACGATCAAAGGCGGCATGGACCTGTTGCCGAAAGCTTTCGCAGCGCACCTCCGCGACAGGATCCAGTACGGCGCGGCGGTGGTGAGAATCGAGCAGGACGCCAAACAGGCGACCGTCAAGTTTGTAAAAGATCGGACGACCCACGCGATCTCTGCCGATGTGGTGCTCTGCACGATTCCGTTTTCGATCTTGCGCCGGCTCGAGTTACCGGCATTGTCCTCGCGCAAGAAAGACCTCATCAAACGAACTCACTACGACGCCGTGTCTCGCGTCTACCTGCAAACGAAGAATCGCTTCTGGGAAACGCAAGGACTCAACGGATTTGCGTTCACGAAGGGCGGGATCGAGATCTGGCAACCGACCTGGAGCCAGCCTGGACCACGCGGCATACTCATGAGCTACGCGCGTCCAAGTGAAGCTGATCGGATCACGAAGTTGAAGGAGAGCGAACGCATCACGCAGACGCTGGACCAGCTTGATTCCATATTCGCCGGCACGCGGGCGAACTTCGAACGCGGTACGTCGAAGTGTTGGCTCGAGGATGAGTGGTCGCGCGGCGCGTGGGGGTTCGTGGGCATCCTGGAAGTGGTGAAGGCGTCGGAGCCTGATGGACGAATCTACTTCGGCGGCGAACATCTGTCGCCGTGGTTTTCATGGATTCAGGGAGCGTTGTCGTCGAGTTTGCGAGCGGTGAAACAGATCGACGAGACCGCGGATGTGGAGTTGGCGTCTATCAGCAACTTCGGCAGATCACTGCAACAACTCTTCGCTCCGTGATATGGCGAAGGCTATGCCTCGCCTTAGCCGCCGATAAAGCTCATCGAGCGTGAGGGTGTGACAAAATCCGGATCGTTGATGAAGTGACGCGGCTCTTTCTTGTAAACAACGGATTCGATGAACTCGACGATCTCCTGGCGCGTGGCGCCGCTGCGAACCACGTCACGCAGAGAGTGTTCAACCGTCGAAAAGAGACACGTGCGGATCTGGCCGTCGGCGGTCAAACGGATTCGCGAACAGGCGCCGCAAAACGGCTCGGTTACCGGAGCAATGATGCCTATCTCGCCCGGTGCGCCGTCGGCAAAACGATAACGCGCGGACGTTTCCGAGCCGCGTCGGACGTCGAGTTTCACCAGCGGAAAACGTTCGTTTATGCGATCGTAGATCTCTTTTCCGGAAACGACGTCTCCCCGCGCCCACTCGTGACCTGAATCAAGGGGCATGAACTCGATAAAACGCATCTTCACGTCGTGCTCGCGAGCGAACGCAGCGAAATCGCCGACCTCGTCTTCGTTGTGACCGCGAACGATTACGGCGTTGATCTTTATCGGTTCGAGTCCTGCGTCTTTCGCGGCTGCAATTCCCGCCAGTACTTTTTCCAACACATCGACGCCGGTCATCTGTTTGAAGACGTTTCGTTTCAAGCTGTCGAGACTGATCGTGACGCGATCGAGTCCTGCTTGCTTCAAACCGCGAGCGCGGTCGGGGAGGAAGTAGCCGTTAGTGGTCAATGCGAGATCTTGTAACCCTGCGGATTTAAACGCCGCGAGTTTCGTGATGATTGTTTCGATGTCGCGTCGCATCATGGGCTCGCCGCCGGTCAGCCGGATCTTCTCGATGCCGAGCGAAACGAAGATGCCACAGACGTATTCGATCTCTTCGTAAGAGAGCATCTTCTCCTTCGGCGCGATCGGCGGCTCGCCGTGCGGAAGGCAGTAAAAACACCGGAAATTACAGCGATCCGTGAGGGAGACACGGAGGTCGCGAATGGCGCGGCCATATGAATCGCGTAAGAGTGACAT
>CBFGMX010000050.1:0-31504 GCA_965649955.1 uncultured bacterium
ATCAATGCCGCCAGGCTTTTCACTCGACGCCGAAGTGCTTCGCTACGAAGGCAACCTGATCCGCAAAGCGCTCGAAGAATCCGGCGGCAGCGTCACCCGCGCCGCACGCCTCCTCGGCGTTACGCACCAAGGCCTTGCGTTCATTCTCAATGGCCGCCACAGCGATCTCCTGTCAATTCGAACTCCGGTAAAGCGCCGGCGCCGAAGTATCATTCGCTACCACTGATTGTTTGTTTTGTCTGTGTGCTCCATTCCATTGGCGCTGCTTTTCAACCGAAAGGCAGCGCCAATGCACTATTTGTGCTCTAACCAACAGTTCTTCTATCATCCGCTCAAAAACTGCGAGTTTCGTATGAAAACTGCCCTCGGCGCCCTCTCATTAGTTCTCGTCCTGACGGTGTCAGCCACTTCCGTGGCCCAGACAAGACGCCGCGGCACGCCAACCCGTAAAACTACAACGGGAACGTCGGCAGCAAAGCCGCAACCGCGAGCACAACCTAAAACTCCGTCCGCCACAACATCGTCACCAACTACTTCGCCAACGACGCCGGCAACACCGCGACCCCCAGCCGCGCCAATCAACGTAGTCGAACTAAACGGACAAACGGTGACCACTGCCGAGTTCTCACCCGGCGCACGCCAGCAACTCGATCAACTCGAAGACAGGATCGCTGCCGCCAAACGCCAAGTCCTCGACCTTCAAATCAACACGATCCTCTTGCAGGTGGAAGCGAACAGACGACGTATCGACACCCACCGGCTGTACGAAACAGAAGTAACCAAGCGCATCCCCGTGCCCACTGCCGCGCAAATCAAGAAGTTTCTTGACTCGCAAGGCGGCACGGCGCAATTGAACGCCACCGATGCCGCAGCCGTGAATCAACAAGCTGCCGCATATCTGCAAGCCGAATCAGAGTCGAAGCTCGCCGACGAATTTGTAAACCGTTTGCGAAAGACGATCCCCGTTGTGATGGGAGTCGACGTCAATACGCCAAACCTGAACAACGACGCGGTCGTCGCGACCATCGGCGGCCAACCATTGAGAGCCGCGGTTATCAACGAACGACTGAAACCGCTCGTTTACGAGATGAGACTCCAGGCTTACGAACTCGCGAAACATGAGGCTGGGCAGATCGTCAACAACATGCTCCTGCTCGAGGAAGCACGACGACGGCAAATTGGACCAGAAGAGATCGTCCGAACGGAGGTCAGCGATAAGGTTCGTCCCCCAACGGAAGCAGAAGTCGCAAAGTTCTACGAAGAGAACAAGGAGCGTATCGACGGAGATCTGAACAGCTTGCGGAACCAGATCGCCTCTTACCTGCAGGAAAACGAACGCAGTCGTCTCGAAGGAGAGCTCTCCGCGCGTCTGCGCAAAAATGCGAACATTCGCTGGCTCATAACTGAGCCGCCGCAACCCGTGCAGAACATCAGCGTCGACGACGATCCGTCGCGTGGCCCTGCGAATGCGCCGGTTACGATCGTGGAGTTCACCGACTTTCAATGTCCCGCCTGCGGCGCGATGCATCCCGTCATCGAAGAGGTGTTGAAGTCGTACGGCGATAAGGTGCGATTCGTAGTCAGAGACTTTCCTTTGGAGCGTCATGAGAACGCGCGCAAAGCGGCTGAAGCTGCAAACGCCGCTCACGCACAAGGCAAATTTTTTGAATACATCGCGTTGCTCTTCAAGCGCCAGCAGGCACTCGACGTTCCGTCGCTGAAAAAGTATGCCAGCGAACTCGGACTGGACCGTGCACGCTTCGACGCGGCGCTCGACCGCGGCGTATACCAGGCCGAAGTTAAGCGCGACATACAAGACGCCGAGATGTACGGCGTCGGCGTTACGCCGACGATCTTCGTGAACGGTGTACAACTGAAAACTCTCAGCGCGGAGGGGTTGAGGGCAGCGATCGATCGCGCCGCGGCGACAAGGAAGTGACACAGATGGGTGGAATAATAGGGCCATGGTAGTTTCGCTAAGACCCGAGCGACTCAAGCGATATAAAGACGTTGCCAAGCTGCTCATCAAGTACGGTCGATCCGACCTGATTAGCGCGGCTGGCCTGGAAGACAGCGTCCTGCCGGATGAGATAGCAGAAGAGTCCGGCGCCGCCGCGCCGGCTGAAGAACTCGCCAAAGACCTCGAAAAACTCGGTCCTACATTCATCAAGCTGGGCCAACTATTGTCCACGCGCGCCGATCTGCTTCCCGGTCCATACCTCGACGCTCTGGAACGCCTTCAGGACCAGATCGAACCGTTCCCCTACGAAGAGGTGGAACGAATCGTGTCGGGGGAATTGGGCGTACGTATCTCAAAAGCATTCGCGGAGTTCGACCCGGCGCCGCTTGCCGCGGCGTCGCTGGCCCAGGTGCACCGCGCTTACATGCGCGACGGTCGCTCCGTCGTTGTCAAAGTTCAACGACCGGATATTCGAGAGCTTATCGTCGGCGATCTGGAAGCACTCGGTGAGATCGCACATTTCCTCGACGAACACACGGAGCTCGGTAAGCGCTACGAGTTCGATAACATGCTCGTCAACCTGCGGAAGAGTCTGTTGCGCGAGCTCGATTTCACGATCGAAGCGAATAACCTGCACACAATCGCACATAACCTCGTCGAGTTTGAAAACATCGTCGTTCCCACACCTATCGACGACTACAGCACAACGCGCGTTTTGACGATGGAGTACATCGCGGGAAAGAAGATTACCGCGCTCAATCCACTGCGACTGCTCGAGATCGATGGTAGTTTGCTCGCGGACGAGTTGTTCAGCGCGTACCTCAAACAGTTTCTCGTCGACGGTATATTCCATGCCGATCCGCATCCCGGAAACGTTTTTCTTACCGACGACGACCGCATTGCCTTGCTCGATCTCGGCATGGTGGGACGCGTCACGCGAACGTTTCAGGACAACCTGCTACGGCTCCTGCTCGCGATCAGCGAAGGACGCGGCGAGGTTGCCTCCGAAGCCGCGATTAAGATGGGCGAGCCGAAGGAGAACTTCGATCGCAAGAGTTTTGAGAGGCGGATTACAGACCTCGTCGCCGAAAATTCCGACGCCGTTCTCAGCAAGCTCAACGCGGGCAAGGTGACTCTCGAAATCACGCGCATCTCCGCTGACTGCTGGTTCCGCCTGCCGGCTGAATTCACGATGATTGCGAAGGCGTTGTTGAATCTCGATCGTGTCGTCTACACGCTCGATCCCACTTTCGATCCCAACGCCATAATCCGCGAACAGTCTAACGAGATCCTGCAACGCAACATCGTCAAGAGCATGGCGCCGGCCAATCTGTTGTCGGGCGTTGTAGACCTGAAGGAATTTGCCGAAACGTTCCCACGTCGCGTCAATAAGATCCTCGATGCAATTGGAAACAACGAGGTCCGCATCGGAGTGGACGCGATCGACGAGAAGGTTGTTCTGGAAGGACTTCAAAAAGTAGCAAACCGGATCACGCTGGGGCTAGTAGTGGCTGCGTTGATCGTGGGTGCGGCGCTGTTGATGCGCGTCGAAACGTCGTTTCGAATCTTCGGGTATCCGGGGTTGGCGATGATCCTGTTTTTACTCGCAGCGGCGGCGGGATCCATGCTGATCTTTAGCATCGTCTTCTACGACGAAAAGCGTCGAAAGCGCGACAAGCACTAACAGTGGCGACAACACCGCGCTCACCCGCCTGTTGCAATCAAATCCTGCAACGCCTTTTTCGTCTCCTCAGTCAGATCGGTAAATGCGAGGCCGAAACCGACGCCATGTTGGTAAGTGGCAACATGGCCGTTCAGCGACAACCATTCGCCTGAGCGTCGCTGGATCTTCAGTTCAACGGGTTCGCCGACGGCTACTGGTCCATACGTGTTTACAAAACACCCGCTCAAACTGATATCGTCGACACGCGCTTCATGTCGCTTCGACAGGCTTCCCCACCTGGCTTCCAAAAGAATTTTCTGTCGCTCGTTACGTCGTCGCTCGTCAGCCATAGCGCAGACCTCTTGCGTCAGGAAGTCGTCGAGAGCTGGCCGTAGAAGACCGTCGTTTCATAATCAAAGTTCACATAGCCGTTTTGGTGATGCTTGTCAAAGATTGTCTTTAACTGACGCATCATAGGACCGAATTTGGGATGGTCCGGTTCGGGTGTATATGAGGACGAACGGACGCGGCCGCTCAAGCCGTCAAAATCGAATACCTGGGTGTTTGGAAAACCTTGCATCACAAACCGGTCGCGGCCGAAAAACTGAACGATCGCGGGCATGCCTTTGTCATGCCTGACGTCCGCGTAGTCGGTGCCAAACTCGATGAGCAGTTGCTCGTACTCCGAGAGAAACGGTGTGCTTTGTAGTTTCCTGTCGTTCCAAACGAGCACGGCCCATCCATCGTGTCTAAGAATGCGCGTCCACTCCTGTCTCGTCTTCAACGGATCGAACCAGTGAAACGCCTGTCCGGCAATGGCCACGTCAACGCTCGATTCCGGCAAAGTAGTCGCTTCCGCCGATCCGTCAATGCTCCGGAAATTCGTCTGGTCCTTAAAAATGTTTTCGGCGACAGCACGCATTGAAGCATTTGGCTCCACGCCAAACACGACGTTTCCATTAGCGAGAAAAAGTTCAGACAGTTTTCCAGTGCCGGAACCGATGTCTGCCACAACAGAATCGGCCGTCAACCCGCATTCGCGCTTCAGCAGATCGACGATCTCGACAGGATAGCCCGGACGGTACTTGGCATACGTTTCGACGCGGCTCGTAAACCGTTCAACTGATTGGGGCATCGGAAGGAAAATACTTCACCAGCAGTCGATAGCCAAGCAGAAACAGAATGATGAACGCGAAGGTCAGCGGCAAACGAACGTCAGACTTCACCAGCATCCAGAAATGTGTGATGCCTGCGATCGCGGCCAGGTACACGAGACGGTGAAGCTTCGCCCAACGTTTGCCGCCGAGTCGTCTCACCATTCTGTTTGTCGAGGTGATTGCGAGCGGCACCATCAGCAGGAAAGCCGTCATTCCCACGAGGATGAAAGGACGCTGCACGACGTCCGCGGCGACGCTGGACAAACTGAATAGTTGATCAAACCAGACGTAGGTAAGCAGGTGCAGCGATCCGTAGAAGAACGCAAACAGCCCGACCATGCGGCGAAACTTGATCAGCGAATTGAGTCGAAAGATTCGTCGCAGCGGTGTGACGGCTACTGTCAGGCTCAGGAAAACGAG
Source organism: uncultured bacterium (assembly GCA_965649955.1). Lineage (GTDB taxonomy): Bacteria > Acidobacteriota > Blastocatellia > Pyrinomonadales > Pyrinomonadaceae > PSRF01. The sequence continues at coordinate 5,201 of CBFGMX010000050.1, forward strand.
TGTCAGCATCCCGGTCGTTCTGGTAGCGAACTCGAGCGGATTTGGCCCGACCTGCTTGCGGTAGAGATCCCACAGAAGCAGGACAAGCGGAATGACAGCGTTGATAAAAACCACGAGCTTGGGAAATGACATCTTCATCGGGTCAGAAATTCCTCACAAGATCCATTCCCCGGTACAGATGAGCGACCTGATCGGCGTAGCCATTGAAGAGCAGCGTCTTGCGCCGGCCGAATCCCTCTCCGATGCGGCGTTCCGTTGCCTGGCTCCAGCGTGGATGGGGCACGTTTGGATTCACGTTCGAGTAAAAACCGTATTCGTGTGGCGTCTGGATGTTCCAGGTTGTAGGCGGCTCGGCCGCAACGAGCGTTATCTTCACGACGGACTTGATGCTCTTGAAGCCGTACTTCCACGGCACCACCAATCGCACCGGCGCTCCGTTCTGCGGCGGCAACGTTTCGTCGTACAGACCCGTGGCGAGGATCGTCAGCGGGTGCATCGCCTCGTCTAGACGCAGTCCCTCAACGTACGGCCAGTCGAGCGCTCCGGTTTGCTGATTGGGCATTCGCGCGGGATCGAGCAGAGTTTGAAACGCCACATAAGCGGCCTGCGACGTTGGCTCAACCTTTTCAAGCAGTTTGTGCAACGGAAAACCGATCCACGGAATCACCATCGACCAGCCCTCAACGCATCGCAACCGATAAACTCGCTGCTCAAGTGGAAACTTCAATAACTCGTCGATATCAAAAACTCTCGGTTTATGGACCAATCCTTCAACGGAAACGGCCCACGGCCTGGTTACGAAACCCTGCGCCGCCGAAGCAACACCGTCCTTGGCAGTATCGAACTCGTAAAAGTTGTTGTAGTTAGTGATAGCTTCAATCGGCGTCAATTGTTCGTTCGTGGTGAAACCGCTAGCGTCGTTTGCAGCCTTGGCGACGTCGTCGAGTTTCTGTCCTTCAAGCGGAACGGGCGGCGGGGGATTTAGACGTCGGTACAGCAGCGTGGTCGCTGTTGCTGTTCCCGCAAGCGCCGCCGCGCGCATGAACGTCCTGCGGTTCAGATACGTCTGCTGGTCCGTTATTTTGTCTTTCTCAATCTTTTCCGCCATTTTTCACACCTGTGCCTTTAGAATACGCCTATTAGTCGCGGAGCCGAACCCAACATTACATCCGTTCAAACTATGGACAGACCCGAAACCGACCCCCCTGCCGATCAGATCGGCTGGAAGAGTAGATTCGTGCGATGGGCAGTTGTGTTGTTCGTTGCCGGCGGAATCCTGCTAATTCCCGTTCCCGAAGGTGTTACACCGCAATCGTGGCGCCTACTCGCGATCTTTGCGGCGACGATCACGGGATCCATTGTTCAACCGATTCCGGGCGCCGCTATTGTTCTGCTCGGCGTCACCGCGCTCGCACTGTTCAACGTGATGCGGATCAACGATGCCCTCACGGGCTACGCCGACCCGGTTGTCTGGCTCGTGCTCGCAGCGTTCTTCATCTCGCGAGGCATGATCAAAACCGGACTCGGACGCCGCATCGCGTTTCTCTTTATTAAAGCCATTGGCCGCCATTCGCTTGGGCTCAGTTACGCACTCGCCTCGACCGAGACTGTTCTCGCGACGGTCATACCCTCAACCGGCGCCCGCTCTGGCGGAATCATCTTTCCGATCGCGAAGAGTCTCGCTGAAGCATACGAATCGCGTCCCGGGCCGACGGCACGACGTCTCGGCGCATTCCTGATGACGAGTGTGTACCAATGTAACGTTATCGTTTGCGCGATGTTTCTGACTGGTCAGGCGTCAAACCCGATCATCGCGCGCTTTGCTCAGGAGGTGACGGGAATCGAGATCACTTATGCGCGCTGGGCCGTCGCCTCGATAGTTCCCGCGCTGCTGAGTTTGCTGGTCGTTCCGTGGTTGCTGTATCGCGTGTTTCCGCCGGAGATCAAGCACACGCCTGCCGCGAGTGAGTTTGCGTCGCAAGAATTGGCGCTGATGGGTCCGATGAAGTGGTCCGAACGGTTGATGCTGATCGTGTTCGGGCTCGTCGCGACCCTGTGGATAACGACCAAGTTACACGGTATCGACTACGCCGTCGTGGCAATGGTTGGAATCAGCGTGCTTTTAGTCACAGGCGTGCTGGATTGGGAAGATCTGATCAGCGAGAAGGCGGCGTGGGCTGTGTTTATCTGGTACGGCGGTTTGGTTCGGATGGCAGAAGCGTTGGGTCAAACCGGTGTAACGAAGCGGTTCGCCGAAGCTGCAGCAGGACTAACCACCGGGTGGAAATGGTGGCTGGCCCTGGCAGTGCTGCTCTTGATCTATTTCTACGCTCATTACGTGTTTGCGAGCATCACAGCGCACGTGACGGCGATGTTTGTGCCGTTCCTCATCGTGATCCTGGCGGCAGGCGCGCCCGCGTATCTGGCCGTGCTTTCATTGGCTTATTTTTCAAATCTCGGCGCGTCGCTGACGCATTACGGAACGACACCGGCGCCTATCTACTTCGGCGCAGGCTACACAACGCAGCGATCGTGGTGGACAATCGGACTGCTAACGTCGGTTGTGACGATTCTGATCTGGAGTGTTGCCGGATTCACGTGGTGGAAAATCCTTGGATTCTGGTAAACCAATTCCAAACCAATTCCAAACGACAATTAAATGGCCGGATACTCAGGAACACCGTTACCAAAGAAACTCGGAATAAAAGCAGGATCGCGCATCGCTTTAATCAACCCGCCAAAGGACTTCGCGCGTGAGTTAGGCGAGCTGCCTGAGAACGCTCAGATACTGACGCGCGTCACAAAACCACTCGACATTGCTCTCCTGTTCGTAACAACAGAACGCGCGCTGTTGCGCGACTTCAATAAACTCGCAAAGAAGCTTGCGAGCAACGGAATGATTTGGGTCGCGTGGCCGAAGAAGAGTTCCGGCGTCGCCACCGATCTCTCATTCGATCGGGTCCAGCGCATTGGACTCGACAGCGGATTGGTCGACGTGAAGATCTGTGCAATAGACGACGTCTGGTCGGGACTGAAATTCGTGATTCGGTTGAAGGATCGTGCTTCAGTGTGAGACATAAAATGTTTTCCACAGATTCTGAGGAAATCTTTGTGGAAATTAGATACCCGAGTTTTACAAAGCTGTTACAAACGCACACTTAGAACATTTTGCACACGTGAGCGGCGTGCCGAAAAAGCTTTACGAATGAACGTGTTGACTCTTTCCGCGACCCCGAATTCTCCTCACTTGGTCCACCCACAGATGTTGCGGTCGCAATGCATGAAAGTGAGCATGCGACTGTCGACAAACCACGTATGTTTTATCTTTTGGCGATCGATCTACTAATTGTGGGACCATCAAAAAGTGATACGAAGCAATTGCGCCAAACAGACGGCGAACGCTTTTTTGGAGATCGCATGCACGTCAAATTTGCTAAGGAATCAGGCGGTCGCATCGGCCCGCTCGCGACAGTAAAGACACAAAAACGATCGTGAGAATTTGCTTGATGCGATCATCTATCCTGTCGTCTTTGAGTTGTTTGCATTCTCGAAAACGAGGTTTGTAGATCGATCGATCGCAGTAAAAATTCCGTGTTAATTTCGTTCGACACAGATCTGAAAAAGGTGTTGCAAAAAAAGTGTCGATCACTATAATGCGATTCCCTTCGCTGAACATTGATTGCCATACAAGGTTTTGATCAGCGACTCTGTGTTTGAATCGTGTGAAGGTTTGCTAGAGCACTCATCTCTTTCTCGCATGCCCGGGGAACCTTCTTCGATATCAAACTCAGGACGATAGTGGGGCGTGACTCGTGCGGCAGTTACGTGAGGCAATCTTGGCGATCGCCCTCGGGCTCCTTCGCTAAAAAATAATTTCAATCAGAGGGATGTCCTGGCCGGATAGGTTTAGGTTCCGGGGACGGTGAAGTGTGTTTTGCGGTGCGCATCGCAGCCAGAGTTTAATGCCCAGTGGAGTGCGAGAAATGAAACAGGAGATTGATTTACCCCCCAACGTCAAACATTGTCCAATCTGTTCGTTAGAGCTCCCAATTTCAGAGTTCGGAATCTGTCGTGCACGTAAAGACGGTCGCAACCTTTATTGCAAGAGTTGCATTCGTCAAAAGGTGACCCAGAGCAGGCGCGCTTTGAAGGAGTACAAGTCAGCGCGTAAGCGATACATTTCGCAACAAGTCGAGATTAGTGAACTTCTCAATGGCGATTCGTCAAACGGCACGCACTACACCGCCAAGTCGTTGAGCAAGTTGTCGCCCGTTGAGCGAGTCCGCGATGCGATTCGCAGGGGCTCGCGAACGCAACGTGAGATCGCGCAGGAAACAAAACTCGGTAAAGACGAAATCGGTGACGCGCTGGCGAACCTGTTACTTTGGACGCACGAGATCCGAACTCAGGTTATCGACAATACGCGGGTGTATTTCCTCAACGACGCAGCCGAGCCCGCTGCACTCGAAGAGGATCTGCGGCTGCCCGCGCGAAAGCGCGATATGCCCAGTTCGTTCAGTTGTTTGCAGGGATTAATGCCCGGAAGGAACCCGGAAGGGGAACCCGAAAAGATCGGAGGCTGGGTGGCAGCCTAGCCTCCGCGTTTTAACGCTCGCCTCGTCCGCCGTTTAGTCAGCGAAAGCCTCCAGGACCTCACTGGCGTGATCTTCCGGCTTTACCTTTTCGAAGATCTTCTTGATCTTGCCTTTCTCGTCGATCAGGAAGGTGGTTCGATGCACGCCCATGTACGTTCGGCCCATGAACTTCTTCTCTCCCCAAACACCATAAGCCTCCGCGATCGAACGATCCGTGTCGGCCAACAGCGTGAATGGGAGCTTGTACTTGGTCACGAACTTCTTGTGCGATGCCTCCTTGTCGGGTGAAACACCCAGCACCACGATGTCTTGTTTCTTAAACTTCGAAAACGCATCCCGGAATGAGCAAGCCTCCTTTGTGCATCCAGGCGTATCATCCTTCGGGTAAAAGTAGAGCACGACCTTGCGGCCGCGCAGATCTTTCAAACTCACCGTTTCGCCATTCTGATCAGTTGTTTTGAACGCGGGCGCAGTGGTTCCTTCTTTCAGCATGTTTTATCCTTTGGCGCTTGAGATGAATACGTGAACACAATTTACCAAAATTGAATCGATGGAACGACAGTGATGAAAAAGTCGACTAAGCACCACTACTGGATGGTGAAGCAGGAACCCGAGACCTACTCGTGGGACGATTTCGTCAAAGACGGCAGCACCGACTGGACCGGCGTCCGAAACTATCAAGCCCGAAACAATTTGCGCGGAATGAAAGTTGGCGATCGAGTGTTGTTTTATCATTCCGGAAAGGGAAAAGAGGTTGTTGGATTGGCGGAAGTAGTTAAGAGTGCTTATCCGGATCCGACGGCTGACGATCCGCAGTGGGTCGCCGTGGACCTGAAACCAGTGAAACCTTTAGCCAGCCCGGTCCAACTGGCTGCTATTCGATACGACAAGCGGCTCAGCCAGCTCCCGTTGATTCGGCAGTCCCAGCTCTCCGTGATGCCGCTGACGAAAGAAGAGTTCGACGTTATCGTCGCCATGGGAAACGGCAAAGGGCGCAGTGCCAAGAAGAAGAGCGCCAGGTGATTTTTCTTAGACAAGCAGGAGACAGTGATGTTCAAGCAGATTGACTACACGATGATCGTGGTTTCAGACATGGATCGCTCAGTTGAGTTTTACCGCGACAAGCTGGGGATTCCCTTAAAATTTCAATCGCCCGAGTGGACTGAGTTTGCCACCGGGGCAACCACGCTCGCTTTGCATGGCGGTGGCGTGCCGGCTGAAGGCCCGCCCGCTGGCGACCCGTCAAAGCGCGCCGGAGCTTGTTCCATCGGTTTCAACGTGGAAAACGTCGACAAGACTTACGAGGAACTACAGGCGAAGGGCATCAGGTTCGTTATGCCGCCGACTCAGCGAGAAGGCGAGGGAATCAGGCTTGCGGTCGCTATCGATCCCGACGGACTTCCGGTGTCGTTCGCGCAGTTACTTTCTTAACTCCGCGCGGCCTATTCAAACAACGACAGCGGTCCGCGCTCGTGCGTTGCGGATTCTTCCAACCGCTTATAGTGCTGAAAAAGTGGTTCGGGGGCCGGGACGCGCTCTTCCGTTAGCGCCGCTTTAATCTCAAGCGCATTCACCACCGCCTGGCCGCGAAAGTGGTTGTTGGTGATTACGTAAGTCTCGCGCGTCTGTTTAGCGACTTGCTTAATGCGTTGTATCCACGGATCCAGCTCATCGAGGGAATAAAGGTAATTGTAACGTTCGTCACGCGGCGCTTTGTCGCGAAACCAGTTTTGATAGTTCCTGCCATGCATGCGGATATAGCCAACCGGTGACGTCGTTAAGGCTGCCGGCCGGATGGATCTCGAAAATACCGGTTGATCGATGTTACAGATACCCACGCCGCGTTCTTCCAGCCACTCGTAAATGTGCTCGTTGTTCCACGACGTGTGACGAACCTCGAGCACGAGTGGATACTCACGAAAGCGTTCGAGCAATTGCGTGAGATAAAGCCGATCTTCGTCAGTATTTTTGAACGACCAGGGAAACTGGAGCAGCAGCGCGCCGAGTTTTTCCGCCTTTACGAGTGGCTCCATCCCCACGCGAAACGCCTTCTCATCTTCCTTAGTCGCCTTTCCGCGTTCGTGCGTGAACACGCGATGCAACTTGGCAGTAAAAGTGAAGTCTTTGCTTTTCTCAACGCGTCGCGCCCAGGATTCTGTCGTCGACGTTGTCGGCGGTCGGTAGAAGCTGCTGTTAACCTCAATGGTGTTGAAGAATCGGGACAGATACTCGAGAGGGTCGAAGTTTTTCCCGGGCTTCTGCGGATAAACGACGCCTTCCCAGTCTTTGTAAGACCATCCAGCCGGTCCAATGCGAATGATTTGTTTGGGCATCGGAGATTAGTTTGACCTTGGAGGTTGATAAAGTTCCGGTATTGCCGGGTTGAGGGGACTTACGCAAACAGGTTCGCACGCGCAAAAGAGAACGAATACGATTCCGGCTAAAAACTTGATAAGCTGAACTCGAATAATCGAACTTTCCAGCATCGGTGTCCTACGTTTATCTGTTCTGGGGTAGTGGAATGATAGCCAAAGGAGTCTGCTACTGAAAGGAGGTGACAACACGTGCGTCTAACGGAGATGGTGTCGTGTTCCGGTTGAGCGGCGAAGCTTAGCCCGAGCTTACTCGCTCAGGTTCTGAGCGGGCTACCTAAACAACCCCCGGATCCAAACCTGATTGTCGGTTTTGAAACCGCCGACGACGCGGGAGTATACCGTCTTCGCGACGACCTCGCGCTCGTTCAGACTGTCGACTTCTTCACGCCGATTGTCGACGATCCTTACGACTACGGCCGCATTGCGGCCCTGAATTCCATCAACGACGTTTGGGCCATGGCTGGCACGCCAATCACGGCGATGGCGATCACCTGTTTCCCTAAAAAAGGCGTCGATCCATCGATACTGGCCGAAATCATGCGCGGCGGAATGGAAACGCTGAATGGCCAGGGCGTAACGCTGATCGGCGGCCACAGCGTAGACAACGAGCAGATCATGTTTGGCTACGCTGTTACCGGCGTCATCGACCCAAACAAAGTAGCGACGAATTCGGGCGCGCGGCCGGGCGACGTAATCATTCTGACGAAACCCATCGGCACGGGCGTGATTTCCACGGGGATCAAGAAGGGACGTGCGAGCGATGCGATTATTGCCGGTTCGGTCGAGACGATGTTGACGCCCGGTAAGTATGCGGCTGAAGCCATGCGGCAGTTTGAAGTAAAAGCCGCGACGGACGTTACGGGTTTTGCGCTGGTCGGTCATGCGTGGGAGATGGCCTGCGCCAGCAAAGTCACGATTCAGCTCCACGCGACGGCGATTCCGTTACTGACTGGCGCTTTGGAACTGGCGACAGAAGGAATGCTTACGAGCGGCGACAAGACAAACCGTGAATACGTCGGGGCGGACGTCGGGATCGATGAATCAGTTGACGAAAACCTGATCCGGTTGTTGTTTGACCCGCAGACAGCGGGCGGAATGCTGATTTCGGTTGCGCAAACCGCCTCTGAAGCGCTGCTGGCGAGGCTGCATGAGAATTATCCAAACGCACGTATAATAGGTCGCGTTCACCCCCTGGGCCCGCGTTCAATCGTTATTTCCACGGACTAAATCTTGTCTACAGTAAGAGATCTCTACAAACAGGTTCGCGCGCGTACCATGCAGATTGTCGCGCCGCTGGAAATCGAAGACTACGTTATCCAGACGGCTGAGTTCATGAGCCCGCCGCGCTGGCACATCGGCCACACGTCGTGGTTCTTTGAAACGGTGCTTCAGGCGCATCAGCCGGGTTACCGCGTTTATTCCGAAGACTTTCTCTTCTACTTCAACTCGTACTACGAGGGTTTTGGGCCACGGATCGAACGCCCGAAGCGCGGGACGAAATCGCGCCCGACTGTGCGCGAGACAATCGCCTATCGAAACCATATCGACGAGCAGATGCTCGCGTTTCTCGAATCCGTCGATGAGTCCGTGTTGTCCCTGGTCCGATTAGGCCTCGAACACGAGATGCAGCATCAGGAATTGCTGGTCTACGACATCAAGCACCTGCTGTGTGACAAGTTTGAGCCACAGATGAAGTCGCCTCCGCGAGCGTCTGTCGATGTTGAGGGTATGGTCGAAATTGAGGGCGGATTATTCTCAATAGGTTCGCAGATTTCGCAGACAGATGGTTTCGCCTGGGACAACGAGAAACCGTCTCACCAGGTTTTCACGAAGGATTTCGCTATCGACCGCGCGCTGGTAAGCAACGGCGATTACCTCGAATTCATTCGCGACGGTGGCTACGAAAACTTCCGCTGGTGGTTCTCGGAAGGTTGGGAAGCAGTGAACCGCGAACACTGGCGCGCGCCACTTTACTGGGAACTGCACGACGGCGAGTGGATGATTCGCGACTTTTCCGGTCTCGCCACTGCCGTCAGCCGAAAAGACGACCCCGTTACCCACGTCAGCTTCTTCGAGGCCTCGGCGTTTGCGAAGTGGGCCGGCAAACGCTTGCCGACGGAAGCTGAATGGGAACGCGCGGCGTGTTATGATGCGCGGCGCAAAACCAGCAATGCATTCCCCTGGGGCAACACGGAACCCGACAGCGGCAAAGCAAATCTCTTCGAAAACGGCTACTGGTCCGTCGCCCCAATAGGCGCCTTTCCGGAGGGCGCAAACAGTTACGGGTGTCAGCAGATGATTGGCGACGTTTGGGAGTGGACCACTTCCGACTACGTGCCCTATCCGGGGTTTAAAACCGAGTTTGATGAATACAACGACAAGTGGTTCGTCAATCAGAAGGTCTTACGCGGCGGTTCATTTGCCACACCGCAGTTGCACATCAGATCGACTTACAGAAACTTCTTTCACGCGCACGAGCGCTGGATGATCTCAGGGTTTCGCTGCGCGCGCGACGTGTAGTGCCACAACTTAAGGAGCCCAATCATGTCCCCAAAAAAATTCTCTAATTTCGTGTGCGCGGTGTTGGCGCTCTTCGTCTTATCTGCGCAGATTTTGGCCCAAACAGAGTCGCGCAACAGGTCGGCAACGGAAACCAGCGGCGCCTCACGGACCGCACCGGCCCGCGCCAACGCAGTCAACCCGAAATACACGACACCGAAGTCAGCACTCGATACAGCGTACGGCGCGAAGATCGCCGAGTACACGACCGAAAAGTACTTCATGACGGAACTCGTCGATCACTTGCCGCTGTCAGACAAAGTGCCGTCGCCCGAGAAGATCCTGGGTTACGTCATCGGCACGCCGAATAAGCTGACGTACACGAAGGACCTGCATCGCTACTTTCGCGCGCTGGCCGATGCTTCGCCGCGCGTGCGTGTGCTGGTAGCACCGGAAAAGAGTGAGGAGGGACGCGAGCAGTTGCTGGTGCTCGTCAGCGATGAAGCGAACCTGGCGAAACTCGACCGTTATAAAGAGATCACCGCGAAACTCGGCGACCCGCGCAAAATCAGCGAGACCGAGGCTCACACGTTGATCGCCGAAGGCAAGCCCTTTTACTGGGCCTCCGGATCGATCCACTCGCCGGAAACGGGATCGCCGGAAATGTTGATGGAGCTGGCCTACCGTCTCGCCGTCGAAGACTCGCCGTTTATCGAAGACATTCGCAAGAACATGATCGTCATGATCACGCCGGCGCTGGAAGTTGACGGCCGCGACCGCATGGTCGATCTCTATAACTTTCGCAAAGCCAATCCAGGCAAAGCCGCTCCGCCGCTGCTGTACTGGGGCAAGTACGTGGCCCACGACAACAACCGCGACGGTCTCGGTCTGGCGCTCGCACTGACGCGCAACCAGATGAAGACGTTCCTCGAATATCACCCGACGGTGCTTCATGACCTGCACGAGTCAGTGCCGTATCTCTACACGATGACCGGCACTGGTCCATACAACGCGTGGCTCGACCCGCTGGCGCTCGATGAGTTTCAGGTGCTCGCGTATCACGAGATCGAAGAAATGACGAAACGCGGCGTGCCGGGAGTTTGGACGCACGGCTTCTACGACGGATGGGCGCCAAACTACATGCTCTACATCGCCACCGGCCGCAATTCCATCGGCCGGTTTTACGAAACGTTCGGCAACGGCGGCGCCGATACGCGCGAACGCACACTGGGCGCGAACCAAACGCAACGCGTCTGGTATCGACCAAATCCGCCGTTTCCGCGAGTAAACTGGTCGATACGTAACAACATCAACATGCAGCAGTCGGGCATTCTCTTCGCCATGAACCTCGTGGCCAAGGAACGAGAGCGCTTCCTGAATAACTTCTATCTGAAAAGCAAACGTTCAATTGCCAAGGCGACGAACGAAGGACCGGCGGCCTACATCATCCCGGGCGATACACCGCGTCCCGTTGAAGCTGCCGACATGGTCAACCTGATGCGTTTGCAGGGAATTGAAGTGCACCGGGCGGCGAAGGAGTTCACCGTCAAGGACCAGAAATATGCAGCAGGTTCCTACATTGTTCGCATGGACCAGCCGTATTCCCGCATGGCTGACATGCTTCTCGATACGCAGTACTACAACGTCAACGATCCCAACCCCTATGACGACACAGGCTGGACCATGGGCCCGATGCGCAACGTCAAAACGGTGCGCGTGGTCGACAAGAGCGTGCTCGACGTCCCTGCGACTTTGTTGACGGCAGACGTGAAAGTTACGGGCGCATTAAGCGGGCCGGCGAATTCCGTCGCCTACATCATCAATCACAACACCGACAACACGCTTGCGACGTTCCGCTTCCGCTTGAAAGACGTGAAGATGAGCGCCGCCGAAGACAGCTTCAAGGTCGGCGAACAGCAGTTCAACACCGGGTCGTTCATCATCAGGCAGGAGGGGAACCCGGCGAACCTGCGCCAATTGCTCGAACCGGCGGTTACCAACCTGGGTTTGAAGGCGATCGGCGTCGACAAGCTTCCCACGGTCAAGACGCACGAACTGGCGGTGCCGCGTATTGCCATCGTCCATACGTGGACCAACACGCAAAACGAAGGCTGGTTCCGCATCGAGTTCGATCGGTTGCAGATCCCTTACACTTACATTTCGGACCACGTGATTCGCAACACGCCGAACCTGCGTCAGAAGTTTGACGTTCTGATCTTCCCGCCAGTCGGCGGCAGCGCACAGACAATCGTGAACGGCATGCCGCGACGTGGCGATCCGATTCCGTGGAAAGCCTCGGCGCTCACGCCAAACATGGGAATGTCGCCCGACACGACGGACGACATGCGCGGTGGGATGACCGTCGTTGGCATCGCGAACCTCCAGAAGTTCATTGAGGAAGGCGGATTATTCATCACTATCGGTAGCAGCGTCTCCGCGATTCCGATCGAATATGGAATTACGAGCGGAGTGACGATCCAGCAGGCCGACAAGCTTCAGGCGCGCGGTTCGATCTACAACGGGACGTTCTCTGACCGTAAAAGCCCGATTGCTTACGGCTACGATGCCGGTCTACCCATCTACTTCAGTCAGGCGCCACTGTTCCAGGTTGCGGCGGGCGGTGGTGGCGGTGGATTCGGCGGCGGTGGTGGTGGCGGTGGCGGCCAGGGTGGCGGTGCCGGTTCGTCGCGTGCGTCAGGACGCGGCGGCATTGGCGATCCGGACATCATTCAGGCGATGCCGCAACCGCGGCCCGGAACCCCAAATCCCGACCAGGCGCAGGTCGATCAGCGCGAGAGCCCGTTCTACGTTCCGCCGGCCCTGCGGCCTCGGGTCGTGCTCCGTTTTGCGTCCGATGAAAAGAACCTGCTCATCAGCGGCATGCTTGCTGGTGGTAACGAACTCGCGAACCGGCCGGCGGTGGTTGACGTTCCGGTCGGACGCGGTCACGTCGTGATGTTTGCGACGAACCCGATGTGGCGGCACCAAACGCAGGGTGAGTTTTTCCTGCTGTTCAATGCCGCGTTGAACTACGACAACCTGGGCGCCGGCCGAGCCGAACCGCGTCCGCAAGGACAGCAAACTAGCGCTGAGGACGACGATCAGTAGTTCTGTTAGCAAAACGTCTCCCGCGAAGGCGCAAAGGCGCGAAGATTCCCGCTCATCTTTTACCTTTGCGCCTTTTCGTCTTTGCGATAGAAAAAATTCTTCCTATATGCCAACAATCCTGACAGACATCGAAACGCGCGTGCTGGGAGCGTTGGTGGAGAAGCAGGTGACTACGCCTGAGTACTATCCGCTAACGCTCAACGCGCTGACGCTCGCCTGTAACCAGAAAAACAATCGCTATCCGGTCACGTCGTATTCAGAAACTCAGATAGCTGCCGCGGTTGAAAGCCTGCGCGAGAAGAACCTGGCTTACGTTTTTTACGGCAGCACCAGCCGTGTTCCGAAGTACAAGCATGTCATGCCGGAAGTGCTGCATTTGAATAGCGCCGAGCTGGCGTTGATGTGCGTGCTGATGTTGCGTGGTCCACAGACGCCTGGCGAGTTGCGGGGAAATGCGGCGCGGCTTCACGAGTTTGCCGGACTGGACGAGGTCGAACAGGCGCTGAACGCGCTGATCTCGCGCGAGCCTGAGCCGTTGGTGGTCCGCTTGCCTCGACAAGTGGGACAGAAGGAAGTCCGATTCGCGCAACTGTTGTCGGGCGAAGTGCCGGTGGAAACTGTGTTAGAAGCACCACGCGTGCCGCGTGAATCACTCGAGCAGAAGGTCGACAGACTGGCGGCGGAGGTTGAGAGTCTGCGACAGCAGTTTGAGCAATTCAAAAAGCAGTTTGAGTAGGACCCGGACTAATGGTAAATCTTTCAATCCGTGTTTCACACCTGGGCACGTGATTCAGCTATGCAAACCCGGCCTCACGAAGTATAATTTTCCTCCCTTATGAGTCTCGAACTTTTTCATCCAGCAGTCGCGCGCTGGTTTGGCCAAACCTTCCCTGCGCCCACCGAGCCCCAGTTGCAAGCATGGCCGGTGATCAAGAAACACCGTCACACGCTGATTGCCGCGCCGACCGGTTCCGGTAAGACGCTCGCCGCGTTTATGTCGGCCATCGACGACCTTGTTCGTCTCGGAGTCGACGGAAAACTCGACGACACGACGCACGTCATCTACGTCTCGCCACTCAAGGCACTCAGCAACGACGTTCAGCGCAACCTGCAAACGCCACTCGAAGGAATTCAAAAGGAACTTCAGGCAATGGGCTTGCCCGAAGTGAACATCCGTACGCTCGTGCGAACGGGCGACACGCCCGCGTCAGAGCGCACGGCGATGACTAAGCGCCCACCACACATCGTCGTCACCACACCCGAGTCGCTCTACATTCTGCTGACCAGCGAAGGCGGACGCCGGATGTTGGAAACCGCGAAAACGCTGATCGTCGACGAGATTCACGCCGTCGTCAGCGACAAGCGCGGCTCGCATCTGGCACTCTCAATCGAACGTCTCGAACAACTCACGTCCAACAAACTCGTTCGCATCGGCCTCTCCGCCACGCAACGTCCGATCGAAGAAGTGGCCCGGTTCCTGGTCGGCACTGCAAACATCCGCGAAGATCAAACTCCGGAATGCACGATTGTCGACAGCGGTCACGCACGCAAGCTCGATGTCGGAGTCGAATTGACCGACTCGCCGTTGCAGGCTGTGATGTCGGGCGAAGTGTGGGAAGAGATCTACGATCGACTGGCGCAACTGATTCGCCAGCATCACACCACGCTCGTGTTCGTGAACACTCGCCGTCTGGCGGAGCGCGTCTCACGCCATCTCGGCGAGCGACTCGGCGATGAGAACATCGCGGCGCATCACGGCAGTCTCGCGCGCGAACAGCGGCTCTCAGCCGAACAACGGCTCAAAGCGGGCGAACTCAGTGCTCTCGTCGCTACTGCTTCGCTCGAGCTGGGTATTGACATCGGCGACGTCAACCTCGTTTGCCAGCTCGGCTCGACCCGGTCGATTGCCAGTTTTCTCCAGCGTGTCGGTCGGTCGAACCACACGGTCGCGGGTTTTCCTAAAGGCAGGATATTTCCGCTGTCGCGTGATGAGTTGGTCGAGTGCGCAGCGATCATCGATTCGGTGCGCCGTGGGGAACTGGACAGACTCGAGATTCCTGAACGACCGCTCGACATCCTGGCCCAGCAGATCGTCGCGGCAGTAGCTGCCGAAGAGTGGACGGAAGACGACCTGTTCGCGATGGTCAGGCGCGCCTATCCCTATCGCAATCTCGAACGCGAACAATTCGATTCGATCGTGCGGATGCTGGCGGAAGGGTTCTCGACAAAACGCGGTCGTCGTTCAACCTATCTGCATCACGATGCCGTAAACAAACGGCTGCGCGGACGGCGTGGTGCGCGGCTCGCGGCGATTACGTCCGGCGGTGCGATCCCCGACACCGCTGATTACGCCGTTGTGCTCGAACCCAGCGACCTCGTAATCGGATCCGTGAATGAAGACTTTGCGATCGAGAGTTTGCAGGGCGACATTTTTCAGTTGGGCAACGCTTCGTGGCGAGTGCTGCGGGTGGAGCAGGGAAAGGTTCGCGTCGAGGACGCGCACGGCCAGCCGCCGTCGATTCCGTTCTGGCTCGGCGAGGCGCCCGCGCGTTCGCACGAATTGTCCGTATCCGTATCGCGGTTAAGGGAAGAGGTCGCGGCCCGAGTCGAAAACACCAATTTTGGGCCGGCAATTGATTGGTTAACGGGAGAAATCGGGCTCTCGGAGTCGGCTGCTGAACAGATAGTCGAATATCTTGCCGGCGCGAAGATCGTGCTCGGCGTGATGCCATCGCAGGACGATCTCGTGCTCGAAAGGTTTTTTGACGACAGCGGCAGTATGCAGCTCGTGCTGCACTCGCCATTCGGCAGTCGCTTGAATCGCGCCTGGGGCTTGGCCCTGCGCAAACGGTTCTGTCGCAAGTTCAATTTTGAGTTACAGGCTGCGGCCACCGAGGACGCGATCGTCCTTTCGCTTGGTCCAACTCACAGTTTTCCACTCGAAGACGTCTTCCACTATCTGAACTCCAAGACTGTGCGCCAGCTCTTGTGCCAGGCATTACTCGACGCGCCCATGTGGAACATTCGCTGGCGCTGGAACGTGACGCGTTCGCTCGCGGTGTTGCGGCGCCGCGGTGGAAAGAAAATCCCGGCGCAGTTGCAGCGAATGGACGCCGAAGATCTGTTGACGGCCATTTTCCCTGACCAGGTCGCCTGTGCTGAAAACCTGACCGGAGGCGAAAGAGAGATTCCGTCGCATCCTTTGGTGGACCAGACGGTGAAAGATTGTCTCGAAGAGGCGATGGACATCGACGGGCTGGAGCGCCTTTTGGCCTCGATCGAACGGAATGAGAAAAACCTGTTTGCGCGCGACGTGATCGAGGCGTCGCCGCTGGCCCAGGAGATACTCAACGCTCGTCCTTATGCGTATCTCGACGATGCCCCACTTGAAGAGCGTCGCACGCGGGCGGTGTTTCAACGCCGGTGGCTGGATCCGGAAACGGCAAGCGATCTCGGCAAGTTGGACCAGGCCGCCATCGATCGCGTTCGGGAGGAAGTCTGGCCCGATCCACGAAACGCGGACGAGTTACACGATGCGCTGGTCGAGCTCGGTTTTATTACCGAAAAAGAAGGCGCAAGTTGGCGGCAGTTTTTCGAAGAATTAAAGGCTGACCGGCGTGCATCCGTTTTATCTGATCGTTTGTGGGTTGCGGCAGAAAGACTGCCACAGATTCTAGCGATCTTTCCGAATAGCAAACTGGATCCTCCGATCACGGCTCCGGAAAGTGTTTCCAGAACCACCTGGACTGTTGAGGACGCGCTGACCGAGGTCCTGCGCGGGCGTTTGGAAGGACTCGGACCCGTAACCGTCGACGCACTGGTTGAATCTTCAGGCCTTAGTAAACTGGAGGTCGAAACCGGCCTGCTGCGACTCGAAGCCGAAGGCTTTGTCATTCGTGGACGCTTCACCCCTGGCATAACCGAAACCGAATGGTGTGCCCGCCGGCTCCTCGCACGAATTCACAGTTACACGTTGAATCGCCTGCGACAGGAGATCGAGCCGGTCGCTTCAGCAGACTTCATCCGTTTCCTGCTGGCCTGGCAGAAGGTCGCCCCGGAACACCAGATGGAAGGCCCGGAAAGCGTCCGCGCCATCATCGATCAGTTGGAAGGTTTCGAAGCGCCGGCCGCCGCCTGGGAAGGCGAACTGCTACCCGCCCGCCTGGTCGAATACGACCCGGCATGGCTCGACGCCTTGTGTCTAAGCGGTGAAGTTGTTTGGGCCAGGCTAACACCCCCCGCCTCGCCGGCACGCACCGCATCCGCCGAAGGCGATCGTTCACGCGGCTCCGGCCCGGTGCGAAACACGCCCATCGCGTTGCTGCGCCGCAAGAACTTCGCACTCTGGAACGCGGTGTTCCCGCAAACTTCTCAACCCAACGCAACGTCGGAGTTTTCCACGACCACTCAGTTGGTCTACGACTACCTGCGAGAACGCGGCGCGTCGTTCTTCACTGACATCGTCGAGAACACCGAACTATTGCGCAGCCAGGTGGAAGACGCGCTCGCGGAGCTTGTCGCGACCGGCATCGTGGTTTCCGACAGCTTCACGGGATTGCGTGCGCTGTTGACGCCCGGCAGCCGCAAGACGCAGGCGGCTGCACGACGCAAACAGCGGCAGCCGGTCTACGAGATGGCCAGCGCCGGGCGTTGGTCCATACTCAAACGCGCGCCGTCTCCCGCGAACGTCTCCGCTCAAAAACAGTCAGACCTGGAGTTAGCGGAAGAAGTCGCATGGGTTCTGCTACGCCGCTACGGTGTGGTTTTCAAACGTCTCCTGGAACGAGAGGGTATGACTGTGCCGTGGCGCGTGTTGTTGCGCGTCTATCACCGCCTCGAGGCTCGCGGTGAGATTCGCGGTGGACGCTTCGTCGCCGGCATCTCGGGAGAACAGTTTGCTTTGCCGGAGGCTGTTGGAATGCTGCGTTCGATTCGTCGCGAAGGCGCGCAGGAGAGCATGATCTCAGTGAGTGCCGCCGACCCGTTGAACCTCGCCGGCATCATCACGCCGGGAAGTCGCATCACGGCCCACACTGGCAACCGGATCCTCTATCACGACGGCGCTCCCATCGCCGCTCTCGAATCAGGCGAGACGCGTTTTCTCGTCGAGCTGAGTCGAGCGTTGGAGTGGCAAGCGAAGAGCGCGTTGGTGCGCAAGGCCACTCGGCCGGAGCTGCGGTCCTACCTGCGCCGCCCGGCGTAATCGTTACCTCACACACGAAATCGTGTCGGATTCTGGCTCTCCTCCTATTCCGAACACGGATTTTCAAGGACATTTGCCTGAGGCATGGCACTTGCCGAACCGCCGATCAGGGAGGTTTCGAGCAAGATGAAACTTAATCACTCGAGTAAGAAGACTGGTGGATATCTACTGGCATTCTTCCTACTGTTTGGCATTTTAGTCACAGTCGCCAGTTCAACTGCTCAAGCGCAGTATCCGTATGACCGCTACCGTTATAACGACCGTTACCGGGACCGTGATTGGAACCGGCGGAACGGGCTTCAGGTAGCGCGGCAACAGGGTTACAGCTACGGGATGAATGTCGGCGCTGCGGACGCACGGCGCGGGCAGAGCTTCAACCCGCAGCGTTCGCGTTATTACCGCAACGGCAGCGACGGTTACAGCTCGTCCTATGGCAACAGGGGACAGTACCGGCAGGCGTTTCGGGCTGCGTTCATCCAGGGGTATCGTGAGGGCTATCAGCGCTTTGCCTACCGCCGGGATCGCCGGTGGGACAACCGCTGGCCGCGGTACTAACAGTTAATCCAACCTGAAAGAGAGGGGCGCTTCGGCGCTCCTTTTCGTTTCAGCAAAACTCAAACCACCAACTTGAATTCTCCTCTCCCGCTGGCGCTCCGCAAGCGGGAGACACATCAACCCAGCGAACCTGCGGATAACGCCCAGCCCAGCCCAAGAAAAACCTGGAAACCCCACCCGATTGAGACTGCTTTTAGGAAGGAAAGGCGTTAATCAAGTTCAACAAGGGTGCCAAATTGAAAGTACTAGCTCAAAAACATCGACTGCTCTCGTTCCCACGATTTGCCCTCGTGAAACCGAGAATCACCGTGCCGTCCAGCGACGCATTCATGCGTGTCAGCAACGTGACGGTCCGCGAAGGCCGATCCGGCCGCGTTTGGCCGCCAGATGTCCTGCGCAAGTTCCAAACGGCGGAAATCATCACCGAAAGTTCAATTAACCATTACGTCCTTCGCGACACCAGCATCTCGCCCGTACGATCCGTGTAGAATGCCCGCACACTGATCTTGCGGAGGGGTGTCGTGAATGATCCACTCGTTATCCTTGGAGTAGCCGGAAGTCTGCGTAAGGAATCGTTCAACCGTGCGTTGTTGAGAGCGGCGCAGGAGTTGACGCCGGCAGGCGCGCGAATCGAGACGTTTGAGTTGGACGGCATGCCGCCGTTCAACCAGGATGAGGAAGCAAATCCTCATCCGCGAGTCGCCGAGTTCAAGCAGCGCATTCGCGCTGCCGACGCTATTCTCTTCGTAACTCCCGAATACAACTACTCGATTCCGGGCGTCTTGAAGAACGCCATCGACTGCGCCTCGCGGCCCTACGGTGACAGCGCCTGGACCGGTAAACCGGTGGCGATCATGGGCGCGTCGATTGGTGCGCTAGGCACGGCGCGCGCGCAGTATCACCTGCGACAGATGTTTGTTTTTCTAAACATGTACCCGGTGAATCAGCCGGAGGTCATGGTCTCCAACGCTCATCAACGCTTCGATCAGGAGGGAAAGTTGACAGACGAGACTTCGAAAAAACTGGTCCAGCAACTGTTGACTGAGCTTGTGAGTTGGACCAAACGGCTGTCAAGTAACGCAGGCTGATTTCCAACGCGAATCCAAACGAAGATTTACGGATTTGCAATCCCCTTTTTAATGTTTCGCTGCCATGCCTCGTAGTTTCTAATGCGGCGTTTGGCTTGTTTGCGAGTCAGTTTCATTTCCTGGGCTACGTAGTCGATTCGGGCGGTCCTGTCTTTCTTCTTGTCAAACCTGTCACCTGGGGCTCTTAAATAAAACTTGTAAGCGGTGGACCATTCTGCTTTTACCTCGTCAGTGGCCTGGACACCACGTCTCTCTGGCATGCTGCGGGCTCCCTTCCGGAGTTTTTTGCCTGCGGATTCTACACGAGATAAGGGGGTTTAGGTATTCCGAAACCGCGGGTTCCGCGTCCGAAATCATGGAATTTTTATGACCGTTTGAGCCAGCGAAGCAAGGATAGAGTACTCAGGACTACGGCCAGGGCCACGAGCCCGTAGACGATGTAGGAAACTACGTCGGAGTTGAGGTAAGCAATCACCTGGCGGCCGAAAAATATAGCCAGGATCGCCTCCGCTCCGTAACGCAGAATACGGCCCACAAAGACCGCGAGCAGCAACTTTCGGCGTGAACATTGCAACGCCGAGGCCGTCATGATCACTGGTGTGAATGGAAATGGCGGCGGCAGCAAAGTCGCCACAAAAACGGTGGCCCCGAGTTTGTTCTCGAGCTTCTTTTTCAATCTCTCCAGCCTTTTTGGTTTTACAAAACGCTCCAGCCCCTTCTCGCCGGCTTTACGCATCAGCAGATCGACCACAAATACGCCCAGCACCGATCCGACCGCCGAAACGAGTACGTAGGCCATCCAGATCAAGCTCTGGCGATTCGAACTCACGAGTGCGATGAGCAGTAGGTCGTTGCCAAACGGCAGGACCAAAAAGGATGAATCGAGCGCGCTCATGAGAAACAGTCCGGGCATGCCCAGCCGCACGAGCGTGCGCAGCACAAAGCTTGAAGTGGAGAGCAGTAATAGTTTTCGCAACCCGCGGAGCTCCTGTGGACTAACGCACGCCGCTTAGTCGTGTTGGCTCAGGGGGTGTCGGATCGGTGATCGGCGGCGGCGTGTCGGGTTCACGCACTGGAGCTGGTGGTTGCGGATCCGTATCCGGCGGGAGAGGTATTGGTGCAGGATTCGGCTTTTCCGGTTCAGACGGATCGTGTGGTGTTACCGGCGGCATTTCCGGCTTCTCAATCGAGTCGGTAAATCGCCTGGCGATGAAGTTGTGCAAATTGAACCCCCTTGTTCTGTAAACGGCTTTACTCCGGTCTAACAATGTTGACGTTCTCGCTCACGCGCGTAACGTTGAAGCCCGGTCCGCCCGGTTGCGTTGAGCGAGTGTCAAGCAGCCCCTGAACGATCGACAGTCGCACCATGATTCTCGGCTCTGTTAACTGAAATCGTCCGGCAAGTACCTCGGCTCGCTCGATGTCGCTGCGTGCGAGAAACCCAAGTTCCTGACCGAATCGACTGATCGTGGAGGTCAACGCGCTGCCGCCCTGCATCGTCATTTCCCCGTCGCGAAACATGTTCGTCTCGAATCCGTTAAGGACCACAGCCGCGGCGAGTAATTCGTTCAGGTGGCTGATCGCCGGATCGAGCACCTCGAAACTGCGGGCCGGATCTACGGCGGCAAACGCGCGCGCTACGCGAAGCTGTTGATTGAAATGTTCGTAGCTGGTCGCGCGGCGATTGACCATCTGCTTTGCTTCATCCAGCAACTGGAGAGCGACCTTTGGATTATTTTTCTGGGCGTCGCGAGCCAATTGAAGCAACATCTCGAGCTTCTCGTTGTCTGATCCCAACCGCGCGACCTTTTGCCGGATGTCCTCGAAACGCGAGTTCTCGGCCTTGGCGACCAGTTCGCGAAACTCGATGCGTTGAAGAACGGAGTCGCGAGTGTTGGCGGGAAGGTGGTCCGTCGCAATCTGACGCGCGCGGTCAGTGTTTCCTTCTTCGAGTGCGCGGAAAGCTGCTTGCTGATACAAGCGCGTCTGCATCTGTGGCGGAGCATTCGTGGCGGCCTGGATGAGAGCATCTGCCGTCGGAGTTCCAGCGGGAAAAAACGTCGGCTGGCCCATGTTAGACAGGTTTCCCACGCCCATTTCGGATAATCTTTGCCGAACCGCCGGCGCTTTTGCCGGCAGGTGCTGTTCGATCACCGGCATTGCGATCATGATCGCGGCCAGCAGTCGTCGGGCGTTCATCTGTTCGGCTTGTTCGGGCCTTAGTGGTCCACCACCTCTGTTTACCGTGACCGCCGGCGGGCCCGGCGAAACACGGCCGCGTTGCGGGGCGCCTGCGGTGGCCGGACGCGGATTACTCTGCGATGGCGGTGAAACTTTCAGCGCCGCGTCGATCATACTCGACAACAGATCGACGTAAGCCGCTTGGTCGAGCACCGGACCGCGGTTTCCGATCGTTACACCCGCGGGCAACGGATTCACATTGACTGAGTCACTCGGCTGTCGCACGCCAGCGGTCAACATCGACTGCGCGAGTTGGGCTGCTTCGTTGTTCGTCAGGACGTTCGTCCCTTGAATACGTTTCACGGTCTTCTCTGCGAGTTTGGCTCCGGCTTCGGGATCCTGTAAGGAAAGCCGGGCTATCACTTCAGACAGAGTTCGCGGAAACTGGCCTTTGTCCATCATCGCCTCAGCGTTCTGCGCGGCGAGTTTTGGATCAAGCGCCGCAATGCGACCGAGGAGTATCTGTTCGAGATTTTCTTCCGGATCGATCTGCGGGCGCTGGCTGTTCGTGTTTTGTGCAACTGGAACGGCCGGCTTCGTAGTCGCGAGCAACTGATACGCGAGTTGGGCGTCGTGCTTCGCGGCGGCAAGGACCAGCTCCTGTCGCAGTTGAAACGCGCGGCGGTCCTGGTTTCCATCTCGTCGATTACCAGTCGACTGCTGAGTGCGTCCGATTTCGGCAATGCCCTCACCGGCCGTAGTAAAGAGCGAACGCGCGCGGCCCTGGTTCTTGTCCCAGAGAGCGTCGGCCGCGTTTATTTGCACGCGGACGCGGTTCTCGGTCAACCGCAGCGACTGCGCCTCGTCAATCACCTGATCCAGTAAACGGTAAGCATTCTTCTCGCGCTCAGCCTTCTCCTTTTCCAACTCTTCTGCGGATGGTTGTTGGCTTGGCTGATCCTGTGCGAGCGCGGGCAACGCCGCGGCGTAGAACAGCACGAGGGCGAGGGTCAGGATGAATGATCTCTTCATGGGCGTTACCTCTTGCGGTCGAGTGACCGGAATCTTAACACGCGCACCCGAGAGTCGTGGAACCACAAACTCCTGATTCGCGTTTGGCATTTGGCAAGCTATAATCCGCGAGTTCACGACGGTTTCTATAACGTTTCACCGTCTCCGGAGTTCCTTAATGCCCGAAACCACTCATATAGATGCAAAGTCCGGCGATGTGTTGCTAATGATCGGCACGATGAAGGGCGCATTTCTTTTCAGGTCGAACGCCGATCGCAACAACTGGACCGCCGGCGGCCCTTACTTTCCCGGACGTGCCATCTATGCTTTCGCACACGATCAACGTCAGGGTAGAACCCGCGTGTGGGCCGCGGTCAATAGTTCCTTCTGGGGTTCGTACCTCAGCACGTCAGACAACTTCGGGCGCGAGTGGACCGAACCAGAGGCGTACAACATTAAGTTTCCCGACGCCAGTGAGACGTCGTTGAAGCAGATCTGGCAAATCGAAGAGGGACACGGGGACGAGCCTGATACGCTTTTCTGCGGTGTCGAGCCCGCGGCGCTTTTCCGTTCAGACGATGCAGGCGCTAGCTGGTCGCTGGTCAAAGGACTTTTCGATCACCCACATCGCCCACAATGGCAGCCCGGCGGTGGTGGTTTGTGTCTGCACACGATCCTGCCGGATCGTACGAACAAAGATCGGATGCACATCGCAATATCCACTGGTGGCGTTTATCGCACCGACGATGGCGGCAAAACCTGGAACGCTCGCAACGTCGGTGTGCGCGCGGACTTTCTGCCGCCCGAACATCGTTATCCTGAGTTTGGACAGTGTGTTCACAAGATCGTCAGCCACCCTTCAAAACCGGAACGATTGTTTTTGCAAAACCATTGGGGTCTTTATCGCAGCGATGACGCGGGCGATTCATGGACCGATATCGCAAATGGCGTCCCGTCCGACTTTGGTTTTGCGATGGTGGGCGATCCGAATGATGCGGATTCAGTGTTCATCGTTCCGTTGGAATCGGATGAGTTTCGCTGCACGCCGGAAGCGAAGTTGCGCGTTTATCGCACACGCAACGCGGGTGGATCGTGGGAGCCGTTGACGAACGGACTGCCGCAGGAGAACGCGTTCGAAACGATCTTGCGTGACGGAATGTCGTCGGATGATCTCAACCCGGCCGGTCTGTACTTCGGTACGCGCAACGGAAAACTGTTCGGGTCCAACAATGCGGGTGAATCGTGGCAGTCGATTGCCGAAGGTTTGCCGCCGGTCGTTTGTGTAAAAGCTTCAGTGGTGAAATAAACATGAAAACTATCTTGATACTTACACTCGCAATCCTGTTGTGCGGCAAAGTGGCCATCGCGCAGGAAACAAAACCAACGCAACAAAAGCCGGCGGAACCAGCTCACAAGATGCTGGAGTTTCAGATGGCGTTGATGAAGCGCGGACCAAAGTGGCCCGCCAAACACACGCCGGAGCAGCAACAGAAACACCACGAGTACGTTCACTCGATGCTTCAATCGGGCAAGATGATGATCGCCGGCGGCGTTAAGGACGATGACAAACTTATCGCGGTTTATATCTTTCGCACGAAGTCGGCGGATGAAGCGCGCGCCTGGCTAGCGGACGATCCGAGCGTGGTTGCGGAGCATCTCGTGCCGGAGTTGCACCCGTGGTGGTCTGAAGACGTCATGAATAAGAACGTGACGCTTCCGGTTAAGCTCACCACCGCATATCTCGCGTTTCTGGTTCGCGGCGACAAGTGGACGCCGGAGAAAACACCCGCGACTGAAGCCATTCAAAAGGCGCACCTCGAGAACATTCAGCGGCTCGCGGACATGAAAAAACTGGTCGTGGCTGGACCGTTCGGCGACAAAGGCACGCTGCGTGGCATTTTCGTTTTCAAAGTAGCTTCAATCGAAGAGGCGCGTGAGCTCGCGGCGACTGATCCAGCGGTCCAGGCAGGTCGGTTGGCCCTTCAAATACATCCGTGGCTTGTGCCTGAAGGAATTCTACCGTGACCACGATCAACGTCTCCGGTTTCCTGACCGATTTCACCGGCGGCAAGCACGTGATCGAGCTCGACGCTTCGCCGTCGACGGTCGGCCAGGCGCTCGAGCGTTTGTGGCAGATCTATCCCGGCCTGCGGGATCGAGTGTTGACCGAACGTGGCGACGTCCGCAGGCACGTTAACGTGTTCCTCGAAGACGAGAACATTCGTCGCAAAGAACTGCTGAATACGCAGTTGCCGGAGAACAGCGAAATCACGATCCTGCCGTCGGTAAGTGGAGGCTAAACCACCATGTACTGCCCAACCTGCGGTTCTGAAGAACGACAACTGAGCCAATTCTGTCGTGCCTGCGGCACTGATCTGCGGGTGGTGCGCAACTCGCTTGAACGACCGGACGCGATCACAGCTTCAGCGGTTTCGGCCCGTGAACAGATCGGCATGGCCGTCGCAGACAAAATTCGCGAGCTGAAGTCGGCAAAGGACCTCGAAAAAATGGCGGAAGATGTTTTGCCGTCTTTCGAGAAGTTTCTCGAGTCGCCTGAAGAGAAACGTTTGCGTAGAATCCGGAATGGAGTGATCACGGCGTGTATCGGTTTGGGTCCGGGACTTGCGGTGCTGTTAATGGCGATCAATGACTTCGACCGTTTGCCTTTGATCATACCGTGGGTAATCACGTTTTTTATCGGCCTCGGGATGATTATGAATGCACTACTCTTTACGTTGCCGCGCAAGAAACTTCCCGGCGATGGCTTTGACGCCATGTCGCAACCGTCATTGGACATGAATCGTGGCTTATACGAGACTCCGCCGGCCCGGACGAATGAGTTGGGACCAGGCACACACCCACAGGGGTCTATCACGGAACACACCACTCACCACCTGACGACCAGCAAAACTTAGGAGCTAATAGATGGCCGTAGATCTGGTGGGAGGATGCCGCGTGTCAGCAATGCGCGAAGGCACTCCCTATGTTGTAGGTTCACTCTCCATTTGGAACCAGGTGGGGAAGGCGACGGGCGCGAAAGCGATCTCGCTGCGTGTTTTGGAATTTGGCGTCGGCTTGTCGCCGGCGTTGCGTAACCAGGAGTCTGACGAAGTTTTGTATGTGCTCGAGGATCTTGACGATCCCGCGAAGCCGAAACGTTGCACTTTGTTTATCGACGGGCGTCCGCACCGCGTGCAGGCGCAGACCGGCATTTATCTTCGTCCTGGTGAGACGCTGATGGTCGATAATCCTGGACCAGACACGGTCTGTTTTGTGAGTTCGCAATGTCCGGAGAGTGCTTCAAGCGGTATTGTGCCGTTGAGTGCAGTGAACCTGGTTTTTACGGATCTGAAATCGACGGAGAAATCGCCTGTTGTCAGGTTGGCTGATCAACGCGAGGTCCCGACGGGCGATCGTTGGTATCGCGTGTTGGTGGACCACGAGATCGGCAGCGAGCAGGTGACGCAGTTTGTCGGATCGATTCCGCCGGGACGTGCGCCCGATCATTTTCATGAGTATGAAGAAGTGCTGTTCATACTGCGCGGGACGGGACGAGTTTGGACGGGCGAGGCCAGCACGCCGGTTGGACCAGGTTCGTGTGTTTATCTTCCGCACGGACAGGTGCATTGCGTCGAGAACACTGGCGGAGACGAATTGAGATTGTTGGGCGTATTTTATCCGGCTGGCAG